>DFQD01000003.1 GCA_002377605.1 Gammaproteobacteria bacterium UBA3498 | reverse complement strand
AGTCTCAGATAAAAACAATCGAGAGGTTAATTATCATGTCTCGCATTCTTCTGCTGACATTTATTTCTTCATTTTTAGTAAGCGCCAACTTATTTGCTCAGGTTGCTACGGAAGTTAAGATTATCCACGCTGGAACACTCCTGGCCGATGCCAGGCAAGCAGTTTCCGCCCAGCAAAGCATTATAGTCCGCAACAATATTATCGAAGAGGTTCGCGAAGGATTTATTCAGCCGGGAGAAGTTAGCGGCACTAATGGTGCAAAGGTAATCGATTTGAGTAATCAGTTTGTGATGGCCGGACTAATTGACTCCCATACTC
Source organism: Gammaproteobacteria bacterium UBA3498 (assembly GCA_002377605.1). Lineage (GTDB taxonomy): Bacteria > Pseudomonadota > Gammaproteobacteria > Pseudomonadales > Pseudohongiellaceae > UBA9145. The sequence goes on along the minus strand of DFQD01000003.1, from coordinate 42,185 downwards.
ATATTCTTAGTCAGCAAGAACCTAACCGAAGGGAAATTGCCGTCACTCGCACATCAGAATTTAGTGCCCTGTTGGGAGTTGAATTTGGAATGCGTACCCTACGCGCAGGGTTCACTACGATTCGTAATGTCGGCGGTGATCGTAATGCAATTTTTGCGCTAAGGGATGCAATTAATGAAGGGGTCGTTATGGGCCCCCGAATTAGAGCATCTGGTCAGGGCATAACACCAACTGGAGGTCATGGCGATGGTGGCGGATTCAGAGATGATGTTTTCCCAGAGCCCCATTCTGGCGTCTGCGATGGAATCTCTGAGTGTCGACGTGCAGTGCGCACGCAGATTAAGTATGGTGCCGACCATATAAAGTATGTAGCCACCGGCGGTGTGCTCAGCATAACGGCTACAGGCACCGAACAACAATTTACAGACGAAGAACAGATTGCTCTTGTTCAAGCAGCTCATGCTATGGGACGCAAAGTAGCGGCACATGCTCATGGCAAGACTGGAATGATAGCAGCGCTTCGCGCAGGCGTTGATTCAATCGAACACGGTTCTTATCTCGATGAAGAAGTGGCAAACCTATTTGTGCAGACTGGCGCTTACCTTGTGCCGACATTGATCGCTGGTCACACTGTTGAAAGAATCGCCTCAGAGCGGCCAGATTTTTACCTACCAGAGGTCCGGCAAAAAGCGTTAGAAGTAGGCCCTATTATGCGTAATGCACTGCGCATAGCATACGAAACCGGTGTGAAAATCGCGTATGGTACCGATGCTGGTGTGAATGACCACGGTACTAATGCTTATGAAGCAGTTTTGATGAATGAAGCTGGAATCGGTGAACGGGACATTCTCATATCCGCTACCATCAATTCCGCGGAGCTCATCGGCATTACCGACATAACTGGAACTATCGAAGCAAACAAAGACGCAGATATCGTTGCCTATAATGGCAACCCTCTTGATGATATTTCTGCTTTACTGCAGCCTGTTTTTGTCATGGCCCGAGGCAATGAAATCAATTTGGATGTACCACCAATAGACATATTCCCCTGGCCAGAACTTTAAAGCAAAAAAGGGGCATCTGTTAGTAACATCTGCCCCTTTCTCAATTCTCTTTATATTGTTAGTGCTGGTAAGCCAGTGCCCTTTCCTCAGCCTTATCATTATGACCAATAAAATCATGCAGAATCAGATATAAGCTCGGCACCAGAAACAACGTAATAATTGTGGCAAATAGAACACCAAAAGCTAGCGAGATAGCCATTGGGATAATAAAGAAAGTTGCAGGATTCGCAGTGATAATCAATGGAACCAATCCCATGAATGTTGTAATCGATGTCAGAACAATTGGGCGAAATCGCATTTCGCCAGCTTTTGAAACTGCATCGACCATTCCGACGCCTTCTGCCCGCATTCTGTTTATCGATACGACCAAAACTAAACTGGCATTTACCACAACGCCACTTAGCGCAATGATCCCCAATAAGGAAAAGAAGACAAGATCTGCCCCCATTATAAAATGACCACAGATTGCACCTATAGCACCAAACGGAATTACACTCATAATTACTAATGGCTGCAGGTAAGATTTAAGTGGTATAGCAAGCAAAGCAAATATCACCATCATTGCAAGCGGGAAAGTAGAATAAAGCTCCGATAGAGAATCTAGCCTTTGTTCACCTTCACCACCTATGACCATTTCTACATCTAATTCACGCTCCCATGGATTAAGGAATTTATTAATAACTTCGCGTTGAATTTCATCTGGAGTAACAACAGTTCTATCCACATCTGCACGGACTGTGATAATACGGCGTCCATCCTGACGATTAATACTCGAGTAGCTATTACCTAGTGAAAAATCGGCGATACTCAAAAATGGAACTTCAGCACCGGACGGAGTTCGTATCATTAGCTCTTCTAAATTACCAAGTGATTTGCGTTCTTCCTCTGGGTAGCGAACCATGACGCGAATATCGTCGGTACCTCGCTGAATTCGCTGAGACTCAGCACCATAAAAAGCCTGCCGTACTTGGGTAGCAATATCATTTAGCGTCAGTCCAAGAGTCTTACCTCTTTCTAATAATTCAATCTGAACCTCTTGCTTTCCAGCTCTAAAGGAATCTGTTATATCAAATACTCCAGGATAACGCGCTAACTCTTCTTTCAATTGAGTTGACGCAATCTTTAAATTTTCTTCATTACGACCTGCCAATCTAAAATTTATTGCATCTCCCGCAGAAAAAACATCTGATACAAAAGTTAATTCTAACGCATCGGGTATGGTTCCCACTTTGTCACGCCAGCGATCCCGTATTTCAGCGGAACTTATCTCACCTCGATCAAAAAATGGGGTCAGATATAACACTACTTCAGCCTGATTACTGGACCCAGCATTAGGCCGACCCACACCTGCTGGCCCACCCCGAGGCGCGCTGCCACCAATAATTGTTAGCACAGAATCAACTATTCGATCTGTGGTTTGGGGTGCTCGCCCGGTTGCCTTTAAGTCGACTAGTTCAGCTTCTAATTCATCGACTATTTCCAAAGCTTTAGCTTCGATAATGCCTACTGCCTCCTGTGTCACTTGAGAAGGTACGCCTGGCGGCATCTGAATTGTGCCGTAAACTACGTCACCCTCGACACTAGGCATAAATTGAAAAATTACGCGACCACTGAACAAGAGAGCGGCTGTTACAATGATTACCCCTGTTGCAGTAGCCCACGCCGCATAACGATATTTCAATACGAATTTTAGTGCACGGCGATAACCATGCTCGGCAAAATATTCCATACCGTAAGCGATTCTGCCTTGAAAGTTTTGCCATATTTTAATGATTCGCCAGTTCTCACCGAAATAGCCTTCGGTTTTTCGATGAGCAATGTGTCCTGGCAAAATTAACTGAGACTCAATAAGACTAGCGATAAGACAAAAAACGACTACGCCTCCTATAGCATTAAAGAATGAGCCCATCTGTCCTTCTAATAACAAAATTGGCAAAAATGCTGCAATTGTTGTCAATACACCAAAAATAACAGGTACCGAAACTTCCAAGGTTCCTTCGATAGCTGCTTCATCTTTGCTATAACCTTTCCTTTCATAAGAATGAATTCGCTCTCCCACTACGATTGCATCGTCAACAACAATCCCTAGCACCAAAATAAATCCCATAACAGTTAGGGAAGAAATGGTAAGCCCAATAGTTGGAAATAGCGACAAAGCCCCAGCTATTGCAATAGGGATTCCGGCCGCCACCCATATTGCAAGTTTGAATCTTAAAAAAAGTGCCAAAATTACGAGCACCAGCATTAATCCGGTATAGGCATTCTTGGCCACTGTGGCGATTCGATCTTGAGTAGCGATCGCAGAATCAGTAATAACATTCAAGGTCATGCCTTCAGGCAAGTCTAAACTGGCAGAGTCCATCCAGGCTCGTACCTCTCTTGCTGCTCTGACGATATCCTCTTCCCCAACTCTTATTACATCGATGATAGCTGCGTTAGAGCCATTAAGGCGGGCGTCGAGATAACCCTCCTCAAAACCATCACGAATGGTGGCGATTTCACCAAGGGTAAGTTGGGTCCCATCAGGGAATGATCGTACGATGATTTTTTCGTATTCGTCTCCCGTGTAAACCTGACCTTTTGTGCGTAATAATATTTCTCCTGAATCAGAACGAATGGTTCCGCCTGGCAAATCCAACGAAGCACGGTCGATAGCTTGAGATATTTGATTTAGGGTAAGTCCATATTGACGCAGCACCAGTTCAGGAACTTCGATGGAGATTTCAAGGGGCCTTATGTATTCAATGTTGACTGTTGACACCTCGTCTAGATCAATTATGTCGTTTCGAATCTCCTCAGCTACCGCTTTTAAGTAACGGTCATCAGAATCTGAGACTAAGGCCATAGTCATTACGTTTCCCATGCTGCTGAAAGCACGTACGATTGGCTTTTCCGTTTCTAATGGAAATGTAGTGATCGCATCAATCTTTCCTTTGACATCATTGAGAACACGATTCAGGTCTGCTCCTGTTGTGAGCTGTAAGGTCGCGTCACAACCGCCTTCGCGCGCAGTGGTCGTCAATCTCTCGATGTCTTCAGCGATCTCAAGCGCCTCTTCAATTCGCAAACAAACACCTGATTCCGACTCCTCTGGGGTTGCGCCCAAATAAGCAACACTCACCTGGATAACTCCAAAGTCAATATCTGGAAATTCTTCCTGGTTTAGATTCAGATAAGAGATGAAGCCTCCAACCAGGAAGATCATCATCATGAGGTTTGTGGCAACAGGGTTATGGACAAACCAAGAAATAGGAGTTCGCATCATCAATGTCCCTTAGATAATGGATTCTTCGATGGGTTGAACACTCATGCCGTTTACCACCGCTTGGATAGGAGATGTGACTATGGACTCTCCAGGAAGTAAGCCACCGCTAATAAGTACTCGATTCTCTTCCAATCGATAAATATCAACATCACGGAAATACATTTTGTTTTCTACATCAACCACCAGTACCTGGTTATTATTTCGGATAACTGAACGCGGTAAAGCGATTATGTTATCCAGTCGTTTACCAGCAATATCCGCTTCGACAAAAAGACCAATTGGAAGCGGAATACTGCGGACACGAGCTTTTGAATCAACGGCCTGGAGTTGATTTACACGGATAATAGTCTGCACAGTATTGCTATTAGGATCAATTTGCGCTTCGATCCGTACCAATTTTCCATGCCACATTAATTCTTCACCACCATATACTCCAATTAAAGAGACATCTGGCGCCTCTTCCTCGGATAATTCGCCCCTTAATCCGAGAGGAATATCAAGATAACCAAGCTGACGGATTGCCAATGGAACTCGTACTTCAACTTCTTGTGCTCCGTAGAGGACAGCAACACTTTGCGCTCGGTTCACATACTGACCAAGTTCAACATCACGTGATTGTATAATCGCATCAAAGGGTGCTTTAATTTCTGCACGTTGAAGATCTAATTCAGCCTGATTAAAATTCGCTTCTGCGTCCGCCAATCTAGCAATTGTTACTTCCGCCAGCCGCTGGGTGTCCTGTAATTGAGACTGACTAGCTAATCTTTCTTCCGCCAGTTCCTTCATACGGTCATATTCCCGTGCAGCGTGATCAGCTTCAGCTTTGGCTTGTTGCATAGTGGCTCTGCTTCGAGCAAGCATGGTTTCATAGTCGCTGGTTTCGAGTCGAAGGAGAGTCTCTCCTTCTGTGACATAACCGCCTGCTTCCATAGTTGGAGAAATCCACGCCACTGGCCCAGCCACCGGAGCCGAAAGGTTAGCTATTTGCGCTGCTTGTACTTTACCCTGAGATTCCACAGTCAGCTGAACCGAACTTAATGCAACTTCTTGGATTCTCACTGCAACAGGGATGACTTCTGGAGCAACTTCATCGACTGTAGTTGGAGTGCGAAGCATATAGAAGGCGATTGCTACAAATCCCCCTAAGATTACTATTGGTGCTAATACCTGTTTCACTACAACACTCCAGTTTCGATTAATAAGTTTATTACTTCAAGCATAGACATTTTTTCTAGTCTTCCTTCCGTCTATACATACTATACATACGCTGTATATGTGTATTTCTCCTCACCCGGCCAGCTTCTGCTGCGCATCAACCAGCTTATGAATTGCTCCTCTCATCTCATCGAAGTATTTTTGAACTGAAGCATGTGCCAAATCGCCGTCACGATTAGCAACAGCTTGCTTTAGAGAAGAAAGCACCTCATTCACTATTTTCTTTCTTAGTTCCGGCACCAATCCAAGCCGCACCATTTGCTCGACAAAGTGAGCCTTTAGGTCGTTACTGATCAACTGAACCACCAAGTTATCAGCAATGTCTGCCAGCTCTTTGAGAAGTTCTCGCCATTGGGGCTGCATGGTTTCAAAGTCTTTTGCCTGATTATCTAACGATACGACCATTTGCCTCAAAAGGTTCATATCTTCGTCACTAGCATGATTGATCGCTTCTCTAGCGCTCAAGGCAGAAAGTGCGCCAAAGGTCTGCAGAAATTGATCTACTAATGCAGTATCTGGAATTTCATTAAGCGTCATTAATGGGCCTAATACTGAGATCGATGCCGTTTCGATAGGTTTAACCCGAGCCCCACCAGGTTTAACTTCGATTAGACCGGACTGTTCAAGCTGAGATATAGCTTCTCGCACCGCGCCACGACTGGCATCGAAGCGTGAGGCAAGATCGCGTTCCGAGGGTAATCGCTCGCCGCTCAGGTAGCGCTGCCTGAGAATATCAGTCCTTAAATTAGTAGCGATCTCGTAACTGATCGAGTTTGCAGTGGCCATAGGGAAATTCGAAAACCTAAAAAATTGGTCAGACCGAATTGGTCGGACCAAATATAAGGCCAAATGCCCTGAAGTCAAGAATTCAAACGATGGAATTGCAGAAATATTGGATAAGATGACTCAGAAATCACCAAAAAGCTGCAGTCCGAGCCTCTCCTCATAGCGGGCGTCATTTATTTCATCACCCAGCAATTCTCGATTCAATAAACCTTCAGTATCGGCTCTTATTAGCTGAATCGCAGCATAAAGCTGCTCAGGTCCCGCCACTAACTGCAGTACCGAACCCCAAATACTCAGCATGCGGCTATCTATGGCTCTGCCTGAATTTTCTTTTGCCCATTCCGCAGCTATTTGCCCGCCTAGCTCAAACAACTGCGCATTGAGCTTTGACCTTTGTTCCGGCGCAGCGTTTTGCACCACCATCGATTGCATTGCTTCCCACCCAGTTGGCGCAACAACCGTTCCGTCGTAAAAGCTCAGGATCCATTGCAGATATTCCTGCCTGGATTGCAACTCCTGGTTAACCGCATCTGCCTCATAGGCTTCGACAAAATAGTCTTGAGAAGGAAGACTCGCGGGCCAATCAGCGGTATCGATACTACGGCATGTCAAAAGTGTTAAACAGAATAAAGAAATAAGACCAAATTTCACCAAACCGCGCCTCGATTTTTGATGATTCCCCGGTTGCTATCTTATTGATCAGAATAAGACCACAAAATAGTAGAAAGGACCCCCACATAACATTGGTGAGGATCGCTGAAGTAGATCCGACTAATGCCAGGAACTCAAGATTCATTTTGCCGAGAATGTTTACAAACTTTACAACTGCAGCGATTGCAACAGCAAGAACAAAATAACTGCAGTCAACCCGATCGGCATAGGTCTTTACGATTCCTAGGAGCTGAGAATCCGAGTAAAAGTTAAATCCCTTTCTAGTGTCTACGGGTCCCTAGGCACATCATTAGATGGTTTAGTTATCTACTAAAGATTCTCTGACTATGCCTTGCAGCCGCTCTGAAGTCATACCCCAACGCGCACCTTCCGATATAGAACTATCAATATTGTTACCGTCAGCAAATTCAGCTACTGAAATAAGTGCACCAACTCGATTTCCTGTTGCGCAGTGCACAGCTACACCCTCACCAGAATACTGATCCAGCAAAGCTTGCAGAGACTGAGCGTTCTCGATGTTAATACCACCTTCGGCTACGGAGACAGGAATTCTGGTGAAAGTCATCCCTAGAGATTCAACTACCGCCTGTTCATCGAAACCAGTATCTTCTTCTTGTGGTCGCAAACTAATTATGTGTCTAACACCAGAATTGGCCATGACTCGAAGTTGGTCGGCGCTCGGTTGCCCAGTAGAAAGCACTTCGGATTGAGGTGCACGGAAATTATTTATTTCCGCTGCTCTTAATACCTCCAGATCCAGAGTAGATATGGGAGCACAGGTGCTGAGAAATACAATTAAACTTAGGGCGCTGAAACGAATTAAAGTTTTCATTCCGCCTCCTTCTATTAGTGAATACTTTATTCGAGCTTACGCTCTTTTGCGGAATAGAATCCAGTGATTTATCGTCATATAAATATAGACTAACTATTTATATTACGCTGGAGACACAGTTGTTGTGGGAGATTCATACCAATATACACCCGTCATAAAAACACCATAAAAGAACAAAATTACCGAAATCATCATGGCGGGAACTAGGCCATTAACAGTTCCGAATGCCTCAATAATCCAACCAAGAATTAATGCACCTATAGGTGCGCTGCCTATAAGACCGAGACTATACACAGACATGATGCGAGCTCGATATTCTTCGCTCGCAGACTCTTGCACGATAGTACGAGCCAATGTGGTGGTTACTCCCATGTTTAAGCCCCAGGCAATTGCGGCCAAGGCGAAGATCCAAAATGAAGGTTGGATCCACATGATCCCCAGTATAATCATTCTTGTTAACTGCATAATGAGGAAAATTCTTCCAGGTCTGATGATCGGCATCACCCGAATCATGATGAAATTAGTCGCCGTCGCGCCACCATAAAAAACTATCATCAGAAATGAAAGTAATAATGCATCTCCTTCATAAATGCGTTTCACAATAAAAGGAAAGACCGTCATAAACGCACCGGCATTAAAAATGCTCGACACAAAATTTATCAGCAGAGTTTGCATGATTACTTTCTGCTGAGAGATTGCTTTTAATCCAGCAATAATGTTAGTCATTGCTGATTCTGTAGTGGGATTTGAAGGTGGTTGTGGATTTAATCGTCTTACCGCTAATGCACCTAATCCGACACACACTGCCTGGAAACTTAGAACAGGAACAAGACCCAATTCATCCATTGTTCCCGCAACTCCAAGTCCAAGCATTTGCACCACAAAGAAAATAGCGGTCGCGGCTGATACTGCTTTTTGAACATCGCTGCTAGCAATTCTATTCAAAATAGCTTGTTGCGCCGGGCTGGAATAGGAAACACAAAAACTCATTCCTAATCCCCACAACAGTACCGACCATATCGATAAATGATCAAAATTAACAACTAAGATAAGAAACAGAGGAAATAACGGTGAGTATGAGTAAACCTTGATGAGGAGATTGCGGGGATCACGATCGTCGGCGCGAGCGCCGCCTAATAACATAACAAATAGCCCTGGGATACCGACCGCTGCCTGAATGATTCCAACTTGAGTCGCCGGTAATTCGAGAATTCCAATTAGAATCCAACTGAGAAGTAACTGCTGCATTGCGAATGCAATACCGGAAAATGCGGTTGACCCTAAATAGAGCCTAAATTCCTGCTGATACCAGATACCTTCCTTTGAAGTCATGGCCAATAAAAATAAAGAGGTTCCTAGTTCTAGAAAGTTGCAATTGGATTGAGTGGCGAACCCATACCTTTTTCTATGCGTAAGGGCGACGCCATAAACAAGAACTCATAGCGGCCTAACTCTTTAGCCACTTCTGCCACTTCAGTAAAGTCCAAGTTATCAAAAATAGATACGCCCAGTGATACGAGCGCCAGACTGTGAAGTGGAAGGGAAATATCTCCGACACCACTGGGCGCAACGTCATTCCACATGTCGTGGCCAATCATTGCCACACCGCGATCTTTTAGAAAGTATGCGACATCCGCATGGTAGCCCGCTACCCCTTCTGAAGTCGGCCAAGCGCCTAGCGCCTCTCTCCTTTTCCATCTTCCCGTGTGCAATAAAATGACATCTCCAGCTTCTACCTGCACTCCCTGAATTTCTTCCAGCACGACTAGATCGTCATAAGTAATCGCCGTGCCGGGTTCTAACCAACCTTCGTCTGTTGCTCTCCCGGGTAATAATGTTGCATCGAACAGAATACCGCGAGTAATCACTCCATTGCGGTGTGCATAAATACTTCCACGCGGACAACCATTAGCAGCCTCCACCTCTTCGAAGCTAACTCCGTTATAGCCATTGCCCTCATACATGATATGACAATCGAGCGAATCAAGATGACTATGAATTGTTCCGTGGTAGCTGCCGGTATAAGACAAACGATCAGAAGCTCCAGTTGGAGAAACTCTTACCACTTCACGATTTAAATAAGCTGAAGTATCTACTGCATCTTCCTGCACCACATCATGCGCTAGTGAAACTGTTATTCCTTCGCGGACTAAACCTGCAGCTTGAACCCTTTTTTCCCGAGTAATAAAGTTCGCTTGACCTAATTCATCCTCTGGCCCCCAACGGCCCCAATTGGATAGTTCTTCCATCGCTCGATGAAAATCTTCGTTGGTTTCTATTGATGGTCGCTCTTGTGCAGAAAATGTAAAAACAAAGACGAAAGTTATAAATGCAGAGAGGCATCTGGCAAATCTCATGGCTTGTTCCTTTTTAATTATTAGATTTTAGGAACCACGCGATACCCTTCGACAATTTTCATGGGGTATTCTTTAGAGTAGTCCCGCTTCTTCCATGCGTGCGGCTCGCAACATGGAGGGTATGGAATAGTTTCCCTCGTGACAAGCATATTCATAAAGTAATAACCCATCTTTCATGCGCTGCAAAGGAATCTCAGCTGTCCAAGGCTGAGTATAAATATTGGGATCTGTGATTGTGTATTGGAAAAGAATTTCGTTATCACTAATACTTGTAAATACTTCTTTTACTTCAAAAGCCTCAGAGGAGCGAAGCGGACCAATTGATTGTTCTGGCCGGAAGTGCCGAGTATGGACCACTAGAGAATTATCCTCGTAATAGCCTATAGAATCGCCCATCCACTTATTCCCTTGCTCCGGTCTAAATTCACTATCTATCCGGATTATGCGCACCAAACTAAAATACTCAGCAAGCATTACGACATAGTCTTTATTCTGCACAATCTGAATGTTGCGAACAGGATTATCCCCCGCAGGATTGCCCAACGCATGACCAACACCACCAAAAATGTATATCAATGGAAGTTGGGCACCTGGATTTAAGCAACGATCCAAAGGGGTCAGTCCTTCTGGCCCATCAAACCTTAACTTGCCTTGCTCCCGCCATTTTAGATGTATATCTTTTCCATCCGCTTTCCACGGAATGCGTCCGTTACTTGGTTCAATAACAAATGAGGTTCGATACTCTCCATTCACTGTGGCCATTTCTATCGGCATGACTTCAAAGTTTCCATCCGCCTGATTGTTAATTCTTCCTCCTGCCTCTGGAGCTGAACGATTGGGATCGATCGGCGCACGGCGCTCATTATCCATTGAGATTGCGCGATCAACTAAAGCTTTTGCCTCAATCGCAGAATACGCACGTTTGTTGCCCAAATTTGCAGGTCTCTCCAGCGGGGTTTGAAACGGATTGGTCCAATTTCCCTGAATATTAGGATAGCCGTATTCGGTCCTTAAAAACTGAGACCCCTGGGATAAACCAATGCTAGCACTTAACCAAAGTATAGCTGCCGCACAAAATTTGAATTGCATTCTTTTACCAAAGCGCGCCATTATTTTCTCATTGGCCTGGGGGCTCTGTATTTACCTTAATATTTACCGGCCTAACTAATGCCCAGTATGGCGGGTGAAAAGCGAAAGTGCCACACAGCAAAGCTTTGTAATTATTGTTGCTGCGCAAACAAATATCTTATTTGTACATCCCTTATGCGTCGAGCACGATCGCCATCATAAAAAGGGCGAAACTTTATTTCGCGAATTGCTCGTGCACCTTCTCTTGACACCCTTCTGCCTTCCGGAATTGAACTGAGTACATCTACCCTGGATACATTTCCGCGAGAACTTATATTAAAACTCAAGTCCACTTGAAATTGTGGCAGCCCTATTCGAAGCAAAGGATCAGAGCTTACGGGTTTTAATACAGCACGAGCATTTTCATGCCAGGCTCGAAAGGTACCGAGGTGCAGCACTCCGTCTTGCATGCTTCCTACTTCGCCAATGATGCTTTGTTGATAGGCAACGAGATCGGAGAAACGAGAATAAAACTCGGGAACAGGCAATGGCATTGGTAGATGGAAAAAGGCATCAATTTCTTGTTGAGAAATTCCGGCTTGCAACAACAAGCCCTGAGCTTCATTGTATTGTCGCCTGCCCGAACTTCGTTCCATCAAGACATTAAAATCACCACGGTAAATTTGCGCCATGGCTTGCGCTTCTAAATCACCTTGCTCCACGGCAATATCCAAAATGTCATTTATAAAACCCAGGCCCTGTCTTAAATATCCTTCTCCTAAAACAGCATCTCCATCTACTACTGCTATTTGTCTGCCTAGCCCGATAAAAGGGCTGCTACTGATAACCCCTCCCCGACGACCATGCTCTAAAAGAGTAGGCCCATCTAATCGAACTAAATCACGTAATATTTGGCTGGATAAATTATCCTCAGTGTTAAGCAACTGAACTAATAAGCTTAGATTGTATGCTCGTTTGTAATACCAGGGATAAAGGAGTGGATTTTTTTCGCCATAGATATCTTCAGCGAGATTATACATTTCGCGATACAAATCCCGCGCGTCGAGCATCTTGTCAGACTGTCTTCTTTCTTCCCCTAAATAGAATCCTGCTAGCAACCAATGTGCTTGATTCTCTATTGCGTGCAAAAGTTCTTCTGATTGAGTGCCTGAATTAGACGAGACTAGGAAACGAATATGTTCCAGATGATCAGAAACAGCTTCGTAATTGCCTAGAACCTGTTGAATCTCAATCATTGAACGCACAAGAGGAATTAATTCAGGGTTTTCGAATCCCAAATTCGTGCGCATGATTGATAGTTGTCGCGATTGAAGTTCAGCAACTTCTGCAAAATTTTCTTGCTCGACTTGCAAATTGATCATGCTTGCCAATGGCTCAAGCAAACGATCGTCGAATGGGCCAAACTCAGATTCATAGTCTTCGAATTGCTCTTGATAGCGCTGTAAATCACGCACGGTTTCATTGCTAACAGAGACTTTATCGGTCTGCCCACTAACCAGAAAAGGCTGACACAAAATGACTACACTTATAAGGAAAGGAACCTTGAAGAATGGTCGTTTCATAGACTTGAAACCCATGCTGAACTGCATTTCTGACAATAACTTGATCTATTGGGCTTGTCGATACAAACTAGCAAGGAAATTAATCGATTCAACGCGGAATCATGATGAAAAACCTGTGCAGCTTATTGGCTATCACTCTGTTGACTGTGCTTCCAACGGTCAATGCTCAGGAAGATAATACAGACCTATACGACATCGCCGGAGAATTCGCGTTTGTCAGAGTGCAGTACGACAGTTACTACGATGGCGGTTGGTACGGTGGTCCATGGGCCACAGATTTCCCAGCTTCCGATGAAAACTTCCTTCGGGGAGTGGCACGCCTCACTAATGTGAGAGTCATGAGCCAACCAATTATCCTGCGTTTCGATTCTGAAGAAATCTTCGACTATCCTTTCCTTTATGCGTTAGAAATGGGCCGTAATGGCGGCCTATCCCTATCGCCCCAAGAAACAGAAAATCTGCGCGAATATCTTCTTCGAGGCGGCTTTCTACTCATCGATGATTTTTGGGGGCAGCGACAGTGGGATGCCTTCTATGCAGATTTCTCAAGGATATTCCCAGATCGTCAGTTAGTTGAACTGCAACCGGATCATGAAATTTTCCACACCTTTTATGATATCGATGGACCGCAAATGATTCCTGGCCGAGGTGGGCGCCAGGGATTTGGTCAAGCTGGCATGAACACTGCGAGTAACCACGCCATCTTGGATGACGATGGAAGAGTTATGGTGCTAATTAATTGGAATTCAGATATGGGTGATGGTTGGGAGCACACATACGACCGCTGGTATCCAACCGAATATGCAAACTCAGCCTACCAGCTCGGTATAAATTACCTGATCTATTCCTTAACTCATTAGAGTTGGGAACTGGTCATTAACCGTTGCTACCATTGGCGCATCTTACTTCTTAAAATCTTTGACTGTACTTGAGGCGATTATGAGGTTGTCGCTCATAGCCTGGCAGACCTGCTTCATACTCATGGGAATGACCAAGTGTTAGAGTTAGGATAACGTGGGAAAAAGGCCAAATGGCCCTTTTATTTAAGTCGAATACTAGCTTCTATGGCCTAACCGCATTTTTACTAAAAAGTGTGTTTGTTCAATCCACACTACCGGAAAAACAGCAATGTCACGCAGCTGGGGCGCTATTGCGTTAATTCTGTGAATTAGCAATATCCAATTCCTGTCTTCGATAGCCAGCAAGAATTCCGGACAAACCATAATTGCCTTCATGGCAAGCATATTCGTAAAGCTTGGTGTCAGTTGCATTAAATGAAATTTCGCCACCCCAATTTTCTGTATAGTAAACGGAATCGCTTACTTCGAATTCATATAGAATTTGATCTTCAGAGTATCGAGTAAAGCGTTCAATGACTTTACCTTCATCAGATAGTGAAGCCATCATACGTGATTTTTGTTGCGGATGAAGATTAACTGTTTCCACAACCAGAGTATCACCATCCCACCAGCCGATTGAATCCCCCATCCATTGTTCAAGTTCTTGCGGCCGGTGATCACCATTAATTGGAATGATGCGAGCATCATGTACCATTTCTATCAGAATCATTACATAGTCATCGGTTTGAACGATTTGATACATGTTGTTATACAAAACGCTATTCATAGGTGGCCCGGAAGTACTGCCGAATCCAATTAAGCAGCGCTCAGCTAGAGGTGCCCCCTCGGGGCCGCCATATCCTGAAAACTGCTCACGAGCATCACGGCGTAATACGTTGCCTGCCTCTGAATAAGGAATCCGACCGTTTTCAGGAAAGGTAATCCAGGAACTACGGTACTCGCCTCTAACGTTTCCGAACTGCGTACCTGGATCTACCCAGAACGCGTTGTAACCGCGCCCTCGGAGCAAATCAGTACCATCAGGCAATTCACCTTGCACCTGATTATCGTCAGTAGCCTGGCGAACGTTTTGATGGTTGCTCACTGTTAAATTCTGAAGCTGATCGTCAGGAATTATTAATCCAATGTCTGTCAGATCTCTTGCGCGCTGCATCGTGGTAATAGATGCATTGGTCCAATAACCCTGCAAGTCGGGCTTGCCAGTGGCAGTGCGTGGTGGCTGATAATTTTGGGCGAGACTCATGGTACTGAGCAGCACAATCGACAGGGTAATCAAGCATTTAATTATTCGCATATTAAACTCGCTTTGGGAGGCCTAAGTCATTGTTTTGTATGGATGAAAAGTATAACCACATTCCCCCTTTTATCAAGTTTGAAAAGCCAGACAGCACTCTTAGGTAGTTTATTTCTCGTATTAGTTTGCGGAATTGTACAATTTATTTATGGGCGACGGACCAAACGAAACCCAGGTTCCTTGATGAATCGCGTTGCTCACATCACCTTTCGACCAGTCACACACTCCTTCGGGGAAAACCTCACTTAATTCTGCATACTGGACTTGAGTAAAACCAACTGCATAATCTGCTGAATTTATCGGACGTAAATGACAGCTTACGATATTGTTGGCTAATGGAGCCCCGGCAACGTGACGTGGAGTAGGATAGGCTGGATAAAGCTCATTGCAACGGCCACTTCCACGAAAAGTTTGATCTTCTTCTATTTTAATGCGTTCTTCATCAGTATTGTCCCAACAAGCATCATTAAGGCTTGCTGGTTTGTTTAGTATTACTTTTTGGGCGACCGACACATCACTTCTATCTTGCTTTATTGAGATCAACCATTGATCCATTTGCATAAACAGTTCACCAAGGTCAGGAGCCTCTTCATTAAATCCCCACTGCCCACCTATTTGCATGACATGATTGTCAGCATTACCATTTGCATTCAACATTCTTTGACGCGTTGAAAACTGATGGATAAGCATATGAATGTTGCCACCTTCGGTATGATCCATATAGGTGCGGTAATCGATAATAGGAGTAAAAGCTAAGCCAGCACCTCCACTTAAAATTCTTCCAGATTCCAGTGCTCTCTTGCGAGCTTGTGGATCCGCTCGATGTCTTTCTGAAACATGATTCATGTCGCGATCGAATCCACCGATGTCGCGATTCAATTCGATAAATTGTTGCGGTGAGATTGCACCTGTATTCAGAGCAGCTAGACCATATTGCACTCCTACGTTATCTAATGGTCGCTGTGCCATGTAAGAATCATCTACCAGTCCATAAACATTTACAGTGTGATCGTAAACTGTTGCGCGAATTCCTTGAGGAGTTGTGGAATCATAAAGCTGTGTCTCCAGTGCAGCTACACTAACTTCACCGCCCTGCTCCTCCGGTAGAGTATCGAATCCATAAATTGGATCGAGCCGTGCAGCTCCCCTTGCCAAATTTGAAATGGATGCCCATGAACCATATCCGGCAATCGCCTGCTGCTGCTCTGTAGTAAAGGACTCAGGATTTACTTCGGTAAAGTAGTAATTCAGTAGTCGAGAGTCTGCGACAGTAAATATTGTTGCAGATGTGACATCAGGGAAACTAGCAGCGACGATAATGCCATCAAAAACACCTGGATAATTGTCTGCTGTTTGATGAGATTGATAGGAACCCCCAGAGGAACCGGTAGCAATTGTGTACTCAGGCACACCATAATTTTCAACAAAACGCTCTTTAACCATGATGTGAGTTTCTGAAGCCAGCAAATCATTACAATTTTGACCGAATACATTTAATGTCGCAGAAACTACAGCATATCCCTGTGCGAATAGTCCTTCACGCATGACTCCCCCAGTTCGATTACCTTGTTGATGCCAGCCACTGCGACAGCCACCACCGTGAGTGTAAACCAGTTTACCATTCCAAGCTGGGCTTCGATTCCAGACATCAATTTGATTTTGAGGAGAATCATGCAGCATGGCAATTTCGTAAATTGCACGATTTACTGATCCAGTTTCTACTCGAACTATATAAGGAAGTACTTCACCGCTTACCAAAGTGATCGTCCCGAGATCATTGGGATTATCGCTACTCAGAGCTGAGACAGGCTGAAATGCTTCGCTCTCAACTGACCAATAGACATAGTCAATTCGCGTGGCTACGTTACATTCAGCGTCTAATGATGCTCCCAGCATTTCACCACTTACTAATTTAAATTCTTCACTCTGACAATAAAACGGTTCCTCGTGCGGGCCAGAGATTAATGGCCCGCTTAACGGATAATTCGTGATTCTTAACGAAGCAGAATCATCTGTTCCAGATAAGAAAGCAGTTAAGGTGCTGTCACCCTCTGGAAGCCCATTAAGCAGTGCTTGTTTTCGGTTGATCGAAATGTCTATAAAACGCTGAGTGACATCGGTTCCATTTAATTCAACACGCAGAGCGTTTGCAGAACTATCCCCAATCACTTTGACTTCAACTAATACGTCTCCGCCAGAAACCAGCCAAGGTTTTGTTGATAATGTCTCAATGCTAATTACAGAATCTTGAATTTCGGGCGTTAAGAATCCAGAAGTCGACACAGGCTCATCTGTTGAACAAGCAGGGATAAAATAAATAAAGGTCAAAGCAGTGGTTAGAATTCGTTTGTTCATGAATCTCGCCCCCTTGGCCCATAGAATTTAATATTCCATCCTTTGGAAAATTTCAACGTGTTAATCGCATTGTAAACTCCATAATGATCTCTTAACACAGAAGTAGCAAAAAAATTGTACTTGCGAAAAAATTACCAAATTTAATCATGCATCCAAGTTAGTAGTGTTAGAATGCCAATCTTTTCGTCACCAACTTTGTCTTTACTTATTTATCGGATCGGAAAATGAACGCCAAGGAAGAAGTTGAACTTGTTGATGCGGTTGAAATCAGCAACGCGGATATTGACAAGAAATGCCGCAAATGCAAAGAATCAATTTGCTGCAATTCTATTAACCAAAAAATTCCAACTCCTAAATCTAAAGAGGATTTTGATTATCTGCTTTGGCAAGTTTCCCATGAAAATATCAATATCTTTAAAGACGTTGATGGTTGGTTTTTGCATGTTCATACGAATTGTACCCATTTGCTACCAGGCGGCGTTTGTAGTATTTATGAGACTCGCCCCTGGGTTTGCCGGGAGTATACAAATGATTACTGCGAATACGACGTACGGATTTGGGATGGAGTCGAGCTTTGGTTTTCCTCCCATAAACAACTCGAGAAATATTGTCGCAAACGCTTCAAAAAATGGAATCAACGCTTTGAACTCTACGAGTAAAAATAGCAATTCTTTTCTGCCCTATTCATTAGTTTTCATAACTCTGGCACTGATTGCCGCATCTGCAACTGCTCAGGAACCTACTCTTGCTTCTCGAATTCAGGCTGCTTCTGATTCACTTGCCCTTCTCGATATGAAAGCTAAATCCTGTATGGATAATCTAGCGCAAGAAAACACTGATCAAGCTACCAATAGCTGCGAAGAATTTCTCCAATCAGTTGATGGAGAACTGCTTGCTGATTACTTAGCCAACTGCGAAGTACTTAAAACCTGGCGGGAACAGTTCGTAACTGGCGAACTTGAAAGAAACGAAGATTCTAGGGAATATGTGGATCTTCTCAGCGGAATTGAATTTTCTTGTGGTGAGAACGCTCTCCAAAGAAGAACTGAATCAGTGGTAAGTGTATTTAATATCCTGCGCGGAAATTCTTCTCAAAGTCAGACAGCCAGTACACTGAATCGTCGCATCGCAGAATCTGAATTTGAGCAAACTGCCAATGCTGAAAGACGCCTGCTGCAAGATTCAATTCGGCGCCAGCAACAACGCTCATTGTTACAATCAGATCGACAATGGGATGACTTGCAAGAAGAACTAATCAGACAACAGATTAACCGCCCTCCGTTTCCTAATAACTAGTGAAGTACTAAAAAATCGCCGCTTGGCAACGTTGCTGCAGCGGGAAAGCTATAGTCCTGAATTTGGATTTCTCGATCTAGGCTAAAACCAACCTCGTTTCCAGTGGAATCCACAACTCGCATGTTCATGCGACCGCCGCGAGCATGACTGATTGCTTCCCCCCAAACAATTATTCTATGGCCTGCTTTATTTACAGCGATTGCCGGGTTTTTCTGCCGGGTTTCTGTAAAAGCCTCGGCGACTTTCGCAATATCACTCTGATAACTTAAATTCATTCGAACGATTCTACTTTCAGTTTCGAAAACTAACCAGCGCTGACCTTCGGCATCGCGCACAATGTCATTGGTACTAAGGGGGCAATAAGAAGCTTCCCATTGTTGCTGATCATTCATAGCTCCGTAGAAAGCATTACTTATTTCTTCCCCGACACCGCTTATGGTTAATAATTGCATGTGCCTACCGATTCCATCGATAGCGGATCGATAAGCAACCAGCAATTCATTTTCATCTAAATAATCAGCCGCCATCGAACAGCAGGCGCAAGCTCCCAGATCAGGATTGCTTATCATTACTTCTTCACCGAAATTTGCGCCGGAATCATGGGAGAATCTTGCGAACATCGCGCGCTCATCTTCTGCGCTTAAGTCTCCAGCTCCCCAAATCAATGCCACCTGGTTGCCAATAGCGGCAACGTCCCCACCGGCATCTATTCCCTCTCGGAAATTTTCCACGATTGATCGCTGCTGCTCGAATGCGGTTCGCTCCGTGTTACTGCGACTATAGATAAATTCTGCAGAGTTCGGGTAATACCACATCACATGAATACGGCCGTCGTCAGTAACAGCCATCGATGCTCTGGCTATAGAAAAAGTCTGCATTGCAAATGCGGAACTCGAAACTTTTACTGGAAGACCAAATCGCCCAGTTTCCACGTTATATTGTCGATAATAAAGATTGCCTTCTCTCGCGGCAGGAGTGTTCAGGCGTTTTTTGAAATAAAGCAGATGAATATCACCGTTACTATCAACGCTGAGACGCGGCTGCAATCCGTTATCCGGAGTTGCTTGGACAAGAACTTCTGCCTGTGTGGTAAATACCCAGCCGAGCAAGGCCAACATTAAGGAAAAACGCTGAAATTTCGCTAACATGGATCGATTTTTAAACCCTTTGTAACCGTTGAGAAGTGGATTAAAAACACGAATTAAGGCAGACTTTACTGCCTTTAAGCGGTCACCATCTAAGCATCATAGCAGTAGCAGCACTTTCGACCAAAATGCGTCTTGGTAGATTCGCCTCAAACAAATTGAAATTCAGGTTATAACAATGAAAAAGCTCAATTCAGCAAGTTTTCGGACTATCCTGTCAGCCCTGCTAATTACTAGTTTGGCAGCCTGTTCTTCCGAGGATCCAGTTGAAGAAGTCGCGACGGAAACTACTTATAACACCGAGCTCAACGTACAAGAACTTATGTCCCTAGTTCTTGAGCCAGCGTCAGATATTCTATGGGACTCTGGTGGCTGGGTAGTCGATGCTTCTGGCTACGAAGAGCTTTGGCCTACAACAGATGACGGATGGGCCTATGTAAGAGCACAGGCTGCGATTGTGGTAGAAACCGGAAACATGCTAGCGCTTCCCGGAAGAGCCGAGGATAACGATGCCTGGATGATTTATTCAGAAGGACTCAGTACTGCTGGCCTACTAGCCATGGAAGCAGCCGCAGCGCAAAACAAAGAGGATTTTTTTGACGCGGGTGGTCAACTCTATTCAGTTTGCACCGCATGTCATCAAGCTTACAGTCCAGACATTAACAATCGCTTTGTTGACCCCTCGGCTGATTAATCATGAACTGGTTTAATCAGGGTCAAAATCTAATTCTAAAAGCACTTGCGTCAGGTTTCTTAGCCTTATTTGCTGTTAGTGCTTTTGGGCACACAATCGAGGGCTCCGATGCGAGCTTTGTGCAAGGCATAGATGGACCAGCAGTGGCCCCATTTATGTATCTTGGAGCAAAACATATGGTAACAGGTTATGACCATTTGTTATTTTTAGTTGGGGTTATCTTTTTCCTGTATCGACCTAAACATATTATCCAATACGTCACTCTATTCGCTATCGGACACAGCATTACCTTGTTATTTGGTGTGTTAGCAGACTTACAGGTAAACGCATACCTCATCGATGCTGTTATCGGCTTATCGATTGTTTACAAAGCGTTTGAAAACATCGATGGATTTAAGCGCCTTTTGGGTTTTGAACCGAATACGAAAATTGCTGTATTTATTTTCGGTTTATTCCATGGCCTGGGACTTGCAACCAAATTGCAGGAATTCACAATCTCCGACAACGGCCTAGTAACTAACATCATTAGCTTTAATGTTGGCGTGGAGATCGGACAGATATTGGCACTGTCAGCAGTGTTAATCTTATTGAGTGTGTGGCGCACTAAAGCGAGTTATTTACGTCACGCCTTTGCAACTAACACAGTATTAATGACTGGCGGTTTTCTTTTAGCAGGATACCAACTGAGTGCGTATCTGCTTCTACCTTCTGTTTAGTCTTGGAGCAGTTATGGCTGAACCTAATGCAACTCAAGCACCTTCTTCCAAAAATATTCTTAGAGCTACTGGCGCGGCTTTCGTTGTTGGCATAATCATTTTATTAACTGCAATCCTGCCCGCAGAGTTTGGGATTGATCCTCTTGGAATCGGCAAGCTAACTGGCGTAATTGCGCTTTCTCGCGCTGAGAACCCATTCGAAGAGAAGGTAGAAATGCATCGTACTGATTATGTGGAATTCGAACTAGGGCCTTTTCAGTCTGTGGAATACAAGTACACCATGGATCTCGATGCGCCAATGGTATTCACTTGGGTAGCAGATGGAGAAGTGTATTTCGACATGCATGCCGAACCAGCAGGAATCGGCGAAGAGGGTGCAGAAAGCTTTGAGCAAGGAAACGATGTCAGCCGTACCGGTTCATTCCATGCTCCTTTTACTGGAATCCACGGTTGGTTCTGGGAGAACCGAGGTTTAGGCACAGTAGTCGTTCGACTTTATGCTTCTGGCTTCTTTGTAGATTCAACAGTGTTTAGAGATGGTGGCGATTATTCTCGAGTCATTGATCCAATAGCCCAGCAATAGACTATAAACACTCAAAAATTCGCAGCGTTACGCATACGCTTATCCTCCCTTGATAAAACTTCTTTTTGGTAAAAAAGTTACCCGCGCGACTTACGAATCGATGGGATTCGTAAATTTCCCAGATTGCCGTTTACCTAATACGGATTTAAATCGAAAGGGCAACAATCTCAAACGGTGACCGACAGTCAGAAGCTCGAGGCAAAATCCTTCGAAAATGAGGATTTTACAAATAGTAAATGACTATTCTGCGAAGGATTTTACTGATTAGATTCTGGCCTGCAGCCATCGCGCCCCAATTTCAAGGCGAAAAAAACCGGTCACACTAGTAACCGGTTTTTCGAGAAGATCCTACTAAACTTACGTAGTCTAGTTTTGCGCTGGCTCTGAAGCGTCTGAACCATCGCGAGGTGCGCCAGTGCCTGAGGATCCCATGAACAATTTACGTCCATCTGGAAAGGTAATATCACGGCCGTTAGCGCGACAAGTAGGCTCACACAGTCTGTCTTTGCTCTGATAGCCAGTTACAACAATATCTGTACCTAGCACTAGAGAATTTCGGTTAATACCACGACGCAGTAGCGTATTAGGTGTACCACCCTCAACCATCCAAGGACCAGGGTCACGAGTAGATTCCGGGTCATTATTATCCAGGTGAATCCAAGTGTGTGGGTTAATCCACTCAACTCGAGTAATCGGGCCACCTAGGCGAACTGGTAAATTCGCATCAAATTCAGCAGAAAACGCGTGGTGCGCGGTTGCTGGAGGCTTAATGGCAACAACACCTACCGCGGTTACAGCTGCTAAAGCCAATAATTTAATCTTCATATAGTTTTCACCCCATTTTTAGCTTAATTCTAAGAATTCTGACGCAGGTTTAACTAGTCCTTCCTCGCCCAGAATGCTTCAACATTTGGTTAAGCGTACATCTACCTACATTTTATACAACGCCTCGGCGTTTTTCCAAGAAGAAATACGCTAATTCGCGCCCTTTTGAGCCTATTTTAGGCTAGAAACCAAGTTCTGCCTCTCGGCCTTTACGATAGCGGCCATACATTAGCTCTTCGACGAATTCTACACACTTGAATTGAGGTAATTCATAACCCTCTTCTAGACGACGATAGAGTGGCAGTCGAATAGTCCAGGGCTCTTCAAACACCTGAGGATCTTCCATAGTAGCTTCGTACATGATGTGGTTCTCACTCATCATCGTCCAGCGCTCAGTTACCTTGAGCTCATAGCTGTGGAAGTTACCCGCACGATCGAACCAAGTGCGGTCATCAAGGCCAGTTACCTCAACTACGAAAGTATCGCCATCCCAGTAGCCATAAGACTGACCCATCCAAGAATCAAGAGGTGCAGGACCTGGGTCTTCGAGGAATACATTGCGCACCGCGCCAGCGAAACTGTAAGCGATAAAGAACGCTGATTCACTCTGGAAGATCTGGAATGGATGCGGTTGATAATTCGCTCTAGGTACCCCTGGCATATAGCAGTTAATTTCAGGATCCCGAGTTAGCCAGTTTTCACGGTTTTCATCACGACGAGCGATCATTTCCGGCTTATAGGGAATAGATCCACCTTCAACCACACCAAAGCTTGCTGGCACGGCTGCCGAAGCACCCATTGCTACAACTTCGGGACCTGGGACTGGGACAAAATCACCGGGAACCAGGTGATAAGCCGCCTTTGGCGGAGCTGGTTCGAGGTTATCATTAGCATTCATCAGCGCCTGCCATATACCATTGAAATCTGGCCGACCACTTGGAGTGCGTGGGATATCGCTACCACTGGATTCAGCCGCCGCTGCGACTTGAGATGGTTGCGGTTGAGATTCGCTAGTTGTGTTTTCGGCGGGTGAACACCCTGCGACGAATACTGCGATTGCGAGGAGCAGCCATTGAATCTTCATAGTTCTACCTTTTGCTTTAATTAGTATTACTAACTGGTACTTTCATAGATCATCGATGAAATCATAAATACCCCATACTGTCTAGCTTCTGGAGCAATAGACGCCCTTAATCGCTTATTCGAAAAGATGGATTGAAAAAGGCATATGAGCTACCTCTTGCTGTATATCTTGAATCCACCATTCAAATTGATCCAATTGGCGTGCAAGAAAACGCGACACCCTGTTTCGACAATTGCTAACCGATAGATCGAGAAGCTGAAATGTGGGTTTTTATTTCCGTAAAATCAATTCCCGTTTTAATTTAGTGATTCACACTCGATCTGGTTGTATCCAGGCGTCGATAAAGCCACTTTCGGATTGGTGTTTCTACCCATTTATAGATGACATGGGATGCTCCCAATAAAACGATAATTACTAGAGGAAGATGGAATGGGAACGGAATTGTTTGCGGCACTAGATCCCAGAGCTGGATCATCTCCATGAATGGCCAATGGAAGCAATATAGAACATAGCTTATACCACCAGCCCAGAGGCAGAATTTGTAGGCTAGCCCTTTGGGATACCAATGAAATCTTGCCATTGAAAAAACCAATAGAGCGACTACAGGAACTTCCAGAAAGAACATGCTGTACTGGTAGGAGACGTACCTTTCGCCAATTATGTTTATTGCTAAATAAGCCACAATCATTATCAGTAAAGGAATCGGGTTTAATTTTTCTTTAGTAGTAATAGGAGGAAGTATCACAAAAGCTTTGTAAAGCAACATACCGAAGATAAACTCAAGGCCGCGAATGGCCGGATTGGTATAAACCGGTACATTGAGATTCATCACGTCGTAATTTTCGACGTCAGGCAAGAAATATTGAATCAATGCAAACTGCAAAATGTATCCGGCTATGAATGCGACAATAATCCTGCGCATAGTCTTCACTGGTTTTAGCAAGAAAAGAAAAATCGGAAAGGCTAGATAAAAATAAACTTCCAAAACCAATGACCAGAGCGGGCCATTGAAAACCAGCTTAAGCGTTTCAATGCTACTTATAGATTGCGTGAATGAAAGGTGGCGCAATGTGGCATGTGTCCAGAAAGCATTGTCTTTTTGCTCTGGTAAATCATAAGAAATCTCGAACGGCCTTCTAACTTCGGTGAAAAACTGATCGCCCAATACATTGAATCCGATAGCAACAAATAGCGCAGAGACCAAGACCGACAGGAAATAAACTGGATAAATACGAATAAAACGATGGGTGTAAAACTTTTTATAGTCCTGAAGCGCCTCCAGGCTCGGGTAGTTATAAGCGATGATGAATCCACTCAATATAAAGAACCAGGAAAGCGCAGTAGTTCCCAATGAGCCATAGATTACGAAGCGCCCAAAAATGATTTCGTAGTGAACTAGTACAACCAAGAGCGCAGCAACAAGGCGAAACATATCCAGCACTGGAATGATTTGCTTATTACTACTGCTCATAGATGACGACTATGCTTGTAAGGATTAAATTGCGTTTTTTATCCGGCAATCGAACGCCAATTGCTCGCTAAGTATTCCGCCGTTCGCCAGGACAAGGCCTGAACAGTTAAGGTCGGATTCCTCGCACCACTGGTTCCCATAACCGAAGCACCAAGAACGCCAAGGTTCGGAATTTCATGGGAAAAACCCCAGCTATTCACAACATTGGTTTCACTATTGTTTCCCATACGCGTACCACCATAGGCGTGCGTAGACGCACTCATTGCGTTACCCAATCCTGTTCTTTGTACCTCAATAGCTCCGGCCTCACGATACCATTCTTCCATCTTGTCCTGAGAGAATTCTGCAATCCGTAATTCGTTTTCTCGATAACGTGCAGTGATACGCGTAACAGGAAAACCCATTGAATCTTTCACGTTTGGATCTAGATCTAAGTAGTTTCCTTCATAGGGAAATGTCGTCTTTTGGATGTAAGCCATGTTTGAACGGTCGGCGTTTTCCATAATGAATTTCTTCCATTCCGATCCCCAATTGCGAACCAGGCCAAAGGTGCTCATTTTCGCAGCACCCATGGGCTTTCTATCTGTATGCACCCAAAGGTTTGCGCCACCGATAAAATCTAAGCCCTCGTGATCGAAATTATCATCAGCCCAATCATCAATCGCCACACCCTGAGCAGGTAATCCGTACCAGTTGTGTAAATCTCGCTGGAACAAGGCAATAACTGGAGAACCTTGATGATGACTTAGATAGTGTTTGCCCACTTGTCCGGCATTATTAGATAGCCCATTAGGAAAAGCGCGCGACTTGGATAATTGCAATAAACGCACATTTTCATAGGCGTAGCTCGCAACCAACACAACGTCCGCAGGTTGGAAAAAAGTTTCATTGCCTCTGACATAGTCCACACCAGTCACTTTGCCATCATGATCAGCAACAATGTTGGTAACTCTTGCGTAAGTGACTACATCCAAATTACCGGTATCGACTGCCTTTGGAATCGTAGTAAAAGCCGTCGAACTTTTAGAACGGACATGACAACCACCCTTATTACAAAAGCCATGATACTGACAAGGCGGTCTACCGTCATAAAGTTCACTAGTAATCGCCGCAGGTCCCTGAAACGGATTCCAATCTAAGCGTCGCGCAGCCTCTCCCATTAAATCCGTGAATGGCGAAGCACGAAGAGGACGCATTGGATATTCGTTTTGGCGCTCACCTTCAAATATATTTCCTTCGTTGTTAATCCTGCCTTGTACATTCCCCGCCTGACCGGAAATACCTACAGCATGCTCAACTTTTTCATAATAAGGCTCTAGTTCCTCGTAACCAAACGGCCAATCTTCAACAGTTGAGTCTGCAGGAATGCGTTCGGCACCATAACGCTCTCGCGTTGCACTGACTACTTTAAAATCCCAGGGATTCAATCGCCAACTTTGTGCCCAATAGTGCATACTGGTTCCGCCAACTGCGTTCATCATAGGATGTCCACCTTGCACTGCTTTCTGATCAGATGTTGCGCGTACAGTCGGCGCCTCAGTTGCTGCTTTTTGCACAGCCTGAGGCCAGTTGCGGGCACCATTACGTAGTTCGTCTGGTGCAAAATCTCGCGGACTTAACCAACCACCAGCTTCGATTCCTATTACTTTTAATCCAGCATTGGTCAATGGCAGCGCTGCTACTCCGCCGGCTGCTCCCATTCCTACAATTACGACATCAGTTTTAGGAAGGTTTTTAGACATTGCCTTTACCTCCTCTTTGATTCATGGCCATATTGCTCGCCATTTTTGTGTAGGTGTCATGGTCGTAGGCAGACTGGTGATTTGGTTCCAATGCAGCACCTTGGGCGATATCGGTTTCAGAAGCGCTTAAACGAATACCCGGATAGCGAATCATGTCCCAACCGACAAAGTTCTGATTACCACCGTAATAGGGATCACAAAAAGTTCCATCAATAGTATGGTTGCGCACCATATTAAAAAACCCGCTACCACTAGGTACACAACCTTGCACTTTATTGGATTGCACGCCTGCCAAAATTGAATTTTGGTGGTCCTTTATTAGGCGGTAGAAAGGTTCGCCACGAGTTTGCTTCGAATAGTTGTTAATGGCTTCTAGACTGACCATGTAATTTTCCCGAACAGTCTTATTGTGACTAGCAAGAGCACGATCGATGTAATGAACAGCCCTGGCCTCATAAGCACCAGGACCATTTGCATCAGAAGGAATTAAACAGTCGCAAATCGCTTCAAGAGTTTCGGCTTCTTCAGCGGTGAGAACTTCTAAAGCTTCTCGAGTAATCGGACTAGAGGTAGCACTTGATTGAGGAGAATCTTGAGCAATTACATTTCTCGCCGCTCCGCTTCCGACGGCTGCAGCGCCGACTATACTGGCACTCTTTAAAAGATTTCTTCTAGATGGATCTAATGGTTGATCCACTGTTTGTTTATCATTGTTTTTAATCGGATTTTTCCGTGCCATGGCGCTCTCCGGGGCATATTTGCATCGAGCGTAGCAAATATCCGAATTACTGTATACGGCGGTTTAAAAGGCATCAAATGAGATTAGAATTACGATTTTTTAGTTGCCAATGCAAATGACTTCATAGCCGATACCGCCATGGGCATTAGCTAATATTCCTCGTTGCGAACCAAAGAAAAGTCGATAAAAAGAAGGGTGTTAAGTGGGAACGCATATTTCAGAACTGCCTTGTCCCAAATCTCGAACAAGTAGTAAAACTTCGTTGTCAGCGAAAGCAGTGATAATCCGTAAAATTTGCGACTATTTATTCCAGCGGAAATAATAAAGGAGACTTTAGCGGTAACTTTATTACAGAAATTTGATTGTCGTTGTATTCAAGTGAACTTACTAACTAATCGACTTCCCAAGTATGGCCGCTATTAAGTAGTTCCTCTAACGAGCTTTTTTTGATGCTTCGTGCTTTTTCTACCTGAGTCTGTGTATCATCAATGAATAACGCTTTTTCTTCATGATAAAGCACGCCAACAGCTACTGGAAAATCTGGGCCCGCCATTGCAGCGACGAGTTGCGCCTGGGTTTTATTGGTTTCGTCATGAATCAAAAGTCTGTCCTCATTACCTTCAACAGAAACTACTTCTAATTGCAGACTGGTGCGATTCAGCGTAATTCCCTTTTCATTTTCCTTGCCGAACGTGAGGGGCTCTCCATGAACAACTTCAACGCGAAAATCTGGCGCAACTTTTTTGTCTTTTACTTTCTCGAAGATTCCATCATTGTAAATTGGACAGTTCTGCAAAATTTCTACGAAGGCAGCGCCACGATGCTCATGTCCACGCTTAACGACTTCTGTTAGGTGCCTCGCTTCGGTATCGATTGATCGAGCAATAAAAGCACCTCCAGATCCCAAGGCAACCAAACAGGGCGATAAAGGAGAATCGATTGAACCAGTTGGAGAGGATGGTGAACGGATGCCAACTTGAGAAGTTGGGGAGTATTGCCCTTTCGTTAATCCGTAAATTTCGTTATTGAACAAGAGTATCTGCAGATCAACATTGCGGCGTAAAACATGCATCATGTGATTGCCACCAATACTAAAACCGTCTCCATCACCGGTAATAACCCATACATCTAATTCAGGGTTCGCAAGCTTAACTCCAGTGGCAATGGCCGGAGCACGACCATGAATGGTATGAAAACCAAACGTATTCATGTAATAGGGAAAACGGGAAGAGCAACCAATGCCAGAAACAAAAACCTGGTTCTCTTTTGGAGTATCCAGATCAGGCATTAATTTCTGAATCGCCTTAAGAATTGCGTAGTCGCCGCAGCCGGGACACCAACGAACTTCCTGGTCTGAAGCAAAGTCTTTAAGGGTTAATGTGGGAAGCGCCTGATTCATACCTCCTCCCTTATCTCTTTAAACTTTTTATGTATGGCTGACAAAATTTCGCCAATCTTGAAAGGTTGGCCAGCGATTTTGTTAACTCCTTCCGCGTCAACTAAGAATTCAGACCTAATCAGCTTAATAAATTGTCCAGTATTCATTTCCGGGATAATGATCGCTTCAAAATTTGAGAGTAGCTCTCCTAAATTGCGCGGCAAAGGCGAAAGATAACGGACATGAATATGTGATACATCTAATCCTTCTGCTACTGCGCGCTTAACTGCCTGATGAATTGCCCCAAAAGTAGAACCCCAGCCTACTACTGCGAGTTTTCCTCTGTCATTACCATAACAAACTTCCTGTAACGGAATGTCTTTGGCAATGCCATCGACTTTCGCTCTGCGCAACTCAGTCATCTTCTGGTGGTTGGTTGGATCGTAAGAGATATTCCCTGTATCGTAACTACGCTCAATGCCTCCGATGCGATGTTCCATTCCTGGAGTGCCTGGCTTTGCCCAAACTCTAGCGAGAGTTTCTTCATTACGAATCGAAGGATTGAAATCTGCGGGATCGTCGTAATGAGTAACGGTAAAAGAAGGAAGAGAATCCGCTTGCGGGATTTTCCAGGGCTCGGCTGCATTCGCCAAATAGCCATCGGATAACAACATAACCGGCGTCATGTATTTGACTGCTAAGCGCACTGCTTCCATCGCAACATCGAAACATTCAACAGAAGTAGATGCGGCTATCACGGGAATTGGTGCGTCGCCATGGCGGCCATACATGGCCATATTAAAATCAGACTGCTCTGTTTTAGTAGGTAGTCCAGTAGAAGGCCCACCTCTTTGCGTGTTGACCACAACCAATGGTAATTCTGCTGCCGCAGCAAGCGCCATGCCTTCAGCTTTCAAAGCAATACCAGGCCCGGCACTGGAGGTAATACCCAACGATCCAGCGAATGAAGCACCGACCGCAGCACAAACTGCAGCGATTTCGTCCTCCGCCTGAAATGTGTTAACTCGAAATTCTTTGCGGGTCGCCAGTTCATGAAGGAGATTTGATGCTGGTGTGATTGGATAAGATGCAAATAACAGATCAATATCTGCCAATTCAGACCCAGCAATCAAGCCCCAGGCTAAAGCCTGTGTACCAGTGATGTTTCTATAGGTACCGGGCGCAACTTTCGCTTTAGGAACTTTATAGACATGAATCCCTGCAGGTAGTTCTGCTGTTTCTCCGTAAGCATGTCCTGCATTCAATGCTGCAATGTTTGAATCCGCAATGGTAGGTTTATTGGCAAACTTCGTTTTAAGATTTTTTGTAGTGGAGCTACGATCACGATCGAAAAGCCACATGACCAATCCCAATGCCCACATGTTTTTGCAGCGCAGAGCTTCTTTGTGACTTAAGCCGAAAGGTTCAACTGCCGCTAAGACCTGTTTATGGATATCGATGGATAACACTCTAAAGCCATCGAGTGAGCCGTCTTCTAATGGATTGCTTTCATATTTGGCTTTAGCCAAATTTTTTAGAGTAAAAGCGCCGCTGTCGATGATTATTAGCCCGCCATCTATTAAATTCGTAAGATTGGTAACCAGTGCAGCCGGATTCATCGCTACCAATACATCGATAGAATCTCCTGCGGTAGTTACATCTTCAGCTCCGAAATAAATCTGGAACGCACTGACTCCAAAAGTTGCGCCCACAGGAGCTCGAATTTCCGCGGGAAAGTCTGGGAAAGTGGATAAGTCGTTACCGTAAAGCGCAGTGGCCTGAGTGAAATTAGTTCCAGCAAGCTGCATGCCGTCCCCCGAATCTCCGGCGAAGCGCACCACCACATCTACAACTTCTTTTTCATCGAGGTGGTGTTCGTTTAATTTTTCTTCCCCTAAATCCATATCCAATCAATCTACCCAGAAGCAATTGTTTCTGATCACTCACAGTTTGTGGGGATTTGCCAAATAAAGCAGACTTTTCTTTTCTCTAAACTACAAAGAACGCATTACGGCTAAAAAGAGGCGGGATTCTATCAGAATTACTGGGTCGGGTCTTCAAAACGAAGACCCGTTGGACAGCTTACTGCTTGATAAATTTACGAATTATGCGACCTTCGCCTCCTTCGCCACCGGTTACCTCTCCGGTATATATATTGCCATCTGCATCTACAACAATACCTTCCGGCTCAGAACCTTCGACAAAACCAATCACTGTTCCATCTTCTGCGCTACCATAGATAACTCCCCGGAGCTCCTGATAGTCGGCTACATAAAGGACGTCATTCTGATCTATAAACATGCCGCTGGGACGGCCAAATTGATCCCATTCTGTAATGTACTCACCTTCTTGGGTAAAGATTTGAATACGCAGATTGGCACGGTCACCAACTAACACTCTGCCACGACGGTCAATCACAATAGTGTGAGGAAGATTGAATTCTCCAGGACCAGTCCCTTTCTTACCCCACTCCATTAAGTACCGACCATCTGCATCGTACTTAATAACCCTATTATTCCAATGTCCATCTGCGACAAAGAAAGAACCATCTTCAGCCTGAGCAACATCCGCCGGGCCGTTAAAAGTATGAGGACCTACTCCACTAAATCCTCGAGCTCCAAATCGTTGTAGTACACGTCCATTCGTATCTATTTTTGTAATAGTGTGCCCACGTTGCGCATTGAAATCTGTCGCCCAAATCGTGTTGCCTTCTGGTGTTATTCGAAAACCATGTGGTGTAGTAACCCAAACTTCACTTCCAAACGAATCCACCAAGTTTCCTTCAGGGTCAAATTTCAATACCGGCGGGTCAGAGCGATGAAATGCATAGATGAACCCTTCGGCATCAATCGTGACATTTGGCACCTGCCCCCATTCGATTCCTTCCGGTAGCGGTTTCGGCCAATTAGGATCCATTATATATCCCTGACTAATAGCAAAATTTGCTTGCAGACTGACCAATACGAAAATTGAGGTGATGAGATTCTTGCGCAGAGTCATATTTTACTCCGTTCTTCTATTTAAATGAGGCTAGAGGACGAACAAGCTTACACGGAACGATCTAAATCAACCAGCTAGAAGGCGACGGTTTTTCATGTTTGTTCCGTATAGATAAATAGCTAACTTTTCAATGCAGGAGAAATAGCATGCACAAATTAAGACTCGTTATTGGCATAGTGTTTTCAGGCATTTGCAGTACAAGCCTAGCGGCCGATGAGCGTGCACCGAAACGGCCAAGCATGGAAAGCCTGGACAGCAATGGAGATGGCATTATTAGTTTCGTCGAGTTTCAGGAAAGTGACATTAACGAGATGACAAGGCTCGATACAGATCAGAATGGTGTATTGACTCTGGATGAATTTCTTAATGCTCGACCAATGCGGGGGCCACGCTCTGGAACCAGGGGCAGAGGCGGGAATGCGATTGAAAACAATGAGCGTCGAGAACGAATGCGAGAACGCGTGGTTGAGCGAATCACAAAACAATTTCATGCCTTTGATACTGATGGCGATGAAATAGTAACTCTAGCAGAATTTCAGGAAGGCACATTCGACCGAATGGATCGTAATGGTGACGGCGTACTGAATGCCGAGGAATTGGAGCCGCCTCGCCGAGGTGGGTTCGGCCGAAACCGTGGGCCGGGAGGTCGCGGTGGACCTAGCAGACAGAACGGAGGACAATCACTGCCTACAATCTGACAGGAAGTTTTAATTCTCCTAACTTAATGACTGATGAAGAATTGATGCGTGCAGTTTGCAATGGTGAACAATTCGCCTATCAGACTATTGTCAAACAACATCTCACATCCATTAGTCATTATGCTTTTAGAATTTTAGGAAATCAAAAAGACAGTGAAGACATAACTCAGGAAACTTTTTTAAAACTTTGGATAAATGCTGAAAAGTGGCAACCGGAAAAAGCGAAACTATCAACCTGGTTGCATCGAATCGCGCATAACCTTTGTATAGATTACTTAAGAAAGCATGGAAGTATTCAAACACTGGAAAATATTGAAGAAGGAGAAGATTCGATAGAAAACCTAAGAGATTGGCAAGAGAGTCACGAAATAAGCGAAACTCGAACGCAACAGGATCAGATTTTAAAAAACGCGATCAATAACTTGCCAGAGAATCAACGTAGCGCACTAGCTTTGTGTCACTACTCTGGATTCTCCCACAAGGATGCGGCTGCTATTATGAATGTATCTGTCAAAGCTTTGGAATCAGCAATCACTCGAGCGAAACGCTCATTGCGCAAACAACTGAGGGATACCAACAATAATAAAGGCGAGGATACAACTGCATCATCGCCCCATATGTAAACAATATGAATAAACTGAAATCATGAAACTTGAAAACTTTTTACAGGTAATCGAAGTCTACGGTGCAGATTCTGCTAGGTGGCCGGAGAATCTGAGAGAAGATCTAGAGGCCTTTCTATCAAAAAACCAATCTGTGCGCGCACTTCTTAGCGAGTACTCTCAGCTCGAACAGAGTCTGGACAAAATCGCGATTCCAGATTTTCCCGGATTAGAAACTAGAGTATTGAATCAAGCATTACCACTTCGGCAACAATCATTGACCGTTAAGTTGATTTCTTGGCTAGTACCAACAGAAAAATTCGGCGCCAATCTGTGGCGCTCAGCTATTGCGGCTTGTTTACCATTGGTGTTTGGAATCGTTTTAGGTAATTACTATAGCTTTGGTATTTCATCCGAAGTTGATGAATATGATTATTGGGAAGATGAATTAGCAATGATCGCCTTGACCGATATATCAGAGAGCGAAGTCTGATGAATAGGGGCAAACTTATTCTAGTAATCCTAATTATCTCGCTAGCAATAAACCTCGTCTTTATTGGTGGCATTTCTTATCGTATATCTGCATTTCGTGATGCACCATTGAGACCATTTCCACCGAATATTGGCTGGGCGGTACGCGACCTAAGCGAAGAACGACAGACAGAACTAGCTCCAATCCTTGATGCTAGTAACGAAGAAATGCTGCCTATTCGTGATGAGATGTTTCAAACCACACGCCTTGTTTATGAATTAATGCGTAGCGATGATTTTAAGGCTGAAGAATTACGAGCAGCGTTTCTAGAGTTACGAAATGCTAGTAATCGTTACCAGGAATTATCGCACGAGCAATCCATTGCTTTGTTTTCTGAGTTAACAGATGAAGAACGACGTGTAGCGCAAGAATTTACTCAACGCCGAGGGCCCCGTGGCGATCGCAATGCCAGGCGTGGACGCTTCGGCCCGGGATTCGACCCCGGAGTACGCAGACCTCCTCCACCGCGAGATTTCTAATGGATAAGAGTAAATTTGCTGACATTCCCCGCGGCAAATATCGCCATTACAAAGACAAAGAATACGAGCTGATCGACATTGTCCACCATAGCGAAACACAGGAGCCGCTTGTGCTTTATCGCGCCCTCTATGGTGAGTTTGGACTGTGGGTAAGACCCATCGAAATGTTCTTCGAAACCTTCGAAATCGATGGTAAGAAGATTCAACGTTTTCAATATCTTGATCAATAAGCTAGGCAGTATCTCGCCAGCGATCGGGGCAACATCATAACTATCCTTATCTAAATCCTAGTTAGGCTGGACACTTTCGCGGCATCCCGTATATGCTCCTCCTTCCAGAAAACCGCAAGATTTATTCTGTTTTTAAGGATACAGAAGATGCGCAATTTTATTCTATCTTTGGCCAGTAGCTTGTTACTTTTAAGCTGCGGCGATCCCTCTAATGAAAGCATTGTCAACTCCACGAACAACTCTAACAATAGCAGTGCTACCAGCATTGAAGATGCACTACATGAGCACATTTCCATATTGGCTTCAGACGAATATGGGGGTCGAGCACCAGCAACTGCCGGAGAAGAGTTAACAATTAACTATTTACGGGACAAATTTACAGCTTTGGGAGCAGGCCCAGGAAACGGCGATTCCTATTTTCAATCGGTTGCAGTGACAGAGCTAACTACTGCTAGCGACGCCATCCTTTATCTGCAAGGTAGCGACTACGAGGCTTCCTTTAATTATGGCGAAGAAATGATGGTCGGAACTCAGCAACAAATTCCTTATGTAACTGTTCAGGGAAGCGAAGTTGTTTTTGTTGGCTACGGTATTGTCGCCCCAGAACGCAACTGGAACGACTATGCATCTGTAGATGTTACCGACAAGACTGTCATCATATTAGTTAATGATCCCGGTTATGCCACACAAGATGAAGGTCTTTTTAATGGCAATGCTATGACCTACTACGGTCGTTGGACTTATAAATATGAAGAAGCAGCAAGACAAGGAGCAGCCGCAGCATTAATCGTGCATGAAACTGGGCCAGCAGGTTATGGTTGGGAAGTAGTAAGCAGTAGTTGGTCAGGCCCTCAAATTGGTTTGGAATCAGAGAACCTAAATGGAGATCTCAACGAGATTGAAGGCTGGTTAACTCTGGATTCAGCCGAAGCAATTTTTGAAGGCGCAGGACTGAACTATCAAGAGCTTAAAGCAGCGGCAGCACAACCTGGATTCGAAGCTGTGCCTCTTGGAGATATCCAGGCGAGTGTGAGCATTGAGAACAGCGTAAGAACATCAACCTCTCAGAATGTTATTGCAGCAATTCCAGGCTCAGAACGTCCAGATGAGACGATTATCTATACCGCACACTGGGATCACCTAGGTATCAATCCTGAAGTCGAAGGTGACAACATCTACAACGGTGCGGCTGACAACGCCACTGGAACCGCCGGACTGTTGATTCTTGCTGATATGCATATGCAACAAGAACAACCAGAGAGAACAATTGTATTTCTTGCCGTAACTGCCGAAGAATCAGGATTACTAGGATCACAATGGTACGCAGAGAATCCCAGCTATCCAATTGAAACTACTGTAGCCAATATTAATATGGATAACTTGAATACCTTTGGACGTATGCGCGATGTTGTAGTGGTGGGTGCAAGTAGCAGTGAACTCGAAACCTATCTAGAAGATGCGGCTTCTTCACAGGACCGTTACGTAACTGCGGAACCAAATCCGGAACGGGGTTATTACTACCGATCAGACCATTTTAATTTTGCTAAAGTTGGTATTCCTGCACTTTATGCGGAATCGGGAGAGGATAGTGTCGATAATGGCAGAGAATGGGGTGCAGCCCAGGCACAGGAATACACCGATAATCGCTACCATGCTCCGGGTGACGAATACGATCCAAACTGGGATTTAAGTGGAGCTGCCGAAGACATCCGAATGTACTTCGAAATTGCCACCCGGCTCGCCAATTCCTCCGATTTCCCCGAATGGTTTGAAGGGAATGAGTTTAAAGCGATCCGAGACACCTCCAGCTCAGCCCGCCAATAGAGTCACTCTGCCTAGAGCTTTCTATTTGTGCTGAATTAAATAACCTGGATTCGCTTATTCCATAAACCTTTTTAAATCAGAGCTGCTTGGATCTTTTAGGCAGGATCTCTTATTTTTAACAAGCTAATTAGTACCGCTCAATATAATAGTCCTGCTATTGCGCCAGTCAAACAAGTTGCTAGAGTTCCCGAAAGAATAGATTTTGGTGCAAGTGAAACAATCTCCTGAGCTCTTTCTCTGCACATGCCACTTAAGCCGGCAATCATAATTCCTAAACTGCCAAAATTCGCGAAGCCGCAAATTGCATAAGTCATGATGATCTGCGACTTTTCGGAAAGAGCCCCTGCAGGAAGCTCTGCCATTGCCATAAAAGCCAATAACTCATTCAGAGCAGTTTTAATACCCATCAATGATCCTGCAGTCTGTGCTTCGGACCATGGCACCCCCATAAACCAAACGAGGGGAGCGAAAATATAGCCAAATAATCTTTGTAGAGTTAGGGGTTCGTTACCAGACATCGGTATTACAGATAGCGCACTATTTAGAAGAGCCACCAGTGCGACTAATACTAAGAGCATAGCGCCTACATTAACCATCAATGCAACACCATCGCTCGTGCCCCTGGCGATGGCATCCATAACATTGTGATATTTAGGTCCAAAATCCCTTGAATCGACAGCGATGTCATCCGCGGAATCGGAGCTGGTTGCTGGCACCATGATAAGCGCCAGCATAATTGCTGCCGGCGCACTAATAACGGAGGCAGTTAAGATATGACCTAAAGCGTTACCGATTAATGGTTCTAGAATTACCGAATATAGCACCATAACCGTACCAGCAATTGTCGCCATACCAACCGACATAACGATAAATAACTCGCTGCGCGTTAAAGCTTTGATATAAGGCCTGATAAGTGCGGGCGACTCGACCATACCAATAAAGATGTTTGCTGCAGCACTTAAACCTACCGCTCCCCCTACTCCGAGACTTTGTCGCAATACAAAGGCAAACCCTCTCACGACTACTGGTAGAATTCGGTAATGCCATAGAATTGCAGAAAGCACAGTAAAAATAAGAATCAATGGCAAAATTCTAAACGCAAGAATTATCGTCGCGCCGGGATCACCCACTTCAAAGGGGTAAGCCACATTGGTCGGATCGCCGCCTAAGTAGCCGAATATAAACAGAGTGCCTGCTTCAGTTGCTTCAACAATTGCTGACACTCCACTGTTGATCGCATTTAATATCTGTTGCAGCAGGTTGAATTGAAAAACTATGAAGGCAAAAACAAATTGCAAACCTAATCCAACAGCTATTAGTTGCCAATGAGGAATTTTTCTGTTCTCACTGAGCAATACTGCCAGAGAAATAAACACAAAAATGCCAAGAACAGCTTGAGCGTATAACAAAACATTATCTCTTTATTATTATCCGCTGATAATTTCACGATCTATGCTTTAAATGCAAGAGAGCTTTTTGCTTACCCAGAAAGTAATCAGTGGTACTCTTCATTATTTTTTTGGCGGGGCAATAGCATTTCTATTCTGGGAACTGAATCATCTGCCGCAGGGCAAGTTAACCAAAGCGCTATAGAAGTCTTCTCTTTGCCTCAGTTTCGCTGGCTTTTTTTGGGTAATTTCGCATTTTTCTTTTCCATGCAGGGGCAAATGCTCACTCGCTCGCTGTTAGCTTGGGAACTAACCGGAGAAGCAACCGCTCTCGCTTATATCAATCTTGTTGTGGCAATTCCTCTCGTAATCGCCTCGTTGTTCGGTGGAGCAATTACTGATCGAGTTGAGCGTCGCAGTCTAATAATTTTTGGTCAGAGCTTCATTGTCGCCAATGAATTATTCATCCTTGTGCTACTCATAACGGGGCGGCTCGAATTCTGGCACATGCTGTGTACCGCATTCATTGCTGGCTGTGCTTTTCCTTTTATTATGCCAGCGCGTATGGCAATTACGATGAAAGTAGTAGGCCCACTGCGTTTGCAAAGAGCCATGGCATACCAAGCTGGTTCTATGAACCTGAACAGAATTCTCGGACCAGCAGCGATGGGAGTGATAATCGCCCAATACGATTTTGGTGCTGCCTATCTTCTTTCTATAACACTCTATCTTTGCGCTATCACCTTTATGTTTGGAATAGAAAAAAATTATTCCAATGAAAGAAATACTGAAAAAAAACCACTGCTTGCAGACATTGGTTATGGATTTAAATACATTCTCGAACATCGACCAGTGCTAATCTGCTTATTGTTCGGTTTGGTACCGATGTTTCTGGTAATGCCGTTTCAAAATATTTTGGTTGTGCTGGCAGAAGAAGCTTGGCAAGTAGAAGAGACTGGTATGGGAATTTTAATGGCGACCATGGGATTGGGTGGCATGCTTGGCGCAGTATGGATCGCTCAAAGAGATGATAATGCTAGCCGGCTCAATCTTATGATCAGTAGCACCTTTGCGTTTGGAATTTTTCTTGCCATTTTCACTCAAACAGAAAATTTCTATCTCGCATTGTTGCCATTGCTCATCGCAAACGTATGTGCAAGCGCCAGCCAGACAGTAAACAATACCGCGATACAACTTTTAGTTGATGATAGCGTACGGGGAAGAATGAGCAGTTTTATGATGCTATCTTTTGGGCTTACACCTATTGGCGTTTTCCCACTGGCCATTGCTGCAGATAACTTCGGCGCCGCAAATACTATTCTTGCAGCGACAGTTTTGTTAATGGTGACAGTAATCATGTTCTACCTAGCCAGCAAAACTTTACGCAATCTCGACCACTCTATAAACAACAAACTATCAAAAGCTACGAATTAATTTCTTGATTGCTCCGCAGCAACATAACCTTCGTAGCGCTGCTCGAGTTGCTCGATTGCTCGAACAAACCCAGTGGGATCCACAAAAGTGCCTGGATCATAAGCCTGACCGGAACGATATTTCTCATGCATGTTGTACTGACTATTGTGAGCGGCTACCCAAACGTCAACATCCATCGCTTTTTGTCTTCTATAGGTGTTGAGAAAATCTTCCGCAACTCCCGGATAAGTTGGCTCAACCGTTAATTGCTTACCAGCATTAATGGTTCCCATGTTAGCGACTAGCACGTTGTAATCTCTGCCGTTCTCATTAACCACCATTGAATAGCTGGAGCTACCTTCGGTATGGCCTGGATGGTGATAAACCGTTAATTCCAGATCACCGAGTCGAATCACTTCGCCATCACGAATTATTTTGTCGACGTCGATAGATCGAAAACTTTCTTCACCACCAAAATGAGGATCGCTAAAGCCACCATCTTCTAATACTCGCGCATCCCCAACCGTTGCCCACATTTCCGCACCCGATATTTCTTTGATTTCAGCTAACGCCGCAGTGTGATCCCAATGCGCCTGCTGGGCAAGGAGTATTCTTATGTCTTCCATGCGATACCCTAGGGATTCCATATTGTCGCGAATCATTTGAGTGGAGTCTTCCAGCCCTGTGTTAATAAGAATATGACCTTCATTGGTGGTGATTAGAAATACACTTAAGTCGTAACTACCAACACCATAGAGATTGCCGATTATTTGGAATCCTTCAAACGGACGCGCCCACCCTTCAGGCTGCGCAAATGAGCGAAAAGTAATAAGGCAACAAGTCAAAACACAAAAACAATAAAGCAGATTCTTTTTCATGGTTTTATTCTCTTTAATTATTTGTTGGCAGAAAGCTCGGTGGCCTTCTTGCCAGAGTTCGTTGTTCATAGTCATAGGAAATAGAGATTAATGTAGGCTCATCAAAGGCTCCACCAAAAAATAGGAGCCCGATTGGCAAATTTTCTAAAAAGCCTGCCGGAACTGAAATACTGGGATAACCGGAAATCGCCGCGAGGGAAGAAGAAGGTATGTAAGTATAAGGATTATCACCATTTTCATGATCTATAGGCCAGGCTGCTTCATTTCCAGGAGCGACAAGCGCATCGAGATTGTGCCGGGTCATTACAGCATCTATACCATCGGCCTGCGAGAGTCGCTTGGAAGTCCTTAGTGCTTCTTTGTATACATCGTCTGAAAGCTCACCTTTCTCCTGGGCCTGCTCGAATAATTCCTGACCAAAAAAAGGCATCTCCGCCTCAGAATTGTCATTATTAAATTCAATGAGTTTTGCAAGTGATAGATATTCGCCACCCCTGTTTTGTAAATAGGCATTCAGATCATTCTTGAATTCATAAAGCAATACTTCAAATTCTGCATCGCTCATAACTTCCATGTTATCGAACTCAACATCGACCAAGGTGGCACCACCCTCTTCTAAAATTTGTAGTTGCGTGTTTAACAAATTCTTAAGCTCGCTATCATCATTAAACAACTGGCGCACTACGCCAATTCGTTTACCGCGCAATCCGTTTCTAGATAGGAAGCGGGTATAATCAATTAGCGCTCTACTGCCTGCACTAACTGAGGCATTGTCAGTAGCATCGATACCGATCATTGCATTCAACATAATAGTTGCATCGGTAACACTTCGGGCCATCGGCCCTGCCGTATCCTGTGAGTGTGCAACTGGAATAATTCCGCTTCGGGAAACCACACCTAAGGTCGGTTTAATCCCCACCAGGCCATTAATAGAAGCAGGACAAACCACCGAGCCATCGGTTTCTGTTCCAACTGCCACCATGGTTAGATTAGCCGCTACCGCCACCGCAGAACCAGAACTAGAACCGCAGGGTGTCCTGTCCAATACATAGGGGTTACGGGCCTGTCCGCCCCTTCCAGACCAACCACTGGCAGAGTCGGTAGAACGAAAGTTGGCCCACTCGCTGAGATTCGTTTTACCTAGAATTATTGCTCCGGCGGACCGCAGTTGTTGCACTACATGAGCATCTTCCGTAGGTTTTGGCACATCAATCAGGGCCAGACTTCCAGCGGTGGTTAGCATCGCATCAGCAGTGTCGATGTTGTCCTTTAATAGAACCGGAACACCATGCATTCGCGAGCGTACTTGTCCTATTTCGCGTTCCGCATCTAATGCGGCTGCGATTGTTAGGGCGTCTGGATTAGTTTCAATTACTGAATTTAATTGCGGATCTATCTCTGCAATACGTCGTTGATAATAACGTACGACATCCGTTGCTGAGATAATTCTTTCTGAATAGGCAACTTGCAGTTCATCTATGGAGATTTCAAGAAGATTCCTTTCGAAGTCTGTAGATGTTGTCGCGCAAGAAAAGAGAACAGCATATATACCCAACATGACGAGTTTTTGAAACCATCTATGCCAATCTAGTACGCAGTTTGTGATTCTTATTTTTCGCACAGTAATTAGGCGGCCTTTGTAATTTATTTTCGCGAGTTTGTCTGATTCAAACCTATTGTTGTTTTTATTCAGCTACAAAACCTTTCCAGGTACTCATATATTCAATGAACTTTTCTGACAAGCCCTCCAACGCCAAATGCTCACGAGACACTGGAAGCTCAGCGGGCTCAAAATCTGAGTTTGCTTGCATTAATTTGGGAAAATCATGATGTAGGATTGCCGCCCTACCTAACATGATCCAATCAACACCGCTCTCTAATGCTCGTTGAGCTTCTTCAGCGTTGCGAATCTTGCCTGCAATTCCGAGACGCACATCTTTTCTGTCGATTTCTGTGAAATAAGAGAGAAGCTTTTTCCCCTGCTTGTCTTCTTCGATTGGGTCTTTAAATACATCCCATAACGACATATCGAGAAAATCAATTTTACCTTCGTTACACAATCGTTGTGCTATTGCCACGCTGTCATCGAGTTTCATTCCAAAACGTTCTGACGAAAG
>DFQD01000236.1:3109-5286 GCA_002377605.1 Gammaproteobacteria bacterium UBA3498 | reverse complement strand
CTACCTTTGTTTCAAACAGCACAGCTGTTAAGTGAATTTGGGATTCACTCCTGGCAGCCAGCTTCGGAATCACCAAATGAGTGAAGAAATTCTCATTAATGTAACGCTTATGGAAACTCGAGTGGCACTTATCGAGAATGGCTTGTTGCAGGAAATTTTCATCGAACGTAATAATGAGGGCGGACACGTGGGCGATGTGTTCAAGGGTAAAGTAGTGCGAGTAATGCCTGGCATGGAAGCAGCCTTTGTCGATATCGGATTAGAAAAGGCAGCATTTATTCATTCATCTGACGTCACTGAAATTAATTCCGAAGGCTTCGAAGATCGCTCTAATGAGCGCAAGAATGTGCAAGAGCTGCTGCGGGTGGGCCAATCTGTGGTGGTACAGGTTGCGAAAGATGCCATCAGCACAAAAGGTGCAAGCCTGACTACTCACATAACGCTTCCATCACGCAATTTGGTTTATTTGCCTCGCAGTAAACATCTTCGGATCTCGCAACGGCTTGAAGATGAAGAAGAAAAAGAACGGCTGCTTACACAGCTGAGAAACAGTCTTGCAGAAGAAGATATGGAAGAGTCGGGCGGGTTTATTATTCGTACAGCAGCGGAAGGTGCAAGCAAGGAAGAATTTAAAGAAGACATTCGTTTTCTAAAAAGACTCTGGAACAAAGTCGATCAGCGCATTGTCAAAAAAACTGGCATTAAAAATGTTTATCGAGAAGCCCCGCTTTATATACGAACTGTGCGTGATTTAATTACCCCGGAAGTTGAAAATATTCGAATCGACAACAAAGATTCCTGCGAAGAGATCCAACAATTTCTTAAAGATTTTATTCCTGAATGTGAAGCTAGCGTTGGGTACTACGAAGATGATCGTCCCATCTTTGATTTCTATGGTATAGAAGAGGAAATTAACAAAGCACTATGCCATCAGGTGAAACTTAAATCAGGTGGTGACTTAATTATTGATCAAACTGAAGCGATGACGACTATCGATGTAAACACTGGAGGTTATTTTGGTAATCGTAATCCTGCAGAAACTATTTTAAAAACCAACCTGGAAGCAGCAACCGCAATCGCACGACAACTGAGGGTTAGAAATCTCGGCGGCATTATCATTGTCGACTTTATTGACATGTTGGATGCCGATCACCAGCGACAAGTGCAACGCACTTTCAGTAGAGCTTTAGAGAAAGATCGGGCCCGTACTAATATCACTGACATTTCCCAATTGGGTTTGATTGAAATGACTCGCAAGCGCTCGCGCGAAAGTCTTGGACAAGTTCTAAACAGTCTCTGTCCGGTTTGCGAAGGTCGGGGAACACTAAAATCTGTCGAAACGGTCTGTTATGAAATATTCCGAGAAATTCTGCGAATTGTGCGGGCTTACGAGAACGATATCTTGCTGGTTACTGCATCTCATCTAGTGGTAGACAGGCTGCTGGATGAAGAATCGGATACTCTCGGCGAATTAGAACAATTAGTGGGCAAGACGGTCAAATTAGAAGTAGAACCTATGTATACTCAGGAACAATTCGACGTTGTTCTTTATTAGGCATTTACCCTGGAGACCAGCTTCTGCTTTAATTTCCGGTTCAGGAAACCTATGCTATACAGAATGTCCGATGAGGGCTTGGGGTTATCTGACAAGATACCGATAAAGATAGTATGTTTCTGACTATTTTCAAGCGCATCTTTCAGCAACTGTTATTGCTGATTCTCGTGTCGGTTATGCTGCTGGCGGCCTATGTTACTGTCGGCCGTCTATTTATGCCCGCTATTTCTGGCTACGTTGACGCTTTTGAAGAAACAATCATGGAATACACTGGCGTTCCAGTCAGTGTTAACTCCCTAACCGGCTCCTTTCAAGGTTTTAATCCTCAGGTTCGCGTCAATGGTTTGCGCTTATTAGTAGGAGAAGCTGTTGAAGATGGAAATGCCAGCGCCCTGGTGTTCGATAATGCCAGTGTCATCTTCGATATTTCTCGCAGTATCTGGGAGCGCCGTTGGACTCTGGAAGATTTCATCATTGAAACTCTAGATATAAATGTCGAACAAAGTGAGGAAGGCGAGTGGCATTTAGCAGGCATTGAAAACAGTAGCGACACTGAGCTAAATATTGAGGATTTGTTTCGGGCTCTCCGCAGTGTTTCCTTTCTTAATTTGCGGAACGTAAA
>DFQD01000236.1:0-2823 GCA_002377605.1 Gammaproteobacteria bacterium UBA3498 | reverse complement strand
CTTTCTTAATTTGCGGAACGTAAATATTAATTTTGAAACCAATAGAGGAACCTCGTTTAGTTTGCTAAACGGTTCTGCCTCTATTCAA
This sequence comes from Gammaproteobacteria bacterium UBA3498, assembly GCA_002377605.1. Taxonomy (GTDB): domain Bacteria; phylum Pseudomonadota; class Gammaproteobacteria; order Pseudomonadales; family Pseudohongiellaceae; genus UBA9145. Next base: position 2,735 of record DFQD01000236.1, on the reverse strand, counting down.
AATTCCGAAGACACACACTTTCTTCATGTAAATGCTAATTTCAAAGACAACAATGAAAAAATGACATTTTCATTTGAAGTTATTGGCAATGAACTTGCCGAAGTAAACGGTGTGGTTCATGTCGAACTACCATCAGCGGATTACACGGAAATTTTTTCTGGCCAATCATTCTCGACGTTTAATGTACAGGAATTAATTGGCGGTGGAAATCTTTGGCTTAACATTGTCAACGGTGAATTGACAGGTGGTACTACCGAGCTTGATTTCGAACGAGTAACGCTAATCGGCCAGGAAATGGTGCCAACTACTTTGGAAAATATCAGCGGTGGTGTGCTAGTTAATCGTGATCCGGTTGCCAATTCGTGGAAAGTCGCCTTCGACGACATGGCCATCAACTGGGAGGATCACTTCTGGCGACCGTTTAATTTTTATACCGAGATTTTTCCAGGCCAGAGTGTGAGTATTCGTGCCGACGATATCGATCTAGCTCTTGTTTCTCAACTCGCTATTTCTTCTGGGCTTTTGCAAGATTCTTTAAGCTCAGAAATAGAACAATTTGCACCCAAAGGTACATTAGAAAACGTAAGCTTGTTTGTTCCTTTACCTGATGCTAACTCAAAATTACTAACACTTCGTTCTAACCTGACAAGTGTAGAACTCAGCTCGGTTCGAGGTTCTCCAAATATGTGGGGATTGAACGGATTTTTGGATCTGACTTATGACAACTCTGCAAAAGCCCTCACAGGAGTGGCGGAGATTGAATCTGAAGAGTTCAGTTTAAACTTGCCAACTGTTTTTACATCTGTGTGGGACTATAGCTATGTTAATGGAAGATTAAATATAAATGTCGATCAGAGTGATGGAAGAGAAGTTAGGTTAGTAAGCAGCACAATTGTCGCTGAGTCCGAAATTATAGATGCCCACATTAAATTTTCCTCTACTATTCAGAATCACGCTGATGGCACTAGAGAAGGGTTCTTAGATTTACTAATTGGTGCCGAAAGAATAGACGCCGGATATAAGTCGGCGTATTTACCTGACGGCTCGAACATTTCCGACAACCTTCGACAAAGTATGGAATGGTTGGACATTGCGCTTTTAGACGGTGAAATTAGAGATAGTGGCGTGCTTTTTAGAGGTTCAACGATTCAGGGTTCTGATGCTGCCGCTAAAACATTTCAATCCTACTTTCTAATGGAAGACGGTGAGCTAAACTTTTCCGATGACTGGCCAAACATAAATTCCTTTTCGGGATACGTTTATGCTGATGATAGCGAAATCGATTTAGAAGTACTGAGTGGAGAAAGCTTGAATCTGGATCTAAGGCGAATTGTTGGTGAAATCCGAAGAAATGAAATAGACGAAAACTGGCTGAGTCTCAGTGGTCAAGCAGCCGGATTAACCTCAGATGGATTAAATTATCTACAAATGGCTCCCGTAGGTGAGCGACTAAAAAATTCGATTTCTAACTGGGAAACTGAGGGTGATGTCGCTGCTGATATTCAAGTTCGCGTGCCTCTTAATCAATCAGATCGAGAACCGGAAGTTCGACTAAATTTTACAATAGCTGAAAACAATATCGAAATTCCCGACTATGCGCTCACTGTGAGTGAGTTAAATGGTCCTATTATTTTTGATAGCTTAACAGGTCTCGAGCCTAGCTCACTGGAAGGCCATCTATTTGGCCATCCCGTTAATTTAGATCTTTCCTCGCAGGTTAACGAAGGCGAGATTGAAAATATATTCATCGATGCTGAAGGAGCTGGTACTCGGGAAGAATTAATTGCCTGGCCGCAGCAGAGTCAATTTGTCCGCGGTGTGCTGGCGCAGATGCAAGGAGATTTAATTTATACCGCAAACTTGAGCTTGGACCAGCGAGAAGATAATTCACAAGGCAATATTTTAGTAATCAATTCAGATCTTGTGGGTTCGGCTCTGAATCTTCCGCAGCCATTTGGTAAAACCTTTGAAGAAGCTACTGATCTCCACATCGAATTACAATTTGGCAATGAACAGTCTGTCAGCGGAAATTTTGGCGACGGTGTTCAATTTGAATTGGGCATGGAGGAAGGCTCCGTAACCGGTGGAGTCGTTTATGTGGGGTCCTATGACTCACCACTGACCTCGTTTTCTGAAACTGACAGTAACGGCATCATGATTATCGGTGAAATGGGTCGGCTGGTTGTGGAAGAGTGGGTAGCATTTCTCGGAGAGCTAAATAGCACATCTAATACATCAGCGGACATAAGCAATGCTATTGAGTTTGTCGATGTACAATTAGATATTTTGGAACTCTATGAACAAGAGCTTCCCGGCGTTGCTATGCGCTTGGAAGGAGATGAATCCACTCAGTCCTGGGAGGTAACTCTCGATAGCGACTCGATTCAGGGCCAGGTATATTTCCCATTCGATCAGGAAGATTATCTCCGTTTGGATCTTGCATATTTACGTTTGCCTGGGGATGAAGAGCAAGAGCTTTTTAATGAGTTAAACGACGAAGCAGTTGGGGAAGAACGCATCGATGTATTAGCAGATATCGATCCTCGCGAACTTCCACCAATGTATTTTGCAACCGATGACTTTACTGTCGGTAGCCGTCCTTACGGTGCCTTTGCTTTCACCTTCGAGCCCAATGCAGAAGGCGCAGAAGTTAATGATTTAGTGTTCGACTTTCGTGGTTTGCGTTTGAATATGGAAGGGCCCTACGTAGATGGCACTGAACCCGATGAATATGC
>DFQD01000148.1:18411-19691 GCA_002377605.1 Gammaproteobacteria bacterium UBA3498 | reverse complement strand
ACAGCTGTTAGCCCACCGTGACGCAAAGAAGGATTACCGCCAAGAGGTAACCCCAGGAGGAGAGCAGAGTCTTGAGTCGTTTGCGCTCCTTCTATTCCTAGTTCTAATCCCTGATCTTGAGCTACATTCCAGGTATAAGATGTACGCACAATTTTTTCTTGGTAACCACTACTGGTATCTAGGAAAAGATTTTTATTTTCAACTCCTCCTAGATTGAGAAAATTAAAGCGTTCTCTGGTAGTGTCCCCAACTTTGTCATTAACTATAAAGAGGAACTTGTATTTGCCGCCATTATTGAAATTGCGTTCATAATCTCCACCTATCTCCCAGTTATAGGCCTCCGAAGGGATGCGCTCGCGTTCATAAGATACCGCTGGAATTAATCCGTTATAGTCCGTTATTTCTCGAAAAAGCTTGGCTGGGGGGTCGCTTTCTGCATAGAGTAGATTTAGCGCAAGACGGTCACCGTCCTCAAAATCCCAACTCAGATTGGAATTAAAGCTGTAATTAGTTTGCTCTACTTTGCGATCCAGTTTAACAATTTCATTAAAGCTAAGATCCGGATGCATACTCAACTCCTCAGTATTTTCTATCCGATACCAAGGAGCCATGTCTGCACTTACAAGGTAGTTAAATCGACCGCTTTGACCAGTAAGAGATAACGTGCCTTCTGGCTTAACCGTACCATCCTGAAAGTGGCGCATACCTAATTCAAGGCCGTAGCTGGAACGAGACGCAGATTCTAAAAGTACTATATTGATAAGCTGCCCTGAATTCTGCACGTCGAGCTCACTGGAAGTACCGCGTACAATTTCGATGTAATCAACTTCGCTAGCAGTGATTCTATTTAATTGACTGCGTGCCTCATTGGCCTTGCCCGCTAAACGTTTGCCATCAATTAAAATCTGTGACGAGCCACCGAGACCACGATTACCACCACGAAATCTCCTGCTCAATGGGTCAGAATCCCCCCCTTGCAAAGCTAACTCGATTCCAGGAATTCGGTCCAACATATCGTTCACAGAAACCGGAGAAAATTGAGCAAAATAAGATGCGGGATAGGTAACAGTTGAATCCGCAGCAGCGTCGGCTTCCTGGCCTTGCGCCGTAATTGGAAGTGGTAGAATCAATAGTAGAAAAATGCTAAAAAAATTAGGAAAAGATGTTTTTTTCATAGATCTTACTAGTTCTTAAAATCGAACAATCTATATTCATTTACGTAACATTCTACCATTTTAACTAGAGAATTAGCTGATCCAACCATATAACGAATTGTGACT
>DFQD01000148.1:0-18042 GCA_002377605.1 Gammaproteobacteria bacterium UBA3498 | reverse complement strand
CGCATCAAATATTTAGGGGTGAGACCTGGCTCGCAACGTTGGAGTCACGCTGCTCAGGGGAGCTATCTCTCGAATGACGATAGCTTAACCATAGCAGAAACTGCATCCCGAAAAGCAAAGAAGCTGATAGCAAATGGGTTGGTTGTATAAAAGCAGGCATCCCCAAATGCCCAAGGGTAGCTCCGGACAAAACTGCTAAACAAATTACCATAATCATGGCGAAGGTGAGCCGGGTTAATGCATGCTGCCAGCCTAATGAATTTATCAGTAAGCGGGCCAACCATAAATTAGCGATCAACACCAGGGCGGAAAAAGAACGGTGCACAAAAAAGAACCATGGCATGGCCTCAATCCAAGTTGATCGTAGAGCCTCACCTTGTGCTTCACGAATGAGATCAGTCATTTCTCTTACTTGTGTGCCTAAGACAACCTGCAGTACCGTCATTCCCAAAACAATGTAAAGACAAAGTTGAAAACGAGAATCTATTCCTGTTATAGGTTGCTTCACCATTACTCCTCTTCTAGCTTCAGCTAAAGAAAATAGCAAAGTACCAACTATAGCTAGAGCCATTAACATATGAATGGTAATCATCCCCGGCTGAAGATTTGAGCTCACAACTTTTGCCCCTAACCAACCCTGAAAGCCAACCATAAAAAACGCTGCCACCGAAGCTACAAAAATAGAGTTATTAATTCGCCTTAATGGAATCGAGAAAATTGCAGTAAGAAAAATTAGAAACCCTATAGTGACTCCAACCAGGCGATTTGTGTATTCAGTCCAGGTCTTCAAAACATTGAAACGGGTCTCTGCATAACCTAGATCCGCATAGATATCTTGATAATTACTGGGTAATTGGGATTCATGCGTGGGTGGAATCCATTGGCCAAAACAAGTCGGCCAGTCTGGGCATCCCATGCCAGCACCGGAAGCACGCACACTGGCACCAACCAGAATTAGAAAATAGACTGCCACCAGAGTAATAATCGCGATGCGACGGTAACGCAGCAAAGACTGCTCATTTTCAGAAAGGAATATTGGGCTAACCATATATTTTTTACGCTTAAAACCAAGAAAAAGATCGTGCTTGATAAAAGCGACGCAAGAATAATCTAGCGGATGCGTTACTGCAACGAGTATTTAGTTTCGAAGGCTATCCAAAAGCTGCGCCGAAGCGTACCCATCCATGGGAAAGTTTATGCTTTCCTGATAAGCCCGAATCGCAGCGCGAGTCTGTCTTCCAACACGCCCATCCGGCTCGCCCGAATCGAAACCAGCAGCATTCAACAACGCTTGCAATTCTCGCACATCAGCAACACTCATGGCCTGCTCGTTTTCAGGCATCCTTTGTATAGGTCCAGCGCCAGTATAACGATCCGCTAAATGGCCAACAGTCAGTGCATAAAAAGTAGAAGGATTGTAGCCCATGGTAGCTCGAAAATTCTGATAAGCGAGAAATGCAGGCCCCGCGGCTCCGGCTGGTAGAACCACTGAAGCGTTCATATTTGCAATCGGGATAGGACTACCATCCACCAGAGCTATTCCGAGATCTTGCCAATCTTGCAGCGGTTTTTGTGTTCGTGTTCCCACCTGGCTGTAATCGAAATTCTCTGGCAGTAACACTTCTCTACCCCAGCGCTCGTCTCCGCGCCAACCTAAGTTATTTAGGAAATTTCCTGCAGAATGAAAGATGTCAGGAAGACTATTCCAGATATCGATACGACCATCCTCATCGCCATCAACACCGTATTCATAAAAAACCGATGGCAAAAATTGCAATTGGCCCATGGCACCGGCCCAGGAACCACTCATATTTGCGGCGGCTATATGCCCCTCATCAATTATTTGCAGTGCGGTTAATAATTCCCTACGGAAAAACGCGGAGCGGCGTGGATCATATGCTAGAGTTGCTAGGGCTTGCAGTACAGAGAACCCTCCGGTAGCGCGACCATAATTGCTCTCCACTGCCCAGAAAGCGACAAGGTAATGTGGTTGTACTCCATAACTCTGTCTAACTTCTTCCAGGAGCTCTGCGTGCTGCTGCAATAAAGTTTGCCCTCGACTAACTTGATTAGCAGTTATACGTAAAGATAAATAGCGCGTGAAAGTCTGAACAAATTCCGGCTGGCTATTATCTAGCTCCAACACCCTTTCTAATGGTGCTTCTAATTCATCTAAAGCTTCTAAGGTTGACTCTCTAATACCAAGAGAAATTGCTTCTACACGAAGATCTCTAAGCCAATCGTCAAATGATCTCTCTTGTGCGCTTAGTGAGAAACTCAGAGTTAGAAATAAACAGAAAAAAAATAGATGGGTAGGAACTGACCTCATGCTTAGATAATAATGGATTAAGTAAGGAATGAAAATCCAGGCAAAGCAAAATAACTTGCCCCAGTGCTGCTTGATCGCAACAGTTTAGGAAGCAATTAAGTGATTAAGGTTATAAAAAGCATTAGACCAGAATGCTGAGCTGATTCACATCTAAGAATCTGTTGAGCCTAACTGGCTCGTCGATTTTATTGGTTAAAATTTACTAGATGCGGTATTGACCCCTTGTTCCTGAAATTTTCTTACTATACAGTCAAAAAAATGCAGAAATATTCTATACATCATCGCTCCATTATAAGACCTCCTCTCACTGCTTTAGCGTTGATCTGGCAGATCAGTGTGCAGGCAGCGGAAATTTCTGTCGTCAGGGAATATGAAGAAACTATCGAACAGCAACGTTATGGCAAGCTGCTAGCAGAGTTTGGTAACAATAAAGAGTTGCCGCCCGGTTATGAATTACAAGCATTATTAGCATTGAGTCATTATCCAGAGCTTAAAGACATTAAGATTCAATTCATCGTCGATAATGTTGATATCCCACTTTCATCTAGACCACTATGGACTTCATTACTACGGTCTGCCAAGAATCGCACCTACATTGTTGTCATTGATACTCACCTCGACGGGCCACGTGATGTCCTCTTGTTAAAGAATCAGCCATTTAACGCTCAGGTTGGTATCATCGGCCACGAGCTATCTCATACTGTTTACTATCTCGATCGCTCCTTTTTTGGGATTGCTGCGGACGGTCTTTGCCAATTGAGCGATTGCCGAATTAATTTCGAAAGAAACACCGACCGAAGATTGATTCAATATGGTCTTGGCTGGCAGCGTTACGATCATGCTCTTTTTGTTCGCAGTCGATTCGCAAATTCTCCTCAAGCCGCAGCAAACAACGAAGGGGGAGGCGGAGCTTATATGAGCCCTGCCGAGTTACTACAAATAATAGAGAACACTGAAATGTACAAGGACTGAATCCTAATCAAAAACAATCGATAAAGGATTCAGAATCTCCAATTTATTCGCGCGCTCAACACTCGGTTTTAGTTCAGAGTTATTGACGCGAGCTATCAGGAGTGAATTGCCATTGGTATTCTGTGATATCTGGCACTACTTTAACCCCAGTAGAAAATTTAAAAGGTGTGCTAGTCCCACTGGGATAGTGCATTTCAACGTAATACGCTGTATAGCCTTGTTCTGGGGGATCAAGTTTTATTTGATAGGTTCCCGGCTCTATTTCTTGTAAAGAAGTGGACTGATAAGCACGTCCGATTACTGCTTGTGTGAAATTTCTGTCATTAGGATTGTGTGCTTGCCATAACAAGACTTCTACGGGCTTATCCAGCGAAGACACTGTAATAGTCCCGTCATCAGCAAGATTCCAGGAATATCTGGGCATCTTTACGTTATGCACAATAGCGTGATACCAGGAATCGATACTGTCAAAAATGTCTGTACCATCCATACTATGATTGGAGTTCGGCACATAACGTAAATGTTTTTCACCGACCAAATCATCCCAGTAAAACTGGGATGAATCGGGCAGGAAAAATTCATCTCCCGTGGAGTTTATTAAAAATTTAGGAAGTTCCAGTCGATCGCGATATTCATAAGGTTCCACCAAATCCATCAGCGCATCCCATTCATCGGTGCCTATCCAGTTTACATTGCGGCTAGTTACGTAATCGATAACTGCTAGAGAATACGCACCATACACGGAAAAGTGATGCTTAAAGGATTCGCTAACGTTTAGCATGTCTATCACGACTGGCATTATTGCTACTACGCGTTCGTCCACGATTGCAGTAGTCCAGGTTGTCCAGCCTCTTTTAGAAGCGCCCGCCACGACGAATTGGTCTACTTCTGCACCTTGCTGGCTTGCTACGAGATCTGTAACTGTATCCATGGCCCTTACAGCCGCCTTAGTCATGGGCAATCTCAAAGGCCATTTTTCATCGCCTCTGTGTAAATACTTATCCCAGGTATAAGCTATAATCGAGTCCTCAGTGCGAGGCCTGCCATCATCAACAAAAACTAATGGCTGATTTGGAACCATGTACAAAGTGCTGACGACCGTGCCAGTTTCTAGCGCGCGCTTTATATCTGTCGCCTGAGCACCGGTAGGTGCATCATTAGATTTACTGCCACCAGTAATTGTGAGAAATCCGATATCACTTTGTATTTCTTCTGGAACAACCACCACCATAAAATGTTCCCAAATAGGAAGATTGACTTCCGCTTCCGTTAACCATTGCTGGGAAATCATTTCCAGAATGAAGGTTGTATAACCATCACTCTCAATAGTATTGATTACCTCATAACGGTAATTCGAATCAGGCGTATTTACATAGTGATCTAATGCAGTGAGCCGAAGACCATTGGCTGCCTCGGCCGCACTTGAATCTACAATAAGGAAAGAATGCAGAATTAATAAGAGAAATAGCTTTTTCATTTAAGGCCCCATACTTATTTTTTGAGCTCAAGAATAATGGACTGATTAGGGCTGCACTGCTTGGATATTAGCTTCGGAATCTCGCAAATTCCCAGTCACAGACTCCAGCGCTCTTTCATTCAACGGCGATTGACTGCTCGGCTTTACTGTTTCGGAATTAAGTTATCTGAAGAGTACCATTACAATACTTTTTTAATGCATCCATCCTGAAATACGGCTTTACAGAAATACACTTAACTAGCTTCGTAAACAGCAAATGCTATCGCCTTGCCGATGCTGTGTCGACCTTATAAATGCACGCATGGAGCTTGATTTTACAATCTAGATCACCGAAAGCGCTTTTGTAATAATTTGTAGTAGATTCGCTTCACCAGCGCTTTCTCCTTCATTTAACAAATCTGATTTGATACTTTCTGCTCAATTATCGAATTATCGGAGGAAATCCGAAGAAAAAGGATATAAAAATGAGATATTTAATGAAAGGTGTGGGCACATTACTGCTCTTTTTAGTGATACCAGCAGCAATGGCTCAGGATACTGGAGTAATAGGTCCTAGTCCTTATAACTTCACTACTGAAAGTTGGATGGACCCGTTCGCAGAGGACGGTTTTACCTGGGGTGGAAACTCAGGTGTGCACGTTGAATCGAAAGACCGAATATACTTTCTGCAGCGTGGAGAAACTGAATTACCAAATCCACTTCCACCAGAATACACATCGTTTGCGGGATCACTTGGCTGGAATGTTTTGCGAGGTCGAGGTCGAGTCTGGCGCAACTGCATCTATGTAATCGATAGCGAAGGAAACGTTTTAGAAGTTTGGAACCAATGGGATCATTTATTTACTGGCACCGATGGCCCAGGACCGCATCGAATTAGACAAAGCCCTTACGATGAAGAAAAACGGGTATGGGTAATCGATGAAACTGGCCACATAATTTACGTGTTTTCCAACGATGGAGAACATTTATTAATGACCCTTGGCGAAAAGAATATAGCCGGCAACGACGAAACTCACTATCACTTTCCACAAGATGTTGCGTTCTTACCAGACGGCAAGTTATTAATTGCCGACGGGTTGGGTGACAACCGGCGCATCGTAGTTCGCAATGCCGACGGTAGTTATCATTCCGAATTTGGTGAAGGTGGTGAAGAGCTGCACCAGTTTGCCTCTGTTCATAGCCTTGCATTAGGCCCTGATGAACATCTGTACGCACTAGATAGAGATCATCGCAATGTAAAAGTCTTTCAACAGACAGCTCGACGCAACTCCGAAAGTTATCCAAGCTTCGAATATGTAACAACTTGGGCCGATCTCGGTATGCCTTTGGATATTACTGTTAGTGAAGACAATGCATGGGTTACCGATTTGAATCCACCCAAGATAGTTCAGTTTAACCTGGATGGCTCAAGAGAATATACCTGGCCCCTTCCTACTGAAGGCCCAGACTTCTGGATCGAAATGCACTCCCTATCGGTGGACGAAGACGGAAATCTGTATGGAACAGACAACCAGGCTGGTCGTCCGCAGAAATTAGTGCCGAGATCCGACGCCGACGCAGGTCATCTGGTAAGAAGACCTTTTGTTCCAAGGTAAATAGTAACTTTATACAAGAAAGGCGAGCAGAGCTCGCCTTTTTTCCGCTTTGCTATTTTAATGAAAAAACTTTAAGCGCTGGCCCATTGCGCGAAAGATTTCTGATTACGTTATCTTCACCACCTAAGAAACTATCAACCACACCTATCCACACATTCGCATTAATCGTCGGCGTGCCAATAGCTACTGCAATATATTGGGTGTCACCAACCTGATAGGTAATTGGAAACGATGCAGGAATATCACCCAGGTCTGTTTCCCATAGAACTTCACCGGTAGTTTCGTTAAGTGCTTTAAAGGTTTCATCTAAAGCACCAAAGAACACTACACCACCAGCGGTGGAGATAGCTGCACTGGTAGGTGGTACAACTTCGCGATGATTCCAGATTAATTCTCTGGTCTCTAAGTTAATCGCCTGCCAACGACCGAACCTACCATCGCTTCCCGCCAGTGGGCTCGGCATAGCTCGCATCGCTGCCCCAGTTGAAAGTATTCCACCCTGACCCGTCGGTCCCGCATCCATACAAATTTCAGCAATCGGTAGTAACAAGATTTTCGAATCTGGATTGTAGCTCGCGGTTTGCCAATTCCTTCCGCCATTGGCAAATGGGCAAAGAAGATGAGTTTCTTCCGCATTAGGTGTCGCAGCAGGACTAATTGTTTTAGCCCCGGTCTCTGGGTCAATCGCAGTAATTATGTTCTGCAATCCCAAATCGATGGAAAATAAGTATTCACCAGACGCGGCATCCAGCGCGTCATATAAAGCCATCTTACCTGCAGTGAGGACCACCTTGCGCATTTCACCTTCAATTTCAATCTCAACTAATTGTCTTTCATAAACCCAATCGAGATCCCATTGATCATTAGCTATATGTTGAAAATACCAAATGAGTTCGCCAGTGCTGGGCCGCAACGCCACCGTAGCATTAGTATAAAGCGCGTCATTAGAGACACCTTCGATATCCACCGGCCGCAATAATGGTTCTGTGTTATAGGTAGGTGCTAAACCGAAATAAACCAAATCAAGTTCTACATCATAAGATCCTGGCACCCATACTGAACCACCACTACGTTCTTCTAAAGGAATATCATTCCATGTGTTACCTCCGTCTTCACCAGGTCTGGCTACTGTATGAAATCGCCAGACCTCCTCGCCTGAATCCAAATCAAGTCCCACGATGAAGCCTCCCCCGGGGACCATAGTAGCAGTCACTCCTTGCACTAGAGTGTCTCCAGCAACAACTGGCGCACCCCTTAGCGCAAAAGGTAGAGGGCCTGCTTGCGGCGGTGCTTCAATGCTACTATCCCAAAGTACTTCACCAGACTTATTATCTAGTGCAACCACATGGAGATCTGCAGTAGGCATCAATACCTTATTGCCATGCAAAGCAATACCAATCTTGGAACTAGCAGTGCTTCTTGATTCATGGCGATAGCGCCAAAGTTCATTGCCATTAGTAGCATCCATTGCCAATAGAGTGTCCCTGGTACTCAACAAATACATCACGCCATCATGCACCAATGGTGTAGGAGTATTGGGCCCACTTTCCAGTTCAACTTCCCAAGCTAAACTCAGATCTTGAACATTTGCACTAGTAATTTGATTGAGAGGACTGTGCCCATAGCTAGCATAATTTCTTCGCCAGATTAGCCAGTCTTGTGGAGGAGGCGATTCCAACATTTCGTTGGTGACATTACTCAATCCTTCGAAAATTTCGTTATCGGTCTGGGCATACGAATGCGAATTCAGAATCCCCACCATGAACAAATAGAATATTAGAGAAATACGGATTCGAGCTGACCTAAATTTGTGCATTTTTACTCCCTCAAAACTTAGACTGCATTAAGCAAGAGTAGATGTTGAGGCAGAAAAGACAGAAATTCAAAGGGAAAACGCAGAGCACAGAGAAATATTCGTTAAATTACCGTTCTTAAGTGTTTATTTCTCGATGAGGCTCCTTTTTACTCAATAATTTGTAAGAATTGAGTAAATTCCTGAGTCAGTCTCATAGATAGAAATGCCGCAGCTGACAGCTTAGATCAAAGACAATTTAGTTAATAGGTGCAAATACGTAGCCTGTATTATACATTATTTGAGACTACAGAATTTACCTGTTGATCTACCGTAGCATTCAGGGAGATGGCAGCCTGTTATCAGTAAGCAATAAAAAAGGTTCAGTGCCAGGCCCTTTTTTATTCAATGTTTTTAGTTTGGTAATCGATAAGCAGCCAGCGCCCCAGGATAATCCATTTGAGAACTACCGATTTGCACAACGATGTATTGCTGACCGCGATGCATGTAAGTCATCATGCCGTACTGGCCAGGTGCTGGGAGCGGTACGCTGCCAACAATCTCACCGCTGTATTTGTCTCTCGCGTTTAGAGTCATTGGTTCATCTGGATACATTTGCGCCATGCCGTCACTTAATGCGCGAGTTTGGACAAGAAGGTCGCCTGTTACCATTTGGATCGACCAGCCAACTCCGCCTGTATCAGGTATATCAATGCCCTCTAATAAAGGATGATTAGCAATGGACTCGGGAGTGGGTCCAACTGCCTTCGACCAAGTTTTATTGCCACTGTTCATGTTATATGCAGTTAATTGGTTATCCATAGGCTTGAATAATCGCAAACCATCAATCGTTGGCAGACCACCAGGGCGGCCGGGCAAATAGGCGGCGACTGTCTTGCCAGTCGTTGGTGTGCTGTTTGGTGTTGCACCGCCTTCTCCTGGTACAGGATAATTCGGATTGTCTCTATCAATACCGTTTGTTGCACGTAAAAACCTTGGAGCGAAACAATTTCGCGAATGTGCGGCAAACATCATTCCGATGCTAGGGTCACCAACCGGTTGATGCGAAATATTTACGCCGGCAAGACAGCCTACGTTATTGATATAATCGTTGTTATGATCTTCAGGCAGAGGCGGTACATACAAGCCACCTACACGATAGCCATTTAAAATAAACATCGCCTGTTCTTTTAACTCAGGCGTATAGTCAATTATAAATTCTTCAGTTAAACCATTGGTAGCAATAGGATCGAGTGGCTCAGGCCATGTAGGGAACGGTTGGGTAGGTGCTGTATAGTTTCCAGGGACTTGAGTTTGAAATACTTCACGATCTTCGATTGGCCAGATGGGTTCACCTGTCACGCGATTAAAAGCGAAAACTAAACCTTGTTTAGTATTTTGAATAAGTGCAGGGACGTTTTGTCCATCTACAGTTAAATCCATAAGCATCGGTGGCGTGGGTAAGTCATAATTCCACTGATCGCTGCGATGAATTTGATAGTGCCAACGACGCTCCCCGGTTTGCACATCCAGTGCCAATACACTGCCTCCAAACAAGTTATAACCTGGTCGGTGACCCGCATAGAACTGCACTGTGGATGCATTAGTCACCATATAAACAAGACCTAACTCGGGATCAGCTGAAGCCGGTGCCCAGGTCGAAATATCTCCAGACCAACTCCAGGCATCATTTTCCCAAGTTTCATGCCCAACCTCTCCTGGCCTTGGAATAGTGTGAAACTTCCAAAGAAACTCGCCAGTGGCTGCATCAAAGCCCATGATGTCGCCCGGTACATTTTCTATCCGGGTTTGACCGTAACCAGGTTGATGCCCAACGAGAACGACTACAACTCCATTAACAACAATAGGTGGAGAGGAGGCTGTTACCATACCTATTTCACGGGGAATGCCATAATCCGGATCATAAGCGCCACCTCCAATTAAATAGTCTTGCCATGGGCCCCAGCCATCGACCAATTTGGGAATAAGATCGATGCCTCCAGTCTGACTAAATCCTTCGAGAGGAATTTGTTCTCCCCAATTTTCCAAAGGCAACCCAGTCTTAGCGTCCAGTGCCCAGAGGAAAAAACCGGGAGTAGTAATATATATAACACCTTTACCATCCACTTCGGCGTAAGCAACGCCTTTGCCGTACGCTTGTCGAGGAGAACGCTGATGGCGAACCGTCGGCGGCTCGCGAAAAGTCCATAAGTTTTCACCGGTAGCAGGGTCAATCGCAATGACTTGTCGGCGAGGAGTAGCAACTGTGTACAATGTACCGTCTACATAGATTGGTGTTGCACGAGAGAAGTAATCAACATTTGGTCCAAAGTTATCACTGCGCCACACCCATGCCTGCTCAAGTTCATCGAAGTTTGATGCATTGATCTGGTTCAAAGGCGAATAACGCGTATTACCTGAATCACCACCCAGATAACGCCATTCACCATTTTCAGTTCCAAGTGTGACCTGAGCTTGAGACCAGTTAGATAACAACAGATAAAAAGCAATCGTTCCTAAAAGAGCAGCTTTAGAAGGTCTTCTTATAATCGTTACGCTCATTGGGTTTCCATGGCCGGCCTAGTTTGGAAGGCGATAAGCAACCAATGCGCCAGGATAATCGACTCGAGAGCTACCGATTTGTACAACGATGTATTGCTGACCGCGATGCATGTAAGTCATCATGCCGTACTGTCCCGGTGCTGGTAATGGAACTGATCCGACTACTTCTCCTGTAAATTTATCACGCGCATTTAATGTGAGCGATGCATCCGGTTCTATTTGTGCCATACCCTCACTTAATGCCCTCGTTTGAACTAATAGATCGCCAGCAACCATTTGAATCGACCACCCAGCTCCACCAACGTTCGGGACCTCAATATTTTGCAGTAATGGATGGTTTTCATATTCGGAAGGAGTTTGCCCAACTGGCAGCGACCAAATTTTCTCTCCCGAGTTCATTTGATATGCAGTGAGCTGATTATTCATGCGCTTATAAATAGGTAATCCATCGATTGTGGCTAGCCCACCGCCGCCGCCTGGCAACCATTCTACGACAGTTGTGCCAGTCGTAGGCGTACTGTTTGGCGTGGCACCACCTTCACCGGGTTCGGGATAATTTGGATTGTCTCTGTCTACGCCATTGGTGGGTCGCATAAACCCAGGAGCAAAACAATTGCGCCGATGGGAGTTGTACATGATGCCCAAAGTCGGATCAGCTGTAGGGGGATGGTTAATTATATTGCCTCCACCTAAACAACCAGCATTGTTTACAAATTCGCCTTCATAAGTATTTGGAAGCGCTGGTACGTACAATCCCCCCGCGCGGTAACCGTTTAATATAGTTGCCGCCTGCTCCCTCAACTCTGAAGTGAAATCGATTAAATAATCTTCCGTTAGCCCATCGACAATAATGTTATCAACCGGCTCGGGCCAGGTTGGATAAGGTTGCGTAGGTGAGGTGAAATTTCCAGGCACTTCTGTTTGAATTACTGCGCGATCCTCTATCGGCCAAATTGGCTCACCGGTTGCACGGTTAAAAGCAAACACCAGCCCTTGCTTAGTATTTTGAATCGCCGCCGGAACTTGTTGGCCATCCACGGTTAAATCCATTAACAATGGAGGTGTAGGTAAATCGTAATTCCATTGATCACTGCGATGAATTTGAAAATGCCACCGGCGCTCACCCGTCTGCACATCCAGCGCTAACAAACTACCACCAAAAAGATTGTCGCCGGGACGATGTCCAGCATAAGACTGAACAGTCGAAGCATTAGTTACCAGATAGACCAACCCCAATTCTGGATCCGCTGATGCCGGTGCCCAAGTGGACATATCACCGGAGAATCGCCATGCATCGTTATGCCAGGTTTCATGCCCAACCTCACCAGGGCGCGGAATAACGTGAAACTTCCACATGCGTTCACCGGTGGCCATATCAAAACCCATGATGTCGCCAGGCACATTTTCGATTCGAGTTTGACCATAACTAGGTTGATGTCCTACCAGGACTATTAAAACACCGTTTACAACAATCGGGGGTGCCGATGCCGTAACCATTCCTAGTTCTCTAGGAACGCCATAGTTTGCATCGTATTCACCACCCGAGACCACATAGTCTTGCCATGGGCCCCAATCATCCACCAGGTATGGAATTAAATCGATAACACCACTTTCAGGAAAACCTCCAACAGGAAAGGCACCGCCCCAATTTTCTATAGGTCGACCAGTCTTTGCATCTAATGCCCAGAGAAAGAATCCAGGAGTCGTAATATAAATCACCCCCCTACCGTCAATCTCTCCATAAGTAACGCCTTTACCATATGCCTGGCGCGGCGAGCGCTGATGGCGAATGGTTTCAGGTTCTCTAAAAGTCCACAGTGTTTCCCCAGTTGCAGGGTCGATTGCTACGACTTGGCGACGAGGCGTTGCTACCGTATACAGAATTCCGTCAACATAAATTGGAGTTGAGCGAGAAAAGTAATCAAGATTTGGCCCAAAATTGTCGGTGCGCCAAACCCAAGCTTGTTCAAGGTCACTAAAATTATCACGGTTGATCTGATTTATCGGTGAATACTTTGTGTGTCCAATTGTTCCACCAATGTAACGCCATTCACCATTTTCGGTACCTATGGTTACCTGTGCTTGCAGTGAACTACAGATCAGGAGCGAAACTGCGGCAACGCCAATTTTTATACTCGTAAGAAATTTTTTTGGATTCATTTCCTATTCCTCTTAAGAGGGTATTATTTTAAATAGTCGTTTTATTGACTATTCCCACGCGCTCGCTGGCTCAGCGGGATCTGATTTTAAAAATCGTACAATATCTGCGTGGAATTGATCCGGTATTTCAATTTGTGGTGCGTGGCCAATGCCGGGATACAATAAAATTGCAGAATTTTGCAACTTGTTGGCTACGTTATGAGCCAGGGTTGGAAAATCAGCAACCAATCCATCTTCTTCACCGCCGATTACCAATGCCTTGGTCTCGATATGCTGCCAATCGTAAACTACAGGATCGTTATAAAGCATACCTCCCTGCAATCGCCTCACCATCGTTAATCGTGGCCATTCTCCACTCAAAGTTTGCCCATACTGACGGCGCACAAACTCTAAATGCTCTGGCGGCCATGCTTCAGGAAAATAGCGTCGGTGCCCTGCCAGGATTCCGCGATAGGAAGCTGGCGCTAATTCTGCTCCGTATGGATCGTTCCAGGGACGACCTTGCCTTTGGTCTGTAAGGCCAATTTGATTAACCATTACTACATGGCTGGTAACATCTGGATAAAGCATAGCAAATCGACTCACTACCATACCGCCCATGGAATGCCCAACAGCGGCTACTTCGTCTACGTTTAGTTCGTCTAGCAATGCCTTCATATTGGCAGCAACGAAATTAAAATTGTAAGGAATAACTGGTTTTGAAGACTTACCATATCCAATTCTATCCACTGCTATTATTCGAAACCCTTCTGCTGCAAGTGCTTTTATCGTTGGCGTATAAGCCTCTGAATAAAAATTCATTCCGTGCTGCCAAAAAATGGTCTGGCCATTAGCAGGTCCAGCAGGAGGGACATCCATATAAGCCAAATTCATATCTTGATCGAAACGACGCAGTTTTAAAAAGTGCACTGGGAACGGGTACTCGATTTCTTCAAAATTTGCTGATACTGGACCCCAATTCGCCGGTGGTTCAGAAGGTGGTTCCGCAGGCCATTGATCGGCACCCAGAGCAGTGTTTCCGAAAATTACGATTAGAACAAAGCCGAGCGTAGAAAAAGACCGCTTAAGAGTAGCATTCATAGCGAGTAAGCCTTTGTTTTTATTAAAATTAATTTCTTATAATTGATTCAGGGTTACACAGTGTATTACAGAATGAGTAGAAGCAAAAATAAATGCTAACCAGGCGAATCAGCGAGACCATTTGGCCGATACTTTGATAGACTCTGTTTTACTAATTGCCGTTCAAATTCATTCATTAGCCAAAAACAGGTGACGCCCTATGAAAACAATAGTAAGAGCTTGCAGCGTCCTCTTTACTTCGCTTTTTATTTTCGCGCCAGTACAAGGGCAAGATAGTGATTATAAAATCCCAAGAACCGTTGATGGGCACCCAGATTTACAGGGAGTCTGGGAAAACAATACCATCACACCGGTTGAGAGACCTGATGTTTTTGGGGACAAAGAATTTTTAACCGATGAGGATATCGACTTTCTTCGCGCCGGACTGAGTACCATTGAAAACTCTGGCGAAGATGCACTTTTTGGCGAAGGTGTAATTCAGGCGATTTTTGAAGGTGAAATTAACTCCTATGATCCAACTACAGGGAATTACGATTCACAATGGATGGCTCCTCGGACTATTCACCGACGCACATCGCAAATAATCGACCCTCCTAATGGTAAATTTCCTCCGCGGACGGAAGAAGCTATCGCCGCGGCTCGAGATTTGGCCGAGCATCGCCGTCTGCATCCAGCTGACACTTGGGAAGATCGTCCTTTAGGTGAAAGGTGTCTAAGTTTCGGAGCTCCTCGATTAAGCTCTGGCTATAACAGTTACTGGCAGATTGTTCAGTCAAAGGATACTGTTGCGATCATTCAGGAGATGGCGCATGACGTTCGCATAATCCCAATCGTTGATAAGGCTCATTTGGATGCTAACGTAAAACTCTGGCATGGAGATTCTCGCGGTTGGTGGGAAGGTAACACCCTCGTTGTTGAAACTACCAATTACTCTGAAAAGAGTAGCACTAGCCCTCGTACCATTGAGAAAGTAAACGTAGAGCACCTAACTCGAATTGGTGAAAATGCGCTTCAATATCGGTTTACTTCAAAGGATCCCGGAAGCTATACAGCGCCATACACCCGCGAAATTATTTTCGACAAGACCCCGGACAAGATCTACGAATATGCATGCCATGAAGGTAACTATGGCATGGAATATATTCTTTCCGGTCATCGAGCAGAAGAAAGATTAGCGGCCGAAGGTGGCGCTAACGATTAGATAATCTTTCGCATAAAAAAAGGGGGTCGCCAAAGCGACTCCCTTTTTTTATAAGCGCCGCATTAACGAAGCTGTCCTGCGATTCCTTCAAGTGTCGTAGCTAAAGAAAGATATCTGCCCCTACTTCGGCCATTACGACTGTTACCTTCATCTTCCATTGTTTCAGCAAACTCATCTAATTCATTTGCCAAACCGCTATTGCTGGAATTACTAGAAAGCAATCTTTCTGCTTGATCTAGTGCAGCACTCAATTGAAGAATTTGGCTGCCGGAAATAACATTGCTGCGTTGCAACTGATCCATGTAAGCACGGGCAACAACAGGCACATCAGGCCAAGTTACTCGTTGCTGGGTTTGTGCATTTATAGTTAGATCAGCATCTTTTAGAGAAGCTGCAGCAATTTCATTCGCCGTAATAAAATCACTAGGCTCTAGAGAAAATACATCTAGTCCACGAGCGATCTCAGTCCCATAAATGTGCCCACCATACCAATAGGTAGACCAGTAGCCAGCCGTTATGAGCTCTTCTTCATCTAATGGCCCGCGATCAAAGAAGGCGATCTCTACTGGATTTGCAGAGTCCGTAAAGTCAACTACGGAAACACCACCTTGATACCAAGCTTGAACAAATATATCTCTGCCCGGAACGGGAATGAGCGAACCGTTGTGTGCAACACAATTTTCGGTATCTGTTTGTGGTGCTGACAACTTGTAGTGAGATCGGAATTCTAACTGTCCATCAACGATGTCATAAAACGCATCTGCTCCCCAAGTCACTGGGTCGGATGCACGGCAACGAGGTCGACCACCACCACCCCATTCATCGGTAAAAATTACCTTAGTGCCATCATTGTTAAAGGTCGCCGAATGCCAGTAGGCGAAACCCGGATCAATAACCTGATCAATTCGCGATGGATTCGTTGGGTCAGAAATATCTAACAAAATCCCATTACCGGAACAGGCCCCTGCCGCTAATCCCATTTCGGGAAAAGTTGTAATGTCGTGGCACTGATTAGTTTCACGCGTATCCTGAGTGTCAGGACCATGATCACCACCCTCCCATAGTCCAGCTAGAACACCAGTATCAGGATCAGCAAAGATGAATGGGCGAGTCACAATGCGCGCGTCCTCTGGACGATCCATGGGAATCTCGATAACTTCAATCCGAAACAATGCTGACTCAGGGTTTTCAAATGGCGAATCATCAGAACAGCCAGCAAGCTCTTCATCGTCTCTAACACCTGATGTTCCTGAGACATAAACATAAGCAATATTGTTCCCGTCAGGCTGACTTACCACTGTGTGGGTATGGGAACCACGACAAGTTTGTACAGCACCGACTTGAATAGGCATGCTGAAATCACTAACGTCAAAAATTCGTATTCCTCGCACGCGTTCCTGGCTATTTGGTTCTGGCACACCTTGTAAGCCACAGTCTAGCCGACCGCGTGTTTCTTGCACCGACATAATCAGTAGATTGCCGACCAGAGAAACATCTCCTTGACCACCAGGACACACAACTGAACTAATGTGCTGCGGCATAGAAGGGTTGCTAATATCGTAAGTATTAAATCCGTGATAGTTACCAGCAACCAAGTAATTTCCACTGAACAAAAGATCGGTATTAGAAAAACTTAAGAGAGATGGACGTGGATCATCATTCTCGTTTTCTTCCTCGTCTTCATCGGCCGGAGTTTCTGCTAGACCGCTGACTGCATCCTCATTTGTAAGCTCTTCAGCCGTATCCGATTCTCCGCCATCCAGCTCTAGTGATTCTTCCGGCTCTGGACGATTTGGTAACCCTGACGGATTGTCCGGATCGAAAAAACCGTCAGGCTTAGGCAAAGAAGCTACAAGTTGTAAATTTAGAGCGGCTTCTCCAGCATCTCTAAAACCTGGTTCGAGATTAACGCGAGGATCTGGATTAAATCCTGCTAACATTAGATCCATTCGGTCGATTTCTGCACTTTGGTCTGAAGTCACATCCGAAGTAAATGCGTAAAGAACCGGATCCTGGGCTGCACCTCTTTGATCCAACAGATTCTCAACCATTTCAAGAGCGCCTTCATGGTGTTCGATCATAAACTCTAAAAATAAGCGGTCGAAAGCATCTCCCGATGCTGACTCTAATTGAGCCATATCCTCATCGGTGAGCATGCCAGGCATCAGGTTGTAACCGTTAGCATGGTGAGTATCCAAGCTTGGAACTTCAAGATCGCGCTCGCGCAACCAATCCTGCATCATCGAAATTTCATCATCCTGAGAAAGCGAAATTCTTTCAGCCAATAAGTTCATTGTATCTCTATTAGAGCGAGACTCCACCAAGGCAGACATTTCCATGGCTTGAGCATGATGGGAAATCATGCCTTGCAGAAACATTACGTCTCCTGCTGAATATTGAATACCTGCAAGATCCGCCGCTTCTTCGGCTGTAATTATGCGCCCCGCCTGGCCTGGTGCACCTGGCTGAATAATTGGCACCTGAGCCAGGCTTTGGGTGACTACTACCCCAGATAAAACCAATAGCAAGTAGGATGCAATTTTGCTGTAAGCAGATTTCATAAATAGTACTCCGTGAAGGTATTGCTACCCCATTAGCGAGAACCGTGCATTTTACCCATAGATCTCCGTTTGTGGAGAGCAAATATCACATTAAATACTGTGCTGGACCCTGCCATTAAGCACGTAATACACTAGTTTCTGGAATAGCAACTAACCACTGTAATAGTTGAGAAAAAGATGACTTCTATACGAAATTTCATTGTTCTGCTTTGCGCCTTAATCCCAATCTTGATTGTAGTAGGACAAGACTTTACTCCCAGTGTATTTGATAGAGATGATGGATTGATTCCAGTAAATACCAGTGACCCGAGTT
>DFQD01000246.1:519-5479 GCA_002377605.1 Gammaproteobacteria bacterium UBA3498 | reverse complement strand
CGTAAGTCCGCTCTTGCTGCAGCTTCTTCAGCAGAGTAACCCTCGCTTCTGAGCCGGCGAATTTCTCGTGTTAAATCGGAGTAGTAGTCAGCTACATGAGAGATTCGCTCGACTTCTGAAAACCCTGGACCATGACCCGGTAAAATCAATTCTATATCCAGGCTCAAAAGGCCGCGCAGCGTATCGGCCCATTCGGTTACATATCCATCACCCATGTATGAGATACCTCCTAACATCATGTCACCGGTAAAAACGATTTTCTCTTCAGGCAGGTAGATAGCAAGATCTCCACCGGTGTGAGCACGTCCAAAGAAGTGCAATTGAATCTCTCGGCCGCCACGATATAGCGTCATCTTATCTCTTAAGGTTTGCGTTGGTGGAGTAAATACAATTTCTTCCTGCGCTTCGACATGACGTTGCCAGTAGGCTAATTGTTGTTGTAACTCTTGGCGTTCTTCGGCGCTGGTTGCATTACTTAATTCAGTCTGCAGACGATTAACAGTGTTATCAAAACGGCGCAATGAAGATTGATAGGTGTGCTCGTTCTCCGGATCGGAAGTAAGTTTTTCATAAGTAATTTCATGACCAATGATTTCAATATCTCCAAATGCGGGAGTGCCGTTGGAATGGTCATAGTGAAAGTGAGAATTAATTAGAGTGGTTACAGGTTTTGAAGTAACTACTCTTATTGAATCCAAAAGAGCACGGCCGGCGGCCGGTGTAATGTGGGAATCTACAATAACTACATCGTGATCGCGCTCGATGATCAATGCATTACTCATGGTGTAGATATCGCCGGTGCCAATAGCGAAGTAAACCCCTTCTGCAACTTCTTCCAGGCGATGGGTGTCGGTATTAATAATTTCCTGTGCAAAAACTAGAGAAGGAATAATAGCCAGCAACGCACTAACCAAATTATTGGTGACTTTGGAATTGATAACCCTCATGGAATGTCTCCTTGGATTTTTTATTGGTGCTCAGGCGCAGTCTTTCCAGTTCAGTAAATATAACCCCTCTCGGGTCATCGCGCACCCTCAGGTAGCTGCAATTGGTGGAAAAAGGTGGTCTACTCAGGCAAACTATAATTCTAATTATAAGAAGCGAGAGATGGTATATGAATCGATATCTTACTTTCCTCGGGCTAACCGTCGCTGCAATTTCTCTACAATCGCAGGTACAAAGCCATCACGCATTTTCTTCTGAATTCGATATCAATAAACCGATTCGCTTGCAGGGCGTCATAACTCGCATGGAATGGGTAAATCCCCATAGCTGGTTGCATATGACTGCTACGCTCGAGAACGGTTCAACTGAAGATTGGATGTTAGAGGGCGGCACGCCAAACACATTATTGCGGCAGGGATTAACTCATCAAATTTTGTTACCTGGAACTGAGATCCGAGTACGTGGTTATCAGAGCAAGGATCCGGATTGTGTTCCCAAGTGTCGCGGTAGCGGTCGAGATATAACATTCACGGATGGTCGTAATATTTTCATGGGTTCTTCGGGTATTGGGGCACCTCCTGGTGGCTTTCCTGAAGACGAAGAAGAACAAGATCAGTAATTTTAAAAAATAATAAAAGCTTCACGCATTACGAAGCATGAGAAGCCCAATGATTTTTTTCAAAAGAATATTTTGGATCCTAATAGCTGGCGCAGCCGTAAGCGCTTGTTCGCAGGAATCGACGATTCCTGCACCTGATTCAGCTACTGCGGAATACGCAGAAAGCGGGTCACCTGATTTAAGTGGTATCTGGCAAGTAATGAACACTGCAAGTTGGAATCTTGAAGGCCATGCTGCGAGTAAGATGCCTGTTACTACAATTCTAGGTGCTCTGGGCGGTATACCTGCGGGCATGAGCGTTGTGGATGGGGGGGTAATTCCTTATTTACCCGATGCGTTAGAGCAACGCGATCGCAATCGTGCGGATTGGAATAATTTAGATCCGGTAGCGAAGTGTTATATCCCAGGCATTCCCCGTTCAACTTATATGCCGTGGCCGTTTCAAATTTTGCAAACGGACTCAGAGATATTTATCGCCTATGAGTTTGGCAGTAACAGCCGTTCAATCTTTATGAATAGACCTGGAACTCAAGCTCCATTGCCATCATGGA
Source organism: Gammaproteobacteria bacterium UBA3498 (assembly GCA_002377605.1). Lineage (GTDB taxonomy): Bacteria > Pseudomonadota > Gammaproteobacteria > Pseudomonadales > Pseudohongiellaceae > UBA9145. The sequence goes on along the minus strand of DFQD01000246.1, from coordinate 3,364 downwards.
TGGGTTATTCATTAGGACGTTGGGAAGGGGATACCTTAGTAGTAGACGTAACCAGTCAGGTTCCTGATACCTGGTTAGATGCATCTGGCAATTATCACGGTCCAAATCTGACTGTTGAAGAACGTTATACATTGATAGATGACAATCATATTCAATACGAAGCAACCATCGATGATCCGGATGTCTACAGTCGTCCTTGGAAGATTAACATGCCACTTTATCGGCGTATTGAAGAAGGTGCACGGCTGTTGGAATACAAATGCGTAGAGTTTGGTGAGGATCTGGTTTACGACCACTTACGCAGGGATTATGAAGGACCTAGAGCGCTAGATGGTACCATTCCTGAAGAGACACAATAATAAAACGAATAGTCAATAACGAGGACTACCGAATGAAAAGATCGACCTCATTATTAATAAACCTCCTGATAATCATCTGGGCAGGTAACAGTCTGGCTCAGGTACCCTTAACTAAGTGGGGTAAACCTAGCCTACAGGGAAATTGGGATTTCAGAACTGTCACGCCTTTCCAGCGGCCTGCAGCTTTTGCCGATCAGGAATTTTTAACTCCTGACGAAGTGGAAGAATTCGAAGCGGCGGTCCTGGCAGGTCGTGAAGCGAGGGCCACTGCGGAATTCGATGGTGAATATGATCAACAAGATCTGGATGTTGGTTATAACCAGTTCTACTTAGATCAAGGCACTACTATGACCACAACTATGCGTACCTCGCAATTGATTTATCCTGAGAGTGGGCGCATGCCGGCAATGACTGAACGGGGACGAGAAACTGCACAATACTTTCGTGCGCTGCAGAGTCGGTCTCCACATGGGCCCGAAGATCGAAATCTTTATGACCGTTGCATTCTGGGATTCAATGCAGGCCCCCCAATGCGCTCTGGCGCTTATAACAACATTATGAAGTTAGTACAAACAGAGGATCACATTGCCATATTAGTGGAGATGGTAAATGACCATCGCATAATTCCTACCGATGGTGGAGGAGATGACCTTCCCGAAGACATGCGGCTTTGGAAGGGTGACTCAAAAGGTTATTGGGAAGGAGATACGCTTGTGATTACCACTAAAAATTTCACTCACTTGAGTCGTTTCAGTGGCACCGGCCAGAACATGATATTAACTGAGCGATTTACTCGATTAGATGAGAATCGTCTGGAGTATGAATGGACAGTCGAAGACCTGGAAATGTTTGAAGATAAGTTCACTGCAGTAGTTGAGATGCAACTCACCCAAGACGATGTTTATGAATATGCCTGTCACGAAGCTAACTATGCGATGCCTTTGATGTTAAGCGGAGCGCGTAAACAAGAAGCAGAGGGAGTCGAAGATGACACCTGGTTGCCAAGTTGGTCGCGTTAGCATTTAGTTAACTCAAAAAGGGAAGCATTGCTTCCCTTTTTTTGTGCAAATAATAATAGTTAATTCCCCCAGGCTTTCTCCACAATTCGTTCTAGTGGCTGTAATACTTGTTGCGGTCGGAATGCCTCTCTAGTGATCAAGTTGTATCTATCCCCGGGTTCAAGAAAATAGAATTGACCTCCGGAGTCAATCATACGTTCCGAATCGTAAATAACTACATAACTTTTCCCTATGACTTCGAACTGATTATCACGAATTACTATCGCGGTATCTTCGTCAATTCCAATTCCTAATAATTCTGGCTTCGCTTCGATTATCTCTAGCAAATCGAATTGTCGATTTCTTCTTAGCAAGTGCTGATCAATGGCAACGTTACGAATGAAATTCAATCCTTCTTCATGATCTCCCATCATGATTGTATTGCTTGAAGTATCTCCTCGCGCCAGGTATGAGCCAAGAATGGTAGCACCTGCGGAAGATCCGCCAATTACTCCATTCCGTTCGAGCAATTCAATAAGGGCTTCATGAACTTTTGTGTCCAAATAGGAATCCGCAAGCCGCCATTGCCGTCCTCCCGTAAACCATACTCCTTGCGCTTCCCTTATTGGAGCGGCAAATTCATCGGTATCAGCTTTTCTTCGATCGTATGTGTGGATCAAAGTTAGATTGGTAAGACCTGCTTGTTTGAATTGGTTGAGGCCTGGCCAATTCTGATCGTATTGATTATCACCTCCGGCGGTTGGAATAACTACTATTGGTGCATCGCTTCCACCGGCTAGGTTTGCGAAGCGTTGCAGAATAGTTAAGTCTTGCATGCCTCCGCCAACAACTACTAATGAGCCAGATTCCGGACCAGCTGTCTGAGCATTGCACAACGAACTTGAAAGAATGAATATAAGAAGTAGTAACTTTGTCATTGTAAGTTCTGCCTGTAACTTAGTTGTTCAGTTGGAAGTTTTCTCCCGTGCTAGGTGTATAGTGAGGTTTCGATCCCCACATAGGTCCTGCTAAGAACTCGGTTGATTGAGAGAAAGTAATTGTATTAAGTATTTCTACTGCACCTAACAGCTGCTGAAAATCTGGACCATTACCACCCATGCTAATTGGACTTTCCCGTGCAGCCAAATAATGATTAAAGCTTGCGTAGCGCACTAGAGAATAGACTTCATCATATTCATCATTTTCTTCTGCTGAACTATTCGGTAAATACATGACTTTCCATTGGCCAACAGGTCGCGCACCAATTTTTTCAGCATATGGCCAAATCCTTTCGCTAACGATGGCATGAAATTCTTCAAAGCTTCCTTTCTTAATTCTTCGGTAATCTAAAGTAAGAATCTCCTCTCTTGGTTCTGCCATTGCCAGGCGTGCAGGAATTGCTTCATTAGAACTGGCAGCGCTATTGGACACCGAATAATTTTCTTGCAAGCCTGGCATATAAATAGGCCGATCTTCTGCCATGTATCC
>DFQD01000246.1:0-163 GCA_002377605.1 Gammaproteobacteria bacterium UBA3498 | reverse complement strand
AACTTGACGCCGGCTAGAAAGGCCGTCGTTATTGGCATCAAATAACGGGCCATTACCTGCCAATCCTTGAGAGCCTCCGGTATCTCCGCTACTAGCTGCAGTTGCTGGTCGCGTTGCTTGCCAATGCTCATAGCTTGCGTAACGAGCAAAGCGCAAGGCTTCA
>DFQD01000218.1 GCA_002377605.1 Gammaproteobacteria bacterium UBA3498 | reverse complement strand
GCTCGAAGCTTACCCAACAAATCATTATTCGGTGCCACAGCAATCACCGGCATTTTGCTATCAACTAATGCTAATGGGCCGTGCTTAAGTTCGCCTGCTGGGTAGGCTTCGGCATGTATGTAGGATATTTCTTTTAATTTAAGCGCGCCTTCTTTAGCCACGGGATACTGAATACCTCTACCTAAAAACAAACTATGGTGCTTGTCTGAGAACTGTTTGGAGATTCTTTTAATATCCTTGCTAAGCCGTAAAGTTTCATCAATTAGTTTAGGCAGTTTGCTTAAGTCTTTAACTAGCTTTGCTTCTTGTGTGGCTTTCAAACCAGTGCGTCTAGCAAGCACTATAGAAAGAATCAGTAACAAAGCTAATTGCGTTGTAAATGCTTTAGTAGAGGCAACACCGATCTCTTGCCCCGCCATGGTCAGAATACAAAAATCTGATTCCCTTACTAGAGAGCTAGTCGCAACATTACAAATTGCTAGACTCGCTACATAATTTTTCTTTTTAGCATAGCGCAACGCGGCTAGAGTATCGGCTGTTTCGCCAGATTGAGAAATAGTGACAAAAAGGGTGCCTGGTTGAACTATTATTTCTCGGTAACGATAGTCGCTAGCAATATCTGCCGAGCAGGGTATCTTTGCGATTGTTTCTAACCAGTACTTGGCAACTTGGCCCGCATGAAAACTGGTGCCACAAGCAACAATTTGTACAGTCTTAACTTTGTCAAAGATTTCTTTCGCTCTAACACCGAATGCCTGTTCTAAAACTTTTGTTTTACTGATGCGCCCATCTAACGTGTCTTTAATTACGTGAGCCTGCTCATGAATTTCTTTGAGCATAAAGTGTTTATACTCTCCCTTCTCCGCATCCTTGGAACGAGATTTAACGGTGGTAATAGGCCGATTTGTTTTTCGGTTACCATGCCAGATTTCAATATCGTCGAGTGACACTTTTGCAATGTCGCCTTCTTCAAGATAAATAAATCGATCGGTAACTTGCCCCAGTGCTAAGGGATCTGAAGCTACAAAGTTTTCTCCGATACCTACTCCAATCACAAGAGGTGAGCCACTCCGCGCAACCACGATCTGATCTGGTTCAGTTTTGTCCATTACACAAAGACCGTACGCACCGTTTAATTTTGTAATGGCCTTCCTTGTCGCATCAATCAGACTAACCTTTCCGCTCTTGCGTTCTTTATGAATTAGATGGGCGATGGTTTCACTGTCGGTATCTGTTTTAAAGACATAGCCATCTTTGAGCAACTTTTCTCTAAGCTCTTGATAATTTTCGATAATTCCATTATGAACTATAGCGATTTCTTTGGAAGATTTGTGGGGGTGTGCATTTGCAACGGTGGGCTTACCATGGGTAGCCCAGCGCGTGTGGGCAATGCCGAGATTACCTCTTATTTTTGCGTTGTTGGCAGAAGTAACTAGCTTTTTAACTTTACCAACTGTTTTGAGATCCGTGAGTTTATCACTGCCTTCATTGAGCATTGCTATACCGGCGGAATCATAACCTCTATATTCGAGACGCTTTAAACCCTCAAGCAAAATGCCCGATACATTTCTCTCCGCGATTGCGCCTACGATTCCACACATAGCTTTGTTATTTCTTTGTCGGTCGCTTCCAGCCTTTTATGTTTCTCTGTTTGCCCCTGCCAACAGCGAGATTGTTAGCGGGTACGTCGCTATTAATAGTTGATCCCGCAGCAACAAAAGAATTGTCGTCCAAAGATAAAGGGGCAACCAAGACACTGTTTGATCCTATAAAGACATTATCACCTAAAATTGATTTGTGTTTATTGGCACCATCATAGTTACAAAAAATAGTGCCAGCACCTATGTTGCAGTTCTCGCCAATCTCCGCATCCCCGATATAAGCAAGATGATTAGCTTTTGAGCCCGCGCCGATCACAGCATTCTTTGTTTCAACAAAATTGCCAATTTTTACTCTACTGCGTAATATCGTGCCAGGTCTAATTCTTGCTGATGGCCCGATTACAGACTTCTCTCCAATCTTAGCGCCATCAATATTACTGTTGGGCAGTATTTCAGAACCATCACCAATTGTTGAGTCTTTGATGATGACATTAGCTCCGATTAAAACATTATTCCCTAGAGTGACTTTACCTTCGAACAGAACGTTTACATCGATTTCGACATCCTGACCACAATCAAGTTCACCACGAATATCTACACGCGCGGGATCTCTTAGAGTGACGCCCTTTTCCATCAATTCCGAATTGTTTGTCATTTGCAGATGTGTTTCCAGTTGTGCCAGTTGAGTTTTGTCATTTATTCCCTGGGCTTCATTTTCATCACTAATAGTTAATGTATTTATTTTACATCCATCTTGCACCGCCAGGGCAACGATATCAGTTAAGTAATATTCGGCCTGTTCATTGCTATTATCGAGGCGCTCTAACCATCCAGCCAAGCGGGTGCCAGGAATTGCCATGATGCCACTGTTTACTTCTGTTATTTCTTTTTGTTCTGCCGATGCGTCTTTCTCTTCAATAATCGCAATTACTTGGTTTTCTCCATCACGAACGATTCTCCCAAAGCCATGGTTGTGCTCGGTGGTAAGAGTTAATAAAGAAACACTGCTCTGATCCGAATTCTCCAGTAATTGGGTTAAAGTGCTCGCTCGGATTAAAGGAACATCTCCGCATAGAACTAAGACTGTGTTATCGGGGTCTTCCTTATCAATAGAAGAAATTGCTTGCTGTACTGCGTGTCCAGTACCTAGCTGCTCTTCTTGCAGCAACCAGTTGATGTTTTGCCCACCTTGCAAGTCATCAAAGTAATCTTTGATCTGGTCAGCACCAAACCCAATTACTACATGTACTTGGCTTGCTCCAATACTGAAAGCTGTATCGACCACACGCTGAAGCATTGGCTTGCCACCAATTGTGTGCAGAACCTTGGGACACGCAGAGAACATTCTGGTGCCCTTGCCTGCAGCCAGAATTACAACTTCCATGATAAATCCTTTTGTTTACTCAGCTGAGTATTGGATGAAAAAGATTACCAAAAAAAAAGGTAGCTAATGCTACCTTTTTAGTGATCTCTTAAGTTAGCTATTTTTTTTGCTGACGTAACGCTCGAAGCTGAGCAGCCGCTTCTGCTAATTGCGCTGCCGCCGCGCCATACTCAAAGTCTGTACCCTGATTCGCAATCGCTTTTTCAGCATCTTCCATCGCTTTAACCGCTGCAGCTTCATCTACGTCATCGGCACGAATCGCTGTATCGGTTAATAGCGTTACAACATCACGCTGAACTTCGAGAAATCC
>DFQD01000024.1 GCA_002377605.1 Gammaproteobacteria bacterium UBA3498 | reverse complement strand
CATTCCAAAACGTTCTGACGAAAGGCGCACACCAAGCATAAAATCTTCGCGACATTGGTCGCGGACTCCATCAATAATGTCAAAAAGAATTCTCGATCTATTTGCCAAGCTTCCTCCATACTCATCGTGGCGATGGTTTATTTCGCTGGAAAAAAATTGGCACAATAAATAGCCATGCGCCCCATGTAATTCAATACCATCGAATCCAGCTCTTTCTGCACGAAAGGCAGCGGCAACGAAATCATCAATTAGTTGCTGAATCTCTTTCTGAGTAAGTGCGCGCGCACCAGTTTCTTCATTATCAGAGGGGCAAACTGGTGCAAAGCCAGTTACATCTTCAGATGCACGCATGCCTCCGTGATAAAGCTGACAAATTGAAACGCTGGTTTCCTCATGGATAGCAGTAGCGAGGCGGGTTAATCCTTCGATATGTTTGTCCGCAAAGATACCGAGCTGACCAGGAAAACCCTGGCCGATCTCCTGTACATGAGCTGCACAGGTCATCGTTAAACCGAATCCACCTTTAGCCCGCATGGTTAACCATTTAAATTCCTCATCGGACAATACGCCATCTTCATGGCTTTGCAAATTAGTTAATGGGGCAAGCATGAACCGATTTTTCATGCTCGGTCCACGCTTAAAATCAAGAGGGGAAAATAGCGTATTCATAAATTCTCTTTAAAATATTTTGAACAGAAAAAACGGGCGATGCCCATAGACATCGCCCGCTTTGGCTTAAACACTAAATACTAAGGGATCAAGCGGGGAACAAAGCGAGTCACTCCTTGTACTACACCTACTTCACCGCCATAAATATTGCCATCTTTGTCTGCCGTTACACCTTCGCCCATGCAACCGATTCCGCCCATACCGGAGAAGCCCCTTCCTCCGCATATATGCTCTGGAATGAAATAAAGCACTTCACCATTGCGTGCATTTCCTACCCGCAGACCTTTTCTCCAACCACCAGGATTGTAGTTCTCATCGGTTTCAGAATCGATCGCATACAGCATGTCATTTGTTGGATCAATGTAAAGCCCAGAGATACGACTAAACTGATACCAAGTATCCAACCACTCACCATCTTGAGTAAAAATCTGGATACGGTTATTACCACGGTCTGCCACGAATAATCGGCCCTGTGAGTCCATGGCTAAACTGTGGGGCGAGCGAAATTGACCGTCATCCCATCCATATTCACCAAAGTGTCCAATATATGTGCCATCTGGCTCCCACATGGTGATACGACTTTTTGTGTCGGCTCCGGGTTCACCCTGAAATTGAGCACCATGGGTTTCAGCGATAAAAATTCTGCCGTTAGGAGCTATATGCACATCGTTTGGATCAGTTAAGCGAGATGGAGGATCACCAACCTCCCCAGGGGTGCCAATTGTCATCAAAAGCTCTCCGTCAGGACTGAATTTCATGACAGAGCTTCCAATGTTAGCGGCCGCTGGATTTTGGCTAATTTCATTGTCATTGGCCACCCGGGCATCAGCAATCCAGATATTGCCTTCGTGATCAACGTCCATTCCATGGGGCCAAAGAATCTGGCCTGCGCCAAACTGAGCAACCACCCGCCCGTTAGGATCCAGTTTCACTATCGGGTTGATATCTGGCGTGGTCGCACACTGATTGGTCCCACAACGGTCACCCACCCATATATGCACACCATCGATATCAACGTTAATAGCACTTACCGAACCCCAACTACGCGCATCGGGTAACGATCCAAAGTTGCGCTCGGTTAAATAAGGGTTTGGCAGGTTATTTATTGGTTGTTGGCCCGCATGAGCGGCAGGCTTGCCTGATTCTGCCATCGATCCAGCCGTCATTTGTGCCATCGCACTTGCAGATACAACAGCTAGAACTAGCCCCGCTAATCCGGTTTTTACTAAGAGTCCGGAGCCGGAATTTTTTATTCTATTCATCGTGACCTCTCTTTACTTCTATTAGCTATTCTTGGTTTCGAACAGACCTGAGACGGAACCTGAGAACATGAACCTTAGTAGCTTACTTGTCAAGAATGTGAATTTAGCTCACCCGCCAGCTAGACTCCTAGCCTTGGGCTGTTTATGCTCTGCGATTCCGTTGCATTTGATAGAAGATTACAAATGCTAACCAATACAAATTCAACAGAGGGAAGGCAGAAATGAGCCCATCGACAATAAATAAAACGCTAAAACTATTCTTCAGCGGTATTTTGGCGCTAGTTCTAGTTGCATGCAGTCAGGAAGATTCGAGTCCACAACAAGCAGCTCAAACTGCCACACCGGCTTCAGAACCTGCTGAAGAAATGCGAGAAGGCGAGGTTCCAGTAGATATCCAGGAACCTGGAGAAGGTCTCGCCATTACCCAAACCCATTGGATTAATGAAGATCCAATCGGCAATGGACTGGGTGATGTAACCGTTGATTTGTTATCTCAACCAATTAGCGCGAACCCGGAAGCGTGGTTACAGTATGGTGGCGACTATTCCAATACGCGTCATAGTCCTCTAGAAAGCTTATCCCCTGAAAATGTTGATGACCTGCGTTTCGCCTGGGGCTTCCCCACCGGAACTCTGGGCCAGTTCGCCGTTTCTCCTGTTATATACGACGGCATCATGTATGTGACTTCTTCCTTTAATAGATTATTTGCACTAGATGCAACGAGTGGCGAATTATTCTGGCGTTACGACCATCCACAACCTGCAGATTTGCGCCTGTGCTGTGGTCCAGCCAACCGGGGCGTTGCCATAGTTGATGACAAAGTTCTGATGGCAACATTGGATGCGCGCATTATGGCCTTCGATCGTCTATCGGGTGAAATCCTCTGGAATTCTGAAATCATCGAATACTACCGTGGCTTTAGTGCCACCTCTGCACCGCTTATTGTTAAAGACATGGCTATCATCGGAATCGGGGGCGGTGAATATGGTGTGCGTGGCTTCTTCGACGCCTACAACATTAACACTGGTGAGAGGGTCTGGCGTCACTACACTGTTCCTGCCGCGGGTGAACCCGGATCTGAAACCTGGTCTGGTACTTCTAACGAAACCGGAGGCGCGCCAGCCTGGACCATTGGAGCTTATGATGCAGAGTTGGACATGCTTTATTGGACAACTGGAAATCCATCTCCAGATTGGAATGGCGATGCCAGACTAGGTGATAACTTATTCTCCGATAGTGTATTGGCCATTGATCCAGATACGGGCGAAAGACTGTGGTACTACCAGTTTACTCCTCATGATGTTTGGGACTATGACGGCAATACCCATTTGTTTCAGGTAGACCTGGATGTGGATGGCGAAACAGTTAAGGCCTTGGTGCAAGCAAATAGAAATGGGTTCTTCTACGCAATTAACAGAGAGAACGGCGAATTTATTCGTGCAACCAGTTACATGGAGCAACTTAACTGGGCAACTGCAATGGAACCCGGCGGTAGACCAGTTATAAACCCCGAAGCATTACCAGTAGAGGAACCCACTTACCGAGTGTGTCCAGGTGTAATGGGCGGTATGAACGGATCAACTTCTGGTTCATTAAATGCAGATTTAGGTTTAGCGTTTGTTCCGGTAATTGAAAGCTGTCAGTTAATGCAAAAAGGTATTGCATTTCATGTTGAAGGCTTACAGTTCATGGGAGGTTTCCCCATATCCGTTGATGCAGCTGAAGAGGCAGCATACGGTCATATCACTGCGATGGACTATCAAACCGGAGAAGTGCGCTGGCGCTATCTCGATCCACAACCAATGATGGCCGGCACCTTGAGCACTGAAGGTGGGCTTGTATTTACCGGAAGCTTAACCGGCCATGCTATCGCTCTGAATGCGGAAACTGGAGAAGAAGTTTGGCGCGCCAAGCTTGGAGGCGGAGTACGTAGCCAGCCGGTAGCTTATGAGGTAAACGGCGAAGCATATGTCGCTATTGGATCAAGTAACTTCCAAACTCTTTCCGGATTTGTAGGTGGCGATATTGCGATCCCTGAAGGCGGTCACTTGTATGTTTTTAAACTGAGCAATTAACCGAATAGTTTTTCAACAACGAGAAAAACAAAATGCGAAGTAAGTTGATTTATATAATCTTCGTAGTCGGTGTTCTCATGGCTGCGATTCTAATCACCATCATCGTAGCAGAGAATGTCCCCAATTCCGGAGGTGCGGCCCATCCCGAAATAGCAGGTTTGCAAATTGGTGGTGATGGAGCCGCCCGCATGGAGTATATCGGAACTCTTGGTTTGGCTTTCCATTGCTTGCTATTGGTGCAAATTATTCTTCTTTCTTTATTAGGTGTGTCAGAGCGCTATCGTTCTAATGGATTGATAGCATATATGGGCGGCACCTTAGTTTTTATGCTGCTGGTCGCGTGGCAAATGTATTCAGGCCACCAACAGTTTCTTGAAACTGACGAAACAGGCTATTTTCTTGGTTTCCCAACAGCAACTGCCTGGGCAACTTACGGCACGTGGATAGGAGCAATACCGCTAATCCTGATTTATAGCATTGGTTTTAGAAAATATATTTACACACCCGAAGACGAGAAAAAATACAACGAACTCTTGGCTGAAAAGACTGAACTAATGGAACAGCAATAAATGGATGCATTCAGACAAGAGATAATTGTCGGCGCAGTAGCCGTCTACATGGTTTTTTGTGTGCTCACTGGCTTGTGGGCAATGCGCCGCACCCACAACACCAGCGATTTTTTCATCGCTGGTCGTGGCCTAGGCCCAATTGTCGTTGCCCTAGCACTCTTCTCCAGCACACTTAGTGGTTTCGGTTTTGTAGGCGGCCCCGGACTGGTTTACTCCATCGGCGTAAGCTCTTTTTGGATGGTGGTAATTTCTTCCACTGGCTACGCCATCGGATTCTTCCTAGTCGCCAAGCGCATTCGCATGATCGCAGAACTGCGGGACTGCATTTCACTCCCTGACATTGTTGCCGCACGCTACGGCAGTCAGTCCGTACGATTTATGATCGCCGTAACTATTGTTCTTGGGGTTATGGGCTACCTAGCCACTCAAATTCTGGCAATGGCAGTAGTGATGCAAGCGATACTTTCTGGCACTGCTACTTTCGCCAATATCAGTTTAGTCACTTGTGTTGTTATTTCATCCGCTGTTTTGATTTTCTATTGTGTGACCGGTGGCATTATTGCCTCGGTTTATACCGACGTGGTGCAAGGCGCCATCATGATAGTGGCAGGCACGCTTATATTATTTACTGCCGTAAATGTGTTTGACGGGGGAATGCAGGAGGCCACTTCCATAATTCTCGCAGACGACGCAGAGGCGGTAATGCCCTATGGTGCAGCAGGTATGTTGGCTTCTCTTGGTTGGTTCTTTGTGTTTGGCCTTGGTTTAGCAGGACAACCACATTTAATCACCAAGATGATGATGAACAAGGAGATGGCTGACAACCGCACCATACTACCTATGTCATTGTTCGGTTACGTCATGGCCGCACTGCTTTGGATTTCCATTGGCATCGTTATGCGTGCTGCTGTAATTGACGGTGTTGTCCCACCGTTAGCTCTTCCTGATGATGCCGCTTCCGTTTTCTTATCAGTTTTTACCAATCCGTTATTAGCAGGCGTTGTATTCGCCGGATTGTTTGCTGCCATCATGTCTACTTCCGATGCATTCTTAAATATAGGCACGGCAGCAATTATTCACGACATTCCAAAGTCGATTCGAGGCAAGAGTATCAATAACGAATTGTTTTGGGCGCGAGTCGTAACTATAATCCTAGCGATTGTCGCGGCCAGCTTTGCCTTATACTCCCATTACCGCGACGCAACCCTAGTGGCGATTCTCGGCGCATTCGGATGGGGAACCTTCGCTGCAGGCATCTTTCCGGTGGTCGCGGTAGGCCTAAACTGGAAGGGCGCTACTGTTGCAGGCGCGGTAACTGCGATTAGTGCAGCCTTGCTAATAAACTTCGTAACGCAGCTAGCTGGGGTCACCTTCCCCTACGGAGTTAGCGGACAACTCGCTGCCTTCGTCACCTCGATGGTTCTGTTTATCGGTGTTTCCCTAGTAACCAAGAAACCAGTTCTGGATAGCGACATCAATCGTATGATGGATATCTAGCCCGATACTATTCAGTTTTTGTAAATCCAACCGACGTTATCTTGTAGTCAAAAGCATTTCTATATGTCTGCAGGATAACTAATTTGTACTCCCGTCTTACTTCATTCAAGCTTTTCATCTTTACTGCACTTTTCTTTGATATTACTCAGCACACTTCGCTTGCTCAGGAAAATTGTACGAACAATCAATACGAAACTAAGGATGGCGATTGTCATCCGGTTTGGTATGGCGAAACTGCAAGTGGCGCTTATTACTCAATTGTTATTCCTGAAGACTGGACAGCAGAGAGAGGATTGGTATTTTGGAATCATGGCTTTCAAAGTTTTCTAACCGGATTCGAAACTAATGACCTCCTAGATATTTTGAATCCTTCTTGGGATGGTTTTTACACCGGCGACGTTGAAGACGAACCCGGCCTGGGACCATACGGCGATTACATTCTGGAACAGGGTTATGCCATGGCTGCATCCAGTTACAGTCAGACTGGATGGGCTGTGTTCGATTCTCATATCTCTAATGGCGAGATGTATGAAGAATTTATTTCTATAGCATCAAGCTTAGGCCAGGGAACTCCGAATCAGTTTTACATTATCGGCGGATCTCTTGGCGGAATTGTTTCCATGCGCGACCTGGAGTCTAATCTAGTTCCCGATCCCGATGGCGCTCT
>DFQD01000114.1 GCA_002377605.1 Gammaproteobacteria bacterium UBA3498 | reverse complement strand
GAAAATCTAAAGCGCAGGGTTGGGGCAGTCTTAGACACGGATTTGACAACTGAACAACTACAAGAATTGGTATCCTACTATAAAGCTCTGATTAAGAAGCGAACTCGTTCAGCTTTTCCTCAAGATGTTATGGCTCAGCTTTGGGGAGCGATAGGCGCTGTATTTGGCTCATGGAAAAACGAGCGAGCCATTCTCTACCGCCAGCAATATGGAATTCCCGCCGAATGGGGCACCGCGGTGAATGTGCAAGCCATGGTGTTTGGCAATGCTGGCAATGACAGTGGCACGGGCGTGGCTTTTACGCGCGACCCTGCAAATGGCGAGAAAGTTTTCTACGGTGAGTACCTGGTTAATGCTCAAGGAGAGGACGTTGTAGCGGGAGTGCGCACTCCCGAACCTATCCAGGATATGATCTTGACCATGCCGAAGAGCTTCAAAGATCTTGAGAAGGTCAGACGCAAACTGGAGCGCCACTTCCGAGACATGCAGGATTTCGAATTTACCATAGAAAATGGTCGGCTCTTCATTTTGCAAACTCGCAATGGCAAGCGGACAGGATTAGCAGCTGTTCGCATTGCAGTTGAGATGCAGCGCGAAAAGTTAATGAATCAAGAAGCTGCATTGTTGAAAATCCCAGCAGAATCTATCGATTCACTCCTGGTTCCAGTATTCGATCCCAAGGCTTTGAAGGCAGCTAATGTTATCGGCCAAGGCCTACCTGCTGGACCTGGAGCCGCTACAGGCCGAATTGTCTTTTCTGCAGCAAGTGCTGAAATCGAGACTCGCAAAGGTAATAAAGTAGTTCTCTGCAGAACCGAAACTTCACCGGATGATTTAAAAGGAATGCTGTTATCCCAGGGAATTCTGACTTCCCGCGGCGGCGTTTCTTCCCACGCGGCTCTCGTCGCCCGTCAACTTGGCAAAGTCTGCGTCTGTGGTGCCAGCGATATAATAATCAATTATGAAAAGCGCACCCTTACCGCCGGTAAGATAGTCCTAAATGAAGGCGAATATATTTCCATTGATGGCACTACCGGTGAAATCTACGAAGGAATGATCGAAAGTGCAGACTCGGAAGTGAAGCGAGTCCTTGAAGGGGGTCTCAAATCCGCCGGTAGCTACACCTTTGATCTCTTTCAGACAGTTATGAAATGGGCAGATAAACATCGAACACTGAATATACGGACCAATGCTGATACGCCAGCAATGGCACAACAAGCAGTTGCCTTTGGCGCCGAAGGAATTGGGTTGTGCCGAACAGAACATATGTTTTTCGATGGCGATCGTATCGACTACATGCGCCAAATGATTTTGGCGGTGGATGAAGTGCAGCGCAGAGCAGCATTAAAGAAACTCCTACCATTTCAAAAGAAAGACTTTATTGGCTTGTTTAAAGCCATGAATGGTCGACCGGTAACTATCCGTTTGCTTGACCCTCCACTGCATGAGTTCCTACCTCATGATGATGTCGTAAGACGCCAACTTGCAGAGAAACTTGATGTTCCTTTCGACTTTGTAATTGAAAGAATTAAAGCCCTCCACGAAGAAAATCCAATGTTGGGTTGCCGTGGATGTCGCCTCGGCATTCTCTATCCTGAAATCACGGAAATGCAGACTCGGGCTATTTTCGAAGCTGCTGCTCAAATACTTAAGGGCAAAAAGAAGATTAAAGTAAATCCGGAGATCATGATTCCTCTAGTAGGATTCCGGGAAGAGCTGGCTGACCAACTTCGTACAGTTCACCGAGTAGCGAAAGAAGTGATGAATGCCCGCAAAGTTCGTATTAATTACATTGTCGGCACTATGATAGAAGTGCCGCGCGCAGCGATAACCGCCGATGAAATAGCCCATGAAGCAGATTTCTTTAGTTTCGGGACCAACGACCTGACTCAGACCACGCTAGGCCTCAGTCGAGATGACATGGGTCTTTTCTATGACGAGTATCAACGCAAGGAGATATATAACCAGAATCCATTCGCCAGTCTGGACCAGACCGGTGTAGGTAAGCTGGTTAATTATGCTGCGCACAAAGGAAGAGAAGCTAAACCAGAATTAAAACTAGGCATCTGTGGGGAACATGCGGGAGATCCTTCTTCAATTGATTTCTGCCATCGCGCAGGACTGAATTACGTTAGTTGTTCACCACCGCGAGTTCCGGTTGCGCGCCTAGCCGCAGCACAAGCGAAACTGCGAAATGGGTAATCTAACTAGTTGCTATATAGAAGCGTTAGTTTTTTTGTAGACCTATTATCTGCTAAGCTCGACAGGTTCGCTCTAAAACAATAACTAAACTAAAGAATAACTATTATGAGCATTGGAATTCTCGCGTTACTCTCCCTCCTCCCAATTATTTCAGTTGCCATTTTCTTAGTAATCCTGCGCTGGCCTGCTAGCCGAGCTATGCCCATCGCCTATATCGTGGCGGCAGCTCTGGCGCTGTTTGTTTGGCAAGTGTCATTATCTAAAGTACTCGCCGCATCAGTAAATGGACTAATTGTGGCCGGTACGCTGATATACATCATTTTTGGCGCGATCCTACTCTTAAACACGTTACAACAGAGCGGTGCAATTAACACCATAAGACAGGGGTTTTCGGATATAACTCCGGATAGGCGCATTCAGGTAATCATAATCGCGTGGCTCTTCGGTACCTTCATAGAAGGCTCCGCTGGTTTTGGCACGCCAGCAGCGGTTGCTGTACCACTGATGGTGGGATTAGGATTCCCAGCCATGGCAGCGGTAGTGGCAGGGATGATTATTCAAAGCACTCCGGTGTCTTTCGGAGCAATGGGCACACCAATCTTAGTAGGAGTTAACACAGGCCTTTCAGCCGACCCAGAAATGATTAGTTATGCCTTAGAGCGAGGCTTTTCTGAGTGGGAAGAATTTCTAGCATTTATCGGCACCAAGGTAGCCATTATTCACGCCAGTGCCGGCACATTTATCCCGCTGCTTGTAACCGCCATTATGACCCGCTTCTTTGGCGCCAACCGATCCTTCGCTGATGGTTTCAAAGTTTGGAAGTTTGCGATTTTCGCTGCGTTGGCTATGACTATTCCTTATTTGCTCGTAGCGACGTATTTAGGCCCAGAATTTCCTTCAATGTTTGGCGGCATGATAGGACTAGCAATTGTTGTCACGGCGGCCAGAGCAGGTTTCTTAATGCCAACAGGCGAGCCCTGGGATTTTGACGATAAGAAAAATTGGGACGCAGAATGGACTGGCACAATGCAGCAAGAAGATGCCGCAATCAATAATAAGCCTGCCATGAGCTTAATGCGCGCCTGGTCGCCATACCTTTTTGTAGCTGGTTTATTAGTACTTACCCGATTGCGCGCTGTTAATTTGGAAGCGTTTCTCCGTAGCGATCATTGGTTAATTACTTGGTCATGGTCAGAAATTTTCGGCAGTGATATCAGCGCATCGTTCCAACCGCTTTGGTCACCGGGAACAATATTTATTGTGGTTTCACTGATAACCATTCTTTTGCATGGGTTAAAAGTTTCAGAATATAAAGTTGCCTTTAATAGCTCACTCAAAACGCTAGTTCCCGCCTCAATGGCATTAGTATTCACAGTGCCAATGGTACAAGTTTTCATTAACTCTAGCGGTGGTGCTGCAGGTTATGAGCAGATGCCAATTGCTCTCGCTGAAGGCGTAGCAAATGTTGCTGGTAATGCCTGGCCATTCTTCTCCACTTTCATTGGAGGTCTTGGCGCATTCGTCGCCGGAAGCAATACTGTCAGTAATATGATGTTTTCATTGTTCCAGTTTGGCGTTGGAGAGAGAATCCTGGTAGACCCAACCTGGATCGTTGCATTACAGGCAGTGGGCGGAGCTTCCGGAAATATCATCTGTGTACACAATGTAGTCGCAGCTTCCGCAGTGGCTGGTTTGGTAGGTAAAGAAGGTGCGGTAATTCGTAAGACATTACTGCCTTTTTGTTACTATGCGCTAATGACTGGATCTATAGGATACGGAATCGTAAATCTGAGTAGCGGAATCCTTAATGCTGGATTTATTGTAGC
>DFQD01000152.1:23201-31366 GCA_002377605.1 Gammaproteobacteria bacterium UBA3498 | reverse complement strand
AATGCGCTGATGCAACTGGGATTACTCTGGGCAGAGATCGAACCGGACAATCCCCAACCTCATTTATCACTCGCCTTTCAATTTCTGGAAAACGGAAACTACAACCAGGCGCTGTCCCATATGGCTCGCGTGATAGATCTGGGCGGAGAAATGGATTTTACAGCATTAGCTGCTCGCACTGGCCGACTCGAACCAAGGGATCGACAAACCCTAATCGAAAATCTCAGGCAACTGACTCGCGAATTTCCAGAACAAGAAACCATTCATCTGACCCTAGTACAACTGTTAGCCCAGAATCGTCAATTCGACGAGGCGTTATATGAAATGCAATTAGTGCTACAGAACATCGAATTAACAACCTCAATGGTGTTACTTCATGGGCAGATTCTGCAAAACATGAATGACTCTGATGGCGCAATCCGAGTGTTGCGCGATGGAGTGCAGGAATTTGCAGATGATAAATCTCTCCGTCTTAGCTACGCCCGCCTTTTAATTCAAGATGACCGTTTTGAAGAAGCCCAGAAACAATTTGAAATAATCGTCGAACAATACCCAGAAGATTGGGAAACGCTTTATTCCGTTGCTCTACTCGACATGGAATTGGAAAACTTCGATTCTGCGATTGTTAATCTCGAAAAATTGATTACTGTAGATCATCGATTCGATGAATCACAGTATTATCTTGGATATATCTATGAGCAACGAGAAAATTTGGAAAAATCAATCGGACATTATCGTGAAGTAAGAATTGGAACCAATAACTTTCTCGCGGCCCAACAACAGGCAACACGCCATTCGATCGCATTAGGTGAATTAGAAGATGCCCATGCCTGGTTAGTAAGGCAATCTAGCGGTCAGCGACGTTTAGAAATTCTATTCACCACTATCGAGTCGAGTTTATTGATTCAGGCGAACTACATCACAGAAGCAAAAGATTTAATAGATACAGCGCTAAATCGATTTCCCAATGAATCGGAACTGCTGTTTGCTAGAGTTCTGTATTATGATTCTCAGGGCGATCAGGCAGGATCAGAAGAAGACCTTCGACAAATAATCCGCATGCAACCTGACGATTCCCGCGCATTGAATCATCTTGGTTATATGCTTGCCGACCAAACCAACCGCTACGAAGAAGCATTGGATCTCGCCGAGAGAGCTATTGCTATCTCCCCCGATGATCCCGCTATCATCGATACTCTAGGTTGGGCACAATACAAAATGGGACTTTATGAAGAAGCTCTAGAGAATTTACGCCGCGCATTTGCTGTTTTCCCAGACCATGAAGTGGCCTCCCATGTCGGTGAAGTGCTCTGGATGATGGATCGCAGAGACGAAGCAATTCAAGTGTGGGAAGATGCCCTGCAACAGCAACCAGATAGTGAACTTATTAAAGACGTCATAGAAAGATTCCGCCCTTACGAATGATCTCATTCTTTCTTCCTTTTATGAGGATGTCTGTAAAGCACACAAGAAATCTCGCCGTCGGGATCGGTTTGGTGATATTTCTATATGCATGCAGCACCGTAGCTCCTCGGGCGGTGGAAAATGTTGTATGGGACCAACAAAGAGAATTACTGGAAAAACTAGGTGCGTGGCAGTTACGAGGACGGGTAAATGTCAGATACAACGATGAAAATAATACTCCGCGAATTCAGTGGCAGCAGTTGGAGGAGAAATACAACATTCGTTTATGGGGAACTTTTAACACTGGTAACACCCGAATTATTGGCGAACCAGGTTCTGTCACCATGGAACATGACGGCGAATTATTTCAAGCAAACACTCCGGAAGATATAATCTTGCAACAACTGGGTTACGAATTACCGGTTTCTTACCTAGAATATTGGATCCGCGGCCTGCCAGCTCCCGGTTCTAATGCAGATATGACATTCAATGAACTTAACCAGTTATCTTCAATGATTCAGGAGGGATGGACAATCCGCTATATCGATCCGCGCCAATACGGTGAACTAACACTTCCTCGTCGTGTTGAAGTTACCCGTCCACAGAACGATATTCGGTTGCGCTTCGTAGGATTGAATTGGTCTTTAAATCCAAAAGTCAATTGATAACTAATTCATGAGCAACGAAACCTTAACACTTCTTTCCCCTGCCAAACTCAATCTCTTTCTACATATCTTGGGGCGAAGAGACGACGGTTATCATGAATTACAATCCATATACCAACTATTAAATTATGGGGATGTGCTAAAGATTAATTCTGAAGATTCAGAACTTCTTTGTCTCCATGTCACGGCTGAGTCTCCTATTAAGTCCATTCCCATGGACGACAACCTGATTCTCAAGGCTGCCCAACTTCTCAGGAAAGTAAGCGGAAAGCCCAATTTGGGTGCCAGCATCAGCATTACTAAACGAATTCCCACTGGCGCTGGGTTGGGGGGCGGGAGCAGCAACGCAGCAATAACTTTGCGAGGACTTAACGAACTATGGCAATGCGGTCTTTCCGATATCGAACTTGCCAAATTAGGTCTCCAACTGGGAGCTGATATACCAGTATTTATTCATGGGAAAACCGCCTGGGCTGAAGGCTTAGGCGAGCGTCTGGAACCAGTAGAAATCGACACCTGCTGGTACTTGGTAATCACCCCGGATTGCGCGGTTTCCACGGCCCGGATATTTTCTCAGGAAAATTTGACACGGAACTCTCCAACCATCAAAATGGCCGACTTTCTGGCGGGCAGGGCTAGAAACGACTGCGAAAAAACGACCCGAAATTTGTACCCCGAAGTAAATCAAGCCCTGAATTGGCTCAGCCAATTCGGTGAAGCTAGAATGACTGGAACTGGATCTGCAGTCTTCGCCAAATATGAGAGGGAAGCCACTGCTCGAGGAATATTTGCGAACTGCCCAGCAGGGTTGAAAGGATTCGTCGCTAAGGGTATTAATTCGAGTTAGGCTCAAAGGAGCAAATGATTTTTTGGGGTGTCGCCAAGTGGTAAGGCACAAGGTTTTGATCCTTGCATTCGTTGGTTCGAATCCAGCCACCCCAGCCATTTTTGATAGACTAATCTCGCAATAAAAATTTAGTTAAAGCCCAAGGAATTAAAAGTGGCAACAAATTTAATGGTCTTTACTGGCAATGCTAATCCCGCATTAGCGGACGCCATTGCCAAAAATATTGGCGTTCCACTGGGACATGCCAGTATTAGTAAGTTTAGCGATGGTGAGGTTTCCGTTGAATTAAATGAAAATGTTCGAGGTAAAGACGTTTTCATTATTCAACCAACTTGCGCGCCAACTAACGAGAGCATTATGGAATTGCTGTTAATGGCAGATGCTCTGCACCGCGCTTCGGCGAATCGAATCACTGCAGTGATTCCTTATTTCGGATACGCCCGACAGGATCGTCGCGTAAGATCTGCCCGGGTTGCCATCAGCGCTAAAGTGGTTGCAGACATGATCAGTGCCGTAGGCGTTAATCGTGTACTGACAGTTGATTTACATGCTGAACAGATCCAGGGATTTTTCAGCATTCCGGTGGACAATGTATATGGTTCGCCAGTACTAACCGACGACATAGAGCGTCAGCGTTATGAGAAATTGATCGTAGTATCGCCAGATGTTGGCGGCGTGGTTCGAGCAAGAGCAGTTGCCAAGCAACTTAATGTTGATCTGGCGATTATCGACAAGCGTCGCCCAACCGCTAACGAAGCGCAGATCATGCACATCATCGGTGATGTTAATGATCGTTGTTGTTTGATCGTAGACGACATGGTGGATACCGCCGGCACACTGTGTAAAGCAGCGGATGCACTGAAAGACCACGGTGCCAACAAAGTTGTGGCCTACTGTACCCATCCTATACTTTCTGGCCCAGCGTTAGAAAATATCGAAGGTTCGAGTCTAGATTCGCTAGTGGTGACAGACACGATTCCCTTAAACGATGCTGCGAAAGCGTGCTCATATATTCGTCAGCTATCGATGGCTAAATTATTAGCTGAATCGATTCGACGAGTGAGTAACGAAGAATCCATTAGTGCGATGTTTGATAACACCTAGTTATAAAATATTTATCAGATAACGCCGGATAGGCTGAACAACGGTTTCAGAAGAAACGCTGTTCTTTTTTACAACCTTTCATGAAATTGGTCGCAAACTTCATGGAGATAAAGCAACTCTCAGGGCTGCTTACTAGGAGACAATCATGTCAAATGAAGAATTTGAACTGAATTGTTCGGTCAGAACAGAATTTGGGAAAGGTGCGAGCCGCCGCCTACGTCGTCTGAACGAATCAATTCCCGCCATTTTATATGGTGGTAAAAAAAAGGCAGTTTCATTAACTATTCCCCATAAAGATATAGCTAGGGCAACAGAGAATGAAGCGTTCTTTTCTCATATTATTACTCTCAATATCGACAGTAAGAAGGAACCAGCTGTAATCAAGGCGCTACAGCGTCATCCTGCCAAGTCGCTTATCCTTCATGCCGATTTTCAGCGTGTGGATATGAAGCAAGAAATCCAAGTGAAAGTCCCAATCCACTTTATTAATGAAGATAAGTGTGTAGGTGTCAAACTCGATGGCGGCATCATCCGCCACACTCTCAACGAGATCGAAATTGTGTGCTTGCCGAAAGACTTGCCAGAATACATCGAAGTGGACATGGAAAATGTCAAACTCGGCGATTCTGTTCACCTTTCTGACCTCACCTTCCCAGAAGGCGTGCTCAGTATAGCTCTTTCCCAAGGTGAAGAAAGCGACCTCAATGTAGCGAGGGTGCAGCAACCACGAGGTGCCATGGAAGAAGAAGAAGCCGCGGCAGCTGAAGGTCAAGAAGCAGCAGAAGGCGAAGCTCCTGCAGAAGGGGAAAGTGGGGATTCCGGCGGCGAAGGGTCTTCTGGGGACGGCGACGACTCTTAATCTTTTGGCACTGCCAGGGAGTCCGGGTCAATGAAAATGCCGGATCATCCATTAAAGCTGATTGTGGGTCTGGGAAATCCAGGCCCACAACACGATTCCAATCGTCATAATGCAGGCGTTATTTTTCTATACCATCTCAGTAAAGCTTATGGAAGTGAACTGCGTGGCGACTCGAAATTTTTCGGCGAATTCAACTCAATCAATATCGGTGGGAACGATATTAAACTGCTATTCCCTACTACTTTCATGAACCACAGTGGTAAGTCGGTGGCCTCCGTGTGCAAGTTTTTCAAAATTAGACCGGAAAACATGTTGGTGGCCTACGACGAAATCGATTTTGATGTTGGAGTAACTCGCTTTAAAGAAGGTGGCGGACACGGTGGTCACAATGGTATCCGAGATATCATCAATGCGCTCGGCGGCAAGAAAGAATTTTTCCGTTTGCGCATTGGCGTAGGACATCCAGGGCATAAATCTATGGTGTCAAACTATGTACTAAGCGACCCATCGCGATCGGAGGCAGATGTCATCATGAGAGATATCGAAGACGCAATTCGTGTTATCCCCAAAGCAGTAATTGGCGAATGGGAAGAAGCTATGCGTTTACTGCATACGGAATAAGGATTGGAGAAAGGAATAATAGATGGCTGTAAAATGTGGAATCGTAGGTTTACCCAATGTTGGTAAATCAACTCTATTCAATGCCTTAACCAAGGCCGGCATTGCCGCTGAAAATTTTCCTTTCTGTACGATCGAACCTAACTCCGGAATCGTTTCAATTCCAGATGAACGGTTAGACAAAATTGCAGGCATAGTAAACCCGCAAAAAGTCATACCCACTACAGTCGAGTTTACAGATATTGCAGGTCTCGTTGCCGGCGCATCTAAAGGTGAAGGCCTAGGCAACCAATTCCTTGCAAATATCCGTGAAACTGATGCCATTGCTCATGTGGTCCGTTGTTTTGAAGATGAAAACGTCACTCACGTTTCCGATCAAATCAATCCTGCAGCTGATATCGAAATCATAAACACCGAATTGGCATTAGCAGATCTAGAAACCGTGGAGAAAAACCTGGATCGAGTTATTCGTATCGCTAAGAGTGGTGACAAGGATGCACAACGTCAGGTGAAATTGTTAGAAAAAATAAAAACCCATCTCGACGAAGCAAAACCAGTAAGAACTTTGGAGCTGTATAAAGAAGAACAAAGCGAGCTTAATAAATTACATCTACTGACTGTTAAACCAGTAATGTATATAGCTAACATAGATGAGGACGGTTTTGAAAATAACCCACACCTGGAAAAGGTTCGGGAAATCGCCATCGGCGAATGCGCAGAAGTGGTAGCCATCTGCAACAAACTGGAATCAGAGATCGCAGAGTTTAAAGACGATGAGAAAACCGAATTTCTGCAGGATCTGGGTATGGACGAACCAGGATTGGATCGCGTTATCCGTGCTGGTTACAAACTACTAGGATTACAGACCTATTTTACAGCCGGCGAGAAAGAAGCGCGGGCCTGGACAGTAAAAAAAGGGGCCTCAGCACCGGCAGCAGCCGGAGTAATTCACACCGATTTTGAAAACGGTTTTATCCGTGCCGAAGTCATTGCCTATGATGCATACATCGAGAATCAAGGTGAGTTAGGCGCAAAAGAAGCAGGTAAGTGGCGTCTGGAAGGCAAAGAATATATTGTGCAGGACGGCGATGTAATTCATTTCCGTTTCAACGTGTAAGTGGAGTTTCTAGTGAGAAGAATAAAAATTGGAATTATTACGCTAAGTTTTTTATTTACCCCTGCAGTTAACGGGCAGACCCTCGAAGATGAAGCGGTTAGATGGCTGCAGGAATTTATCCGCATCGATACCATTAATCCTCCAGGTAATGAATACCGAGCTGTCGATTTTTATGCGGCAATTTTTGAAGCTGAAGGCATCGAATATGAAACTGCAGAAAGCGCACCTGGTCGCGGCAATATCTGGGCACGTCTCGAAGGTGGCGATGAGCCCGGATTAATTCTCTTACAACATACAGATGTTGTTCCTGCTGAAGAAGAATTCTGGACAATTGATCCCCTCTCTGGTGATATTCGCGACGGCGTTATTCTTGGTCGCGGGACTCGCGACATGAAAGGTCTCGGCATCATACAACTTGCTACCTTTCTAAGCTTACATCGTTCGGGCATCGAACTTAATCGTGATGTAATTTTCCTAGCAACCGCCGATGAAGAAGCTGGCGGTTATTTTGGTGTTGGTTGGTTGATTGAGAACAGACCAGAAATATTTGACGGCACTGGCATTTTGCTCAATGAAGGCGGCGGCGGGAGCAGCAACGAAGATGGCGATGTTGTTTTCAGCGTCGAAGTTACGCAGAAAGTTCCGGTGTGGTTGCGCTTGAATGCAATTGATACACCAGGTCATGGATCATCACCTCGCACAACAAGTTCAGTTACGCGAATCGTACAAGCACTGAATCTTTTATTAGAAAACCCCTTCCCTCCTCGCATCATTGGACCCGTGTCTGATTACTTTTCAGAACTCTCGGTTGATATGGGCGAAGAATGGGGGCCATCCTATGCAAATATAAGCAATGCGATTAATGAGCCTGCATTTGTGGATAGACTTCATGCAGCGCGACCAGGACATAACTCGCTTATTCGTGACACGTGCTCTATGACACGCATGAGCGGTTCAAACAAGATCAACGTTATTCCGCCGGAGGCTTGGGCGGAATTAGATTGTCGAATATTACCTGACAAACCATCACAACAATTCATAAGTGAATTAGAAGACTTGATTGGAAACACTGGCGTTACTATTGAAACCATCATGGCATTTACACCAGCGATTTCGGAAACAAATACGCGATTGTTCGCGGCAATTGAATCTGTAACTCAGGAACTACATCCTGGCTCCCGAGTATTGCCGTCCGTAAGTACTGGATTTACCGACAGCCACTTTACTCGTGACCTGGGAATTGTCAGCTATGGATTCAACCCCTTGATCACCGGTCACGAAGATCACACTGGAGTTCATGGTAATGATGAACAGGTCCCCGAAGACGCGTTCCGCCGCGCAGTTAGTGACTTCTACACTGTTGTGCGAAATGTGGTGATCGACTAGCTCGCTTGACATTTTGACGCCAAATCGCCAAAATTCGCGGCCTTCCGGTATTCTAGATCCTCGATTTCGTACCAATTTGAAGGTCGAAAATTTGGTAATGAAGGTCGTGAGGATGGGTTAGCTGGAAGCTGCAGTC
Organism: Gammaproteobacteria bacterium UBA3498; assembly: GCA_002377605.1. GTDB lineage: Bacteria > Pseudomonadota > Gammaproteobacteria > Pseudomonadales > Pseudohongiellaceae > UBA9145. The sequence continues at coordinate 23,230 of DFQD01000152.1, read as the reverse complement.
TAAATTTTGGCTATGTAGCTCAGCTGGTT
>DFQD01000152.1:0-22860 GCA_002377605.1 Gammaproteobacteria bacterium UBA3498 | reverse complement strand
GTCGGTGGTTCAAGTCCACCCATAGCTACCAAACATATCTCCAGAGAACAAAAGCAACAAAAAAGCCCCATATTAGGGGCTTTTTCATAAGGCCTATACGAAGGATTGGGATCATCAAGTCAGTTCTTCATTATTCAATTAAACAGAACGCAAACTTATGAATTTTTTCTCTACTTCCTCATCGCTACTGTTAACATCGATAAAGACCGCCGTACTTGAATTAGTTTCTACTTCCAGGTTGAGATATCCCAGCAGCATCTCTCTCAGCAGAAGACATCTGATTCTCACCTAAGACACCTAGAGTCGCTAATACTCTGTTCATTTCTTCTTCATTTAGATCTGCCAAAAATGTGTCAGCAGCAATCCTCCAGGCGTCAATATCATCATCCTGTGCCGCTGCTCCGAGCACTTCAAGCATTTCCAGCCTATCACTACTAATAGATGGAGGTCTGTTCCATGACGCACCAGCAGCGCCATCAGTGGTAACTATAGCCTCTACAACTTCTCCATCAACGCCTGTCGAATCAGAAATACCTTGGATTTCATCACTTGAGGGGCGCGCTTCACCGGCTTGCCCTGACAAATCGCTCTCACTGCCCTCCCAATCAAATTGAGTTAACGCAAATGATACTTTTCTAATGCGATCAGCAATTTCCTCTTCCGCCATCCAGCATGGGTTTGGAATTTCAATACCGGCTGTTTGGTATGGAAGCCAAAAATTTAAACCAGCGAAGGGGCCATTTGAGGAATCAACAAACCAGACGTGCAGCATATGCAGAGTCTCACCATCATTTGCGAACTGAGGATGGTCATGCCATGACGCAAACTCACTCTCAAAGGGAAGCTGAACGTCAGTGTTCGGCACATCAACAAAGGCGTAAGCTGCACCAACCAATTTTTCTTCCCCATCTATCGGGGAAAACATTAACTGATTGGGCAGATCAATATTGTAGTCCTTATCTAATCCCATCGACAGATTGACATAGTGGATGCCCATTCCAGGTATATCACCTAAAGCAGGGAAAAAGCCTGCAGCTATCGCCGCTTCAGGAGTATTCAACCCTGATAACTCTTGCTCTAAATTGTTAAACCGCTGCTTATCCTTCTCAGACAGACCGTCCCACGGAGGATTTGCCAAGTTAGTGCAACTAACAGTGGGACCCATATGCGCATGGCCGTGGTCGCCGTGGCCACCATGGTTTCCGTGCGACTGACCCAAAACACTCAAAGGGCTCAGAATCATTGACAATAAAATAATGTACGCGAGTTTTGTTTTTTCGATCATAGCGTAACCCCTAATTTCAATTACGGGAAAGTAATAACCTAGCATTATACTAGTAAATCCTCAGTTCCTTGAACTTAATTTAGTGGCAACGATTGTTTTGAGTAGAACCCGCATCAATCAAAAGATTAGAAACAATCCAACTTTTTTGTTGGCTTAATCTAGAGCAAAAACCCACAATGCCGCTGGTCCCGGAGTTTCAGGAATGAAACCGGAAAATTGGTTTTGTAATCCTAACCAAACTCCGGTGTGAATATTGAGTTGCCCGGCGACGACGGCCACATACTGTTTGTCACCGACGGCATAAGTTATTGGAAAAGCTGCAGGTATCGCATCTAGTTGAGTTTCCCAAAGAATCTCACCATTACTTTGATCGAATGCTTTGAATTTAGAATCGAGATATCCAAGAAAAACTAAACCGCCTGCAGTCGCTAGACTTGCTGAAGCCGGCACAATTTCTTCGCGATGCTGCCAGGCTAATTCTCTATTTTTAAGATCAATAGCCTGCAGACGACCATAGTTGCCATCGTTATCGGGCACTGGGCGTGTGTCTGCTCTCAATCCACTCGTAAGCAGGGTGCCGCTACCATCTAATAAGGTATCCATACACACTTCGAACATAGGTACGAATAAGTAACCAGTTTCGTTGTTTATCGATGATGCGTGCCAGTTACGACCACCCTGCCAATAAGGACAGACTGTACGAATCTCTTCTGCGTCAGGAAAAATATTCGGATTTGGAATTTTCTCCCCTGTCTCAGGATTGATTGCGGCGAATAAATTTTGAAATCCCGTATCCACTGAAAATAAGTACTGTCCGGTTTCTGCATCGAGCGCATCGAACAGAGCAGGCTTACCAGCCGTAACAACTACTTTGCGCGTTTGACCGTTTACATCCAATTCAACGATCGATCTTTCAAATATCCAATCCAGATCATGCTGATCATTAACGACATGTTGGTAGTACCACACTAGCTCTCCGGTTGCAGGACGTATAGCTAATGTTGCATTGGTATAAAGCGCTTCATTGGTAACGCCATCTATATTTAATGGATAAAGCAAAGGCGCCGTGTTATAAGTTGGCGACACTCCGTAATACACTAAATCCAACTCCGGATCATAGGCACCAGTATTCCATACCGAACCACCCTGCCTTTCTTCTACGGGCATATTGTTCCAAGTGTTGCCACCGGGCTCACCAGGACGCGGAATCGTATTGAAGCGCCAGGTTTCAGTTCCTGTTTCCAAATCGATAGCAACGATAAATCCACCACCAGGAACAAAGGATGCAGCCATCCCCTGAATCACTTGACCACCCGCAATTGTAGGAGCACTTCTTAATTGATAGCCATCGTAATCTTCCATTTCAATCGCATGATCCCAGATCACTTCGCCCGAACGAGCATCTAAAGCCACCATATGAAAGTTAGAAGTAGGAACCAGCACTTTGTTTTCATGCAGCGCGATACCAAATTTATGGCTGGTAGCAACTTCGCTATCATGACTATATCGCCATAACATCTCTCCGTTAGTTGCATCCAAAGCAAGCACCACATCGCCGGCGCTGTACAGAAACATAATCCCATCATGCACCAGCGGCGTCGGCATATTATTGCCAACAGTTACTAACTGATTCCAGGCTAATTCCAAATCAACAACGTTTTCCCGATTAATCTGATCGAGATTGGAAAACCCCTGATTGTTGTATGTGCGACGCCAGGTTACCCAATCTGCGTCGGGTGGGTTCTGCAAAAGTTCGTCTGTGACTGAAGAATAATTACGCAACAAATTAGATGAGTTTGGATCCGCTGTCACAGAAGAAATACCATTAGCAGCATTTCTGCCATAACGTTGGATAATTCCACCACTGTTTTCAGTTGCTTCTTCTTCATTTTGAGCAAAGACGGGTGAGTGAATAAACGAGACTGCAACACAACATAAGAGTGCGTGTGTAATTCGATTCATTTTTTCTCCTGACTGATCATAGACTTTGCCTAGCTCAGTGAATTATGTTGATTAATGCGTAAGTAATAGTCTCACTCGGATCAGTTACCATTTGATGCCATACTCTGGCTGGCACATGCAATATGTCACCAATTTCTACCTGATATTCCTGTGCACCTTCTAACTCTGGATACTGCCCTTCGTTCGGACCACCTTCGATAAAGCTCACTCGCTCACCGCCAATTCGTGCAGTGCCGCGGCCATCAACAATGACATAGATATCCCATTTGTTCTCGTGAATTTCCGGCTGGGTATAACCGGAGCGATGAATAAACTGAACATTGTGAGTTCGATGCTCTCCTGCAGGTAATCCATTCAAGTATACAAAGTCAGTGCCGAAGATACCGTTCCCATCTCGCAGACTTTGTTGCAATTCGCTTTTGATTTCCATAAAAGAAGAATTATTCCAGTGAATGTATTCTTCAGGGCGTGGTTCTCTTGTAATGCCTTGAAACACATCTTGTGCTGCTACGACAACTCCGCTGCCGATTAAAACCACAAGAAGGCTCGAATTTAATAAACGCATAACTACCTCCCTAGCGTGAACTAGTTACTGCCAGCTATCCTCTTTACAATAAATGGATAGAGTAAGTTTTTAATCTAAAGTATCTCTAAACAGAGTTCGGTGCTTAATCTTCCAACCATCCTCTGTTCGAATAAATTTGTCATCGTAGTAACCTGATCCGATTACGGTTGGAGGGCGCTCTGTTACATCCATTAAGATGTAATATGCTCGCCCTTCGGCTCCATCATTCGTCGGAAAAATTAAGTAGCTACCATTTAGGTGCCTTCTGCCCACATCACCAGTTTCACCCTGGTATCTGCGGGCGCGATCGGCTCTGAGCCCTTCCATGCCTACAATATCCCCGCCTTCTCGAGTCATAATGGCGTCTTCATCAAAAGCCGACAAAAATAGTTCTGTGTTGCGAAAATCACTGCCTTGGTTGTAGCGGGCATAAAGAGCTTTAATCTCTTCATAATCAGCACCAGTTAACTCAGTTTTCTCAGACAGATTGTCTGCTTGAGAAAGTTCATTATCGTTGGTGACAATCACTAGCACGCCAAGCAAAACAAGCACTGTCAAAATGCTGACTTTGCCAGCGTAATTTCTTTTAATCATTGTTTACGTCCTTTTGGCTAAAGTTTTTTCGGTTAATTGCGGTGCTCTGGAAAACGAATATTAAACCAAGTGATTAACTCAGCTTCTTTAATTCCGTGTGAAAGTCCCGCCGGGATATAAATAATATCTCCAACTTCGACAATTTGTTCTTCGCCACCTTGCAAGACACCATCTACTAACTCACCACCTATATTCAAAACTCCTGAACCTGCCTGTACGACCCAAACATCGATAGTGTCTGGATGAGTCAACATGCGCATGGTCGACATGGTGACGTTTTCGATGTGTCTGATATTTACGTTGAACTCCCCACCTTCAAGCATTCGGGTGGTGGGGATGTCTTCGTCACTAATACGACCAAAGGCCGCAGCGAGGATTTCTTTGGAAATAGTGACGGACTTGTCTAATGGTGCTTCCTGGTCAATCTCAGGTAGCCCTGGTAGCTGCGCTGAAGCTGAAAGAGCGAAAATTGCAACTAAAGATAAGAATAGCGCGTACCTTTTTTTCATTTTTATACCTATCAAGACAGTCTGAACCCTTGACTGGATAGTTAGAAAGGCCTTATGACTGGTAGTTTCCTGTATTCAACAGTACAGTGCGGAACATTAGAAAACAATCATCATGAGCCAGTTAATAAGTCTGCGATGACCAGTAGAAATTTCACACTTCATCTAATTTTTGCAATTGCACTAATCCTTGGGCAGAGCCTGAATGCCCAATCTATGCATCACTTTGCTAACGCACGTCTGATTCTAGGCAATGGCGACGTAATCGAACAAGGTTCATTACTGATTCGTAATGAAACCATAATAGACATTGGTCCATCGTTGGATATTCCGACTGATGCGGTATTTTATGATTTAGGTGGGCAAACGATTATCCCTGCTCTGGTGAATACCCATGCTCATTTAGGCTGGGAAGCCTATGGCGATTGGGGCTCGCAATACTTTACTGATGAGAATCTGATCGATCACCTTTACCGACATGCTTACTATGGGGTAGGAACAATTATCTCTACCGGTAGTGATGAATTTGAGATCGCCAACAGAGTAAAGCTCGAGCAACTGAGAGGCAACATAAAAGGTGCGCGCTACCATCTATCGCCCGGCTTGGGTTCTCCTGGAGGCGGACCAAATATGCGCTTTACCAACGATCCAAATTTTTGGGGAGTAAATCCGGTAACTGATCCCGAGCAGGCTGCTAACACAGTAAGACGGCTAGCTTCAGAAGGTTATGGTATTGCCAAGATTTGGATTGATTCACGAGATGAATTACGCGGTGCACAGATAAAAGTCGTACCAGAAATCTATCGTTCGGTATTGCAAACTGCTACTGATTACGACATGCGTATCATCGCCCATGCAACAACATTGGCAGATCATAAATCTTTAGTAAATGCCGGCAATCGCCGCTTTATCCACATGCCATATGATATGGCAGTTGACGATGAATATTTGGATATAGTCCGAAAAAACAATGTCTACATTGTCCCAACTCTTGGCATGATTACGAAGCAGGAGCCATACTATATTCCCGCTTTTAAAGATCCATACTTCTACGACCAGGTTCCTCAATCAGTTATTGATTCACTTAATAGCAACTATACTCCACCTGCTAAACTCAGTGTCGAGGCAGAAACACTATCGGTAACACACGCTAATAATCTGTATAAACTTAAAGATCATATTATTTTAGGCACAGACGCAGGTGCCGTAGGTGATTTCTTTGGTTACGCGGATCACGTTGAGCTTTCGCTATTTGTCCGCATGGGCATGACACCAATGGAAGCTATTATCGCTTCCACTTCACGTTCAGCTCAGGCCTTCGGTTTAACCAATGTAGGAATGCTACAGGCAGGTAAAGCCGCTGATTTTGTCATACTGAATGCAAACCCATTAGATGATATAAACAACACTCGCCAGATCAGTGATGTGTATATTCGCGGGGAACGCGTTGACAGGGAATCCTGGAGAAATATATGGACACAGGAAGACTAATATTGGATTCAAAGCAGAAGAATTTTGCACTTTTTATTTTAAGTTGCCTCGGTTTTATATTCAGCGGCGTTGCTCATGCGCAGCTGGGCAGCATCGACGGCGAATGGCGAAGTTATGCCTCAGACGCTGGCTCTACTAAGTACACCGAACTCGATCAAATTTATGCCGACAATTTTGAAGATCTGCAAATCGCCTGGCGCTGGACTTCCATAGATGGCGATATCGAGCTTGAATCGATTATGGGAGATGCTGCAGAAAATATTAGCTTCGGCAGATTACAAGCCACACCTTTAATGATCAATGGTGTGCTCTATATGATTACAGCATTGAATCAGGCTGTTGCGTTAGATGCTTCCACAGGAGAACTGTTATGGTCGTTTGACCCCCAGGCTTACTTGTCTGGATATTCAATTAGCCCTCTTGGTTATCATCATCGTGGCGTCGCATATTGGAGCGATAACGAAGAAGCCCGAATATTATTTGCAACGAATGACGGCTATCTCTTTTCTTTAGATGCTGAAGACGGGGATCCAGATACAGCTTTTGCTGGCGGTCGTATTGATCTCACTGAAGGGATCCCTCGAGCAGATAGAAGTGCTCTAGATTATTCCGGTGCAGTGCCATTAGGCACAGTTTCACCGGCAATCGTCGTCGGTGACGTTCTTGTTGTAAATCAAATCACTTCGAATCGACCGCACTATAAAGAACGCCCACCAACTTTTGTAAGAGGATATAACATTCGTTCCGGGGAATTGGCCTGGACTTTCAATACTATTCCTCAAGCCGGCGAGTTTGGAGTAGAAACATGGCAGGAAGAATCCTGGCGCTATACTGGTAATGGTGGAGTTTGGACTCAGATGAGTGCCGATTTAGAACTCGGTCTTGTTTATCTTCCTACAGAAGCACCTACCAATGATTACTACGGCGGACATCGACCAGGTGACAACTTATTTACCCAAAGTGTTGTGGCAGTCGATGCAGCCACCGGTGATAGAGTCTGGCATTTTCAGATGATTCATCATGGTCTGTGGGACTACGACACGCCGGCCGCGCCAAACTTAATGAACATAAATGTAGATGGTCGTGAAATCAGAGCGCTCGCTCAAGTGACTAAGCAAGGCTGGGCTTACGTGTTCGATCGTGCCACTGGTGTACCTGTTTGGCCAATGCCAGAATTACCAGTACCATCAGGTTTGATACCAGGAGAAAGAACTTCTCCAACACAACCCTTCCCAACTAAGCCTCCCGCCTTTGCAATGCAAGGATTAACGGGAGACGACTTAATCGACTTTACTCCTGAGTTAAGAGCAGAAGCCTTAGAGATAATCGATGATTATGTATACGGCCCAATCTATACGCCTGCAAGTCTTCCGGATGAAGAAACCGGAAAACGTGGTTCCATTTTTGTTCCCAGTGCAGGCGGTGGTGCCAATTGGCCCGGGGCAGGATTTGATCCAGAAACCAATGTCTTGTTTGTACCATCTTCTAACGGTGCCTTTACACCTTTTATGGGAACCCTTCCCGAAGACGAATCTAATTTTCGTTATTACCGCTTGCAAAACCGAGGTGTTGTAGGGCCGAGAGGGCTTCCAATACTCAAACCCCCCTACTCAACCATTACTGCGATTGACATGAATCGCGGCGAAATTTTATGGCAAGTTCCAAACGGAGATCGCTCTGCTCGCGTAGAAAATAATCCTGCAGTTGAAGGGCTCGAACTCCCCCCTCTAGGAGGAGGAGGCCGTCATCCAGTATTAGTTACTTCAACATTATTAATACATGGACAGAATGAAGGTTATGGACCGGTCCTAATCGCACGCAGTAAAGAGACCGGTGAAGAGTTAGCAAAGATTGAATTACCTGGCGATCCACAAAGTGCGCCCATGAGTTATGCAATAGATGGCAGGCAATATATTGTGTTAGGCGTCAACGCTATGCCGACTCCGGAGTTAATTGCATTGGGATTGCCAGAAGATTCTGAGGAATAAAGGGCATGCTTTAATAAAGTATGCCCTTGTAAATCTTTCTAATTAGTTACAACGTTGTGGAGCAACCGGTCGTGGCAATTCTAGCGGCGCCGCTTCCACTCTACCTTCACTAGCTAGTTGTTCATAGGCCGCCTGCTGCAATGCCTTCACTTGCAGACGAGACATGCCGAGCTCGTAACCCGAACATTCATTCTCACCAAGAGATCTTGGGTCAAGTCCGGTTACGTTTCCAAATATAACTAACGCTTCCAGATAGTAACCATAATTACTAGCGTGGTAGTGATCGTAAGACCATAAATCAATCTTGTCTAAGTCAATGCCATCATAAGGATTTGGATCGGCGATGCCATTTTCCATAGCGCGATTCCATGCTTCTCCAACAGCGTTCACAGACTTAACTGCTGGCGCAACAGCTGCTTTGTCATAACCAGCGCGAACATCCAAGGCCATTTGATGAATTGGAGTTCCAGTCCAGGGCCGGTCATCGAGATAAACCATGTCAGCACGTGACCAGGTTGCAGTGAGATATATTTCCACAGCAGAATTAAGATTGTGAAAGAATTCAGACAACTCAGCGACAGTGTTAATTAACACTGCTGGATCACCGGGGTTATTTGCATCGAGTGTACTGTATCCATGCATGACTACCTGATCCCAAGGACGACGACCCATCACCCCAAGTTTTTCTGCTAGATGAAAGTCGAGCCCCGCCCCGCCTCTAGTTTGCAAGTAAATGTCATAGTCGAGCCCAGCCTGATCGGAGAAGGATTTAAACAGTGCTGGGACACCACCTATACCTTCATGATTCAGATCAGTCACGCTATCAGCACGATAGTAGCGGGTGCTTGATCCCCAACCGTAGGTGAAACTATTACCGATAAACAAAATGCTGGTGTCAGCAATCCCCTGGACGGCTGTCAGAGCAAAAACTAAACCCAAATTCAATGCAGAAACAAATTTCATGAATGCTTCCTTTTTCTTAATATTCCTATGATTCGAAAAACTGTATTAAGGCTTCATTAACAACATCTGGTACTTCTTCGTGTGGATTGTGACCAATGCCTGGAATGTTAATTACCTGTCCATTTGGAAAAACACTCGCTGCATGTTCAGCTTCTTCCGCGTAAGTTGGATAGTCGTCAGCACCCCCTAGGATCAACGTGGGCGTTTGAATATGTTGCCAATCGTTTACAACCGTATCCATGCCACGCATATGACCGGTTAATTGGTTAACAGCCGAAGCCTGCGGCCATCCACCGCTAAGACGCTGTCCATAACGAATGCGCATGTGCTTTTCGAATTTGGGATTCCAGTTAACATAGTTTTCGTGAGCCCACCGCAATAGAGATTCATAAGTCCCATCCGGGTCAGGATTCGCATTCACTTCACCAGTTAATGGTCGAAAACCGCGACCTCTTCGGCGGTCAGTCAGCCCTACCTGATTAACAGTTACCAAATGAGTAATGCGTTCTGGATAAAGAAAGGCGAATCGAGTAACCATTTGGCCACCAATGGAATGCCCTACGAGAGCTGCTTGTTCAATATCAAGATGATCCATTAAAGCTGCAGTATTTGAGGCCCAGAGGTTAATGCTATATGGGATCAGCGGTTTAGATGATTTCCCCCATCCCAGTCTATCTTTGGCAATGACTCGATATCCTGCTTCACTCAAAGCACGCATTTGGTCTTCCCAATACCAGCCATAGTAGAGACCACCATGGTGAAAGATGACGGTCTTGCCATTAGCAGTACCAGTAGGAGGTACATCCATGTAGGCTAGCCGAACATCTTCTCCATAAACGCTGAAATTCATGTAGCTGACGGGAAAGGGATACTCGATTTCATCTAAGTTAATTGAGACAGGCCCCCACTCTGTTGGCGCTTTGTTCGGCGGAGAAGATTGAGCAAATGCGGTAACGGCAAACGATAGCGAGAGCAATATCACTAAAATTGAATAGATGGTCTTCATAGCCCCTCCAGAAAATATCACCAAAGGATGATTGTTATAAAACTTAAAGCTCATCAGAGCTGACAGCCCCAAACTCTAATAAAACTTCACTGGCCTTTGCGCCAGGAATACTTAAATCGAAACCGAAGAAATTAGGTCTTGCTTCTGAAGCGTTTGCTAGATCTAAGGGAGTTCTGCCACTGCCATTTAGTGTATTAACGTCTGCACCGTTTTCCGCAAGTTCTCTGATTATATTTGGCAAAAGCCTGGCTGCTGCGTCATGTAGTGCAGTAGATCCCGTGTAGTCAGCATGATTTAAATTAACACCATGGCCGATTGCGACTTTAGCGGATTCCAGCGCACGACGCTCTTCCGTCGCCGGATCTGGATTTGGCGTGACATAGAAACGCTGCCGTGTGCTATCGCCTTTAATTGCAGCCTGAAGCGTAGACTCAAATCCGCCAATCACTTCGGGTTCAGGCGGGTTCTCACGGGATGCTCTGTCTCTAAATGGTTGAAAGCGTTCTTGATTAGTTAACAAAGGATCAGCACCACCACCGGCAAGAATTTGCATAATTTCTGCTTCGCGAAAGCTCGCGGCAATCCAATAAGGAGTAGCACCGATCAATGGAGTTTTTAATACCCAGTCTTCACTGGCTCTTTGCACTGGGTTTGCTTTTTGCAAGCGCACATTAGGATCAGCACCGTTAGCTATCAAAGAAGCTACGGTGTCTCTGTCACTACGCAGTATTGCCGCATGTAAAGCGGAATAACCGGCACTCATTGAATTAGGGTCCGCGCCCTGTGCCAATAACATTTGTGCTAATGCTGAATGACCACTGTGAATTGCGACTATTAGAGGGGTTGTTCCGTTGCCTGCCTGCCCATTTATATCTGCGCCAGCTGTAATCAATAGATTCGAGATTTCTACTTGCCCATGCCTTGCAGCAAAAAGTAGTGCTGAATAGCCGCCTAAGTTTTCCATGACGCCATGATCGAAAGCGCCACCGTTTGTTGCTTCAGCAAACATAAGCATTGGACGCACTTTTGAGCGTGCTTCAAGACTAGCACCTGCTTTAACTAGTACCCTTACAACCTCAACATGCCCTTGAGCCGATGCCCACATTAGTGCTGTTTGTTCACGAGATTCTTCGCGGACATTAACATTCGCGCCATTGTCGATCAGGTGTTTTACTGCTGCTGCTGAACCTGCACGTGCTGCGGTCATAACAGGCGTCTCACCCATGTCCAGCGTCACGTTAGGATTGGCACCAGCATCTAATAAAAGTTTTGTAAGTTCTGCATTGCCTTCTCTGACTGCGAGATAGAGCGGTGAAGCGTTTAATCGATTAACTACACTTGCATTCGCCCCAGCTTTAATTAGTAATTCAGCTAAGTCGAGATTTCCGTGATATGCCGCCCAGTGCAACGCAGTAGCGCCGTCAGCTTGTGGTGTATTTGGATCAGAGCCATCGGCGAGCAATTGGCTTACTTGCTCAGCGTCTTGATTACGAGCGGCAACGATAAGTAATGACTCTTGAGCTTGAGCAAAACTAAAAAACAAAGCAAACAATACCAGCAAGGCACTGGCTTTTATTTTGTTTTGAGAAATCATTTTGGAATTGTTACTGACTGACAATGATCTATACGTTAGCGAGCAAATCTAGCGGTTCGGTTGCACCACTAAATTCTTCCACCGGAATGCCCATTTTTTCGAGCATGGTTAAGTGCAACTTAGTCAGCTGTGTTCCTTCCTTATAGCGCAAATGACGACCACCTTGCAGAGAACCTGCTCCGCCGCCAAACAATACTAGAGGCAATCCACGATTACTGTGCAAATTACTGTCAGACATTCCAGCGCCATAAAGCAGTAGCATATTATCTAGAAGTGAACCATCAGCATCCTCAGTGGCATCGAGTTTATCTAGATAGTAAGTAAACAAGCGGGTATGGAATTCGTTGATCTTCGTGACCTTTTCATACAGCACTGGATCGTCACGGTGATGCGATGTTGGATGATGTGAATCGGGGACACCAATCTCGGCATAAGTTCTACCACTAAGCTCACGCCCTAACATAAAGGTTATGACTCGAGTTAAATCAGTTTGATAAGCTAATACCTGCAAATCAAACATTAACTTCGAATGTTCTTCATAGGTGTCGGGAACACCAGACGGTTGAGCAACTTCAGGTAGCTCTCGGTAGCTTTGCGCTTCTGCCATTTGAATACGACGCTCAACATCACGTACCGCATCCAAGTACTGATCCAGTTTGGCACGGTCACTGGGTCCAACTTTACGATTCAGCTCAGCGACTCGATCGGAAACTGCATCAAGCAAGCTGCGGTCGTTGCGGATGCGTTGCTGTCTAATTACCGGATCGGTTGTTCCGATATCACCAAATAATCTTTCGAACACAAGACGCGGATTAACTTCCATAGGTAGTGGCGTAGTTGCATCCCGCCAAGAGATTGTGCTGGTGTACTGACAGCTAAAGCCAATATCGCAGGAACCAAATACGTCATTTTGATCGAGAGCTAACTCAATAGAACCTAACTGAGTTTCTTGGCCAGTTTTACGTGCGACCAACTGATCGATTGACACACCTGCTTTAAGATCTGACTCAACCCGTGCCGGAATAGCACCGGTTAAAAAGCGAGTAGATGCACTGGCATGGACCCCAGCGTTACTGCTAGCACCATTAAGTCCAGTTATGACCAACATACGATCTTTGTAATCAGCCATTGGCTCAAGAATTCGGGTTACTTCAAAATCGATACCGGTAGAAGCAGGCGTCCAGGACTTCATCGCCATACCATTAGGCACATACACCACTCCGAAGCGTTTCTGAGGCTTAGCAACTTGTGCATTGGCTGTCAGGGCTGGGATCATGCTATCCAGCAATGGCAAAGCAACACCTGCTCCGAGCCCTTTTAATACGGTTCGCCTTGGTAAAGCCTTCTTGAAGATTGTCATAACCGAGCTCTCCTCATCCGAAATGGTTCGCTTTCTACAACACCCAAAATCACCGATGACCAGCGATAATCCTGTTTTGCGGCTTCGCGCACAATCGCCCGAACTGCAGGCATGTCGTAATATTCTAAGCCACGTCCGAGCGCATACATAAGTAGTTTTTCGGTAACCGTACCCACAAAATCATCAGGCTGATCCAGCAATAAATCCCGTAATCCCGCTGGACCTTCAAATACCCTTCCATCAGGCATTGTACCTGAAGCGTCGATGGGTTGGTTGGCAAATTCCTGTCGCCACTTTCCCACTGCATCGTAATTTTCAAGAGAAAAGCCAATGGGATCCATGGCGGAGTGGCAGACACGACAAGCGGGATTCTCCCGATGCTGGGCCATGGCTTCCCTCATGGTGAGGATGCGCCCGTCTTCGCCAGCTTCCTCAAGCGCGGGTACATTGGGTGGAGGCTCTGGAGGTGGCGAGCCAAGCAGGTTTTCCAGTATAAATTTACCGCGCAAAACTGGCGAAGTCCGATTCGGATAAGAAGTCACTGTAAGTAAGCTGCCGTGACTCAAAAGACCAGCTCGTTGCGGATTATCCAGCTCCACTTTGCGATAACGGCTGCCATAAATTCCTGAAATACCATAGTGGTTTGCAAGTCGTTCGTTAATATAAGTGTAATCGGCGCTTAATAATTGCAGGATGCTTTGATCGGAATGTATCTGATCACCAATAAACAATTCAGTTTCGCGCTGAAATGCTTCTCGTAAATTCTCATCAAATTCCGGATAGGCAACCGGTAATGGATAATGACTATCAAGATTTCTCAGATAGAGCCACTGTCCTACAAAATTTTTGATGAAGGCATCGGCTCTTTCATCGCTCATCATTCTTTGCACTTGCTGTTCCAGCACATCTAGATCTCGCAGCAAACCTTGCTCTGCTAGATCGAGTAATTCTGCATCGGGCAAACTACTCCAGATAAAAAATGAGAGCCGAGATGCTAATTCGAGATCATTAATAGCATATGAATCACCAGGGCCAACGTCTGCCGGGTCTTGTTGAATGCGAAATAGAAAATCAGGGGAAACTAATAAGCGTTCTAATGCGAATTGAATTCCGGTATCGAAAGTTCCCTGCCTGCGACCCTGAGTGTAAAAATCCAAGAGACTTTGAAGATCATTATCATCTACAGGGCGACGATATGCCTGCCGAGCTAGAGTTGAGAGTATTTCCCTGGCACAAGATGGTTCTTCATCTTCGCTGGCAGGAATACAAGAAAATATTTTCTGACGACTCGGGGTATTACCTGGTCCATCTGAGGAAAACGGACCTTCGATTAATATTGCTCCGACACTAGGGTTGTTATCTGGAAGTTCTGTGACGGCTAAGTGATAACCAAAGAGTCTGGGTTGCTGTACTCCTTCCTGCTCCCACATCTCGCGAGGAAAGGTTGCGCCAATTGTTCGTGGACCAGCATTTACAGAAACGTTTACTTCGAATCCATCTTCAGCAAACGCCATACTCCACTCTTCCCAATCATCACTGCCGCGAATGTTTCCGGCATAACTATAGGGAGCAGGCGTACCCGGAGCATCACCACCGAATCCGAAAACTCCGAGTCGTTCGCCATCCAAACTAATTTCCATTTCATGGGCTTGATCGATACCTCTTACAAAGTCTACATAGTTAGTTTGCAATAGAACTTTTATTCGGTAATCGCCATCAACAGGGAAAGTATGTTTAATCGCAGCACCGCCGCGAGAACCAAATGGCAAATCATCGTTAAAACGATCATCCTGAATCAAATTCAGGGGTACTTCATAAGTTTTAATAGTAGAACTTCGTGGAGTCGCACCGACCGCTAACTCTGCAACTTTATGGGCAGCGGAAACATAGCGCTCCATCAATGCAGGCGAGAGCGATAAAACTTCGGCATTGTTATCAAATCCATGTTGGTCAGGCGCATCAGGCGGAATGAATTCGGCAACTTCAATGTCGAGATCTAGTAAATCTCTAACGGCATTTCTGTATTCAGTTTGATTAAGTCGATGAAAGGCCTGAGTGCGGCCAGGATTAGCATTGCTCGATGAAGCTCGATCGAGTTCTGTTTCCAACCAATTACGGAATGCGGCATAGCTGGCATTATCGGGTCGAGGATTATCCGGAGGCGGCATGACGCCAACTCGCAATTTACGCACTACCTTTTCCCAAACTTCCGGGTTCTCCGCAACGTTGTCTATATTCTCAGTATCAAGAGTCAAACCTAAACCACGCAATTGAGTAAATAGAAGTGATTCGCCATCAACCGCCGGGCTGTTCACAATTGCCTGGTTGTGGCAGGCAATACAGTATTGATCGAGCAAGGTACGCTGAAGCGAGACTCCAGCGCCTAAGTTGCTTGACTGAGGATCAGCAAACACCTGGTTGGACAACACCAGGCAGAGCCAAAATAGAGGAGCCTTTTTAAGCAAGGATGGCAAAGTTTTCCCCATCTTCATTTCAGGTTTAATTTAGCACTGGATAGGGCATGTGGAGTAGTCGCAAGTTGCATCGATTTGTGACAAAAAGCACGCAAAACCCCTGAAAAATCTTGTCCTTAAAGGGCTCCAGAGAGATTCTATTGAAGTTATTAAATTGAACCAGAGTCAGGCTATGTTTTTCTAAAAGTGCAGCCTGACCTTAGTTGCGTCCAGTAGGATTACCCACCGTGCCACATTCCTCACCGTAATATCCTGCTCCACCGCAATAACTCATGTCCTGCAACTGGAGCAATATGCCATCAGGATCCGTTAAGTAAAGCTCTGGAGTGCCGCCTGGCGCACCGCCTCGATCAGGCCCGCGGATAGTTACATAGGCTTGCAATGGTCCTGAAGCACTTCCGCCTTCTCCGAGAACCTCTAGACCATAACCTTCGAGAATGGAGAATAGTTCATCGACATCAAAATTATCTACGTTAAGACTAGCATGATGAATTCGACCAGCAAGCGGAGGAACTTGCGCAAGCGCAATGAACTCGCGTCCTTCGCCAACTCTAAGGACTGGCATCGCTCCCTGATAGGTATCGATCTGAAAACCAAATAGATTCTGATAGAACTGGACTGCACGTAACTGATCTTCAACAAACAAAGTAAAGTGATTAAATTCCCTCAGTTTGATTAATCCTTCAGTTGGTGCTGGCACAACCGCATCGTAACAGGCTTCTCCAGCTTCACCTGCGCCTCCACAATAAGTGGAATCCTGAATTTGTACGACGATGCCATCAGGGTCACCAAAATAAAGTTCTGGCGTTCCTCCTGGTGCACCACCAAAGTCGGCACCACGTTGTCTTATACGCGATTCCATTGCATTGGAAGTACCGCTATTAGCTACGCCATGCTCTTCTAATATTTCAATTACTTCGGAGTCATCAAAACCGTCCATTTGAAAACAATAATGGGTAATGCGCGGGTTATCGCTGGAACCACCGCCAATCGCAATAAACTGAGGACCTTCACCAACTTGCAGTACGGTGGTGTTGGCCTGTCGGGCTGCTATAGGCAGCCCGAACAACCCCTGATACCACTCAAGTGAAGCGGCAGGATCTGACACGCTAATAGTCATGTGGTTTAGAGCGTTAACAGCAAGCTGACGCGCCCTTTGCGCACTAACTGTTCGTCCGTTGTTGCCTAATCCATAGCCAGCTGCTGCCAATATAGCTGAGGAACTTAAAAACTTACGCCGAGAAATTAGATTTTTGCTAAATGCAGTCTTTAATTTATCAACTTCAGTATTCATTGTTAGCTTCCCCATTTAATTTTATTAGTTACCACCAGCCTCAGTTATACCTCTGGGCCTCCAAAAAAACACTTCCCATTCATTCAATGGTTCTGAGCCAGGATAGAGCGGTTCGTCCAATGGCCTGCCGGATTTGTCTGCCCACTGCTGCATCATTGGTAATCGATTTTCATCAAGAATCTCGAAAGCTTCCATGGCATAAGTTTCTTCGCCAATGCGCAAGAAACCATTACCACCACGATCACGCACACGCTGAGCCCATAGTCCACCATCCGGACGAGTTGCTGTGATTACACCTTCAGGCGTACCGACCCAAGAAAGGTAATGAACAAAGGGCGGAAATCCACTTTGTTTCATCAATAGCGGTCCCTGCACGGTTTCATTAAGTGATGTGAAATCTTCAGGCGATTCAGTTAATGTGCCACCAATAATCAGACCTGGCATGCGACCTAATCCTTGGTTACTAAGATAGGGCGCGGTGAATATCCAGCCGAATAAAACTGCGAGTATTAAAACTCCGACCGATACACCTGCTATTTCAAATTTACTCATTAGTATCCTCCATATAAAAACTCTTTTGCTTATACTACTTTTTCATTGAGCCAAGGGGTCAGGTCTAATTTGAAATTTAACCATCTTACTGGTAGTACCCTTACCACCTTCTGTGTGCCAATTAAAATTTGTGCCGTAGTTAGCCCAAACTGCTCGACCTTTCCAGCCGCCGTTAATATCGTCGATGCGGCCATCTAATCCTCGCGAATAAAATCCTAAGGGGTAAGGTACGCGCATTACGACCCAATCACCAGTTCCCGGATCAAGAACTTTGAGGGAATCTGATCCGGACCCAGTAGCTATTGGCACATTCTCACCGAGCCCTAAAGCGTTATAATTGTCTACCCAGTTGTAATAATGAAAATCTGCCTTAACCGTTGTGCCTTTTAAGCGCGGACCAGGTGACTCATAAAAGGTCCAGCCTTCGGGGCAATGTTGCGAATCAACAACCGTAGGTCCATTCAATACTTCACACTTACTTCGATCGAAACTAGCGAGGTGGCTGCTGCCGGACAGTGCAGTCCAGACAATCCCGGTTTTATCTACATCAAGACCACGTGGTCCGAAGGCATTGATCTGCCCGTCTATAACCGGAAGCTCATAAACTTCAGTAATACAGGTTTCAGGAGGGTTATCCCCAATGTCCATGCGATAGATCCGACCGGGAAACTCAGTTCCAGCGCCCCAGGCAACATTGGATACGGGATCGACAATAATACCGTAGCTACCAGGACTCATCCTTGTATCGAGATTCGGGTCGAAATCGACAAGAAGCTCTCCGCCACCACCTTCATTTTGACTGCGCAATGCTCCAACAGGTTGATTCCATGGCTTACTAATAACGCCGTCGCCATTTGTATCTACCACCATCGGGCACCAACCCTGAGATAATTTTTCGTCATGGGTTTCATCCCATATACGGGTGTTAATCCAGCCAATGACATCCCCGCCACCGCTGAAGTACAACATGCGGTCATCGGTAAAACCAAACTGCAGGTGATGTGTACCAAAACAAGTATCGATTAAGCCGAAGTCTTCAGTGGCAGGATCATAATAAGATGCTTGTCGTGTGCTTCTTCGAGTCGGGTAATACTGAGCAAATTTATTATCTGATCCTTCCTGACACCATTCAGGCACGATATCGCCACGCACTTTTGTGGTCATCCAGACACGACCTAATTCATCGAACATTGGATTATGCGGATCGGCAGGTCGCTGCCAAAGTGGTTCATCGCCATAGAAAACAGATGGAACCGGAAATTGTTGAGCGAAACGAGTCACTGCGGGATTGTCGGGATTGTCAAAGACGTCAATGACAATTTCGCGCCATTCGTGAGTTTCAGTATCTAATTCCAGCAATGAACCGTGACCACCATCTACGCCATAAACTAAACCGCCAGCATTAATAGTTGGATCGCGTTTATCAGTTGTTATCTCATCGTGTATATAAGAGGACTCATTACCCCAATCCCACTGAGTAATGACTATATTACGCTCTATACCGCTTGGTCGCGGAGGTGTTGGAGGTAATTCTCCTGCTGCTATTCGATCAGTCCAATCGGCATACATTTCCATTCCGCGAGGACCATAACGACCAGCGAATGCGGCCATAAAAGGTCCACGAATACCCATCGCAGTACGGTATTGCCATGCTTCTAAGCTGGTTTCAAAATCAAGGTGGCTTAAATGATCCAGTGAGCGCGTTAACTTGTTGCCAAGCTGATGGCAAAGCTGACAACCCTGCTTGGTCATATCGATCCATTGAGCCTGACTGCGCATTCCTTCTGAGATGCCATTACCATCAGGGCCAGTCCCAGGAAATTCCTCATGGCCAGGGACTTCCAATAGGGAATACCAATAATTAGCTGGATAGACTTGGGCAGCCAATAGTGGATCTTCTGCAACAAATGCCTTTAAGGAAACATCAGATGCGCCTGATCTGAGTGAAACGGGCTCCGAATCTACGAGTCCGTAGCCTCTAACCCAAACCTGAAATATCGCCTCCGGTAGTTCCGGCAAGACGAATCGCCCTTGATCGTCGGTTACGACGATCTTCACAAAGTGCGTAGGTGTATCTTTGGTTTCAGCAATGACCCAGACACCAGCTTCCGGCCCATTCTGACTTTGCACTGCACCAGAAATAAACCCATCATTTTCACCCTGAGCCGAAGCCTCTAAGGAAAATATCGCAGTTGCTGCTATCGTAAGAAGCGCAGATGAAAATCGCATAATCCTATTGCTCCAATTTTTTCTTTTAAGAGAATCGCTAAATAGAGGCTTTGAAGAGTAATCAATGAATTACCTCAAGCGCAATAGCTAAATATCTAGCTTTTTGACCAGCAGCAGATATTCCCTTTGTTGATACAAATCAATTGGAAACTCTCGCTCCAAACTAGCCTTAAATCCAAACCAAGCAGAAAGCCGAGAACCGACAAGCATCAGTGCAAGATTGGAAAATTATTAGGAACTGGGAAGCTGAACATGGCCAGGTTTTATATCTTTTAAAGGGTTGCAGAACGATGCCAGAAGCTCTTGAACAAAAGCTTTCAGAAATAAAAAGGCCCACTGAGGTTAGGCCTTTGTTTTCCCGCGTTGCTAACAAAGAGCAAGCAGTAATTCGAATTTGTTATAAATCTCGAGGCAGCTTTCTCTCTGGGCCGCTGACAAACCTGCCTATTGTAGGTTAGGCAGGATGCTATTAATCTGATCAACTGCATCGCGCCCCTCCAGAGCCAAGCGATCCCGCTGTGCCTGAGTTAAACAAACCCACCGCCGGATGTTTGAACCGATCACTCTCTCTCGATCACAAACCAGTTTTTCACCCTCTGAACTGACTGTGGCGTTATATGCATCTACATCTGCCTGACTACGAATTTCTGGAATCCCTGCACCATTATCGTATTGAGCCTCCCACCATTCGCAACCTGACAGCAATAAGCCCGCGCCCAACAAAATAATTATCCTTTCCAAAGCGACACTCTCTTTAATATTTAGTCTTAGTTCTACTGCACAATTCTCAACAGAGCTCTTATTCGCTCCTGAAATTATGAGAAATATAGCACCTAGGCCGGTAGAACTAAACTAAAACGAATAGCTAAACAGATTGAGAGTCAGAAACCTTATTGATCGGAATAGAGGGTCAATGCTACTTTCAAGTACTAATCCTTCTTCTTTAATGTATAAACCTTTATGTATAAACCTGATAACTGGGATTGCCATGAAGACTAAATATTCGATTCTATTGATAGTTGCTCCTTTTGCTTTTCTTCTTTCCACATATAGCTTTGGGCAGTTACAGGGCACCGAAAACGGAAGCTGGCAATTCTTGGGTGGCGATGCTGGTCACACAAGAGCTTCACCCAATCTCACTCAAATAACCGCAGACAATTTTGCCGATCTTCAAGTTGCATGGCATTGGCGCGCTGATAATTTTGGCCCTGGTGTAGAATTCACCGCTCGCTCCACTCCGATTTATGCAGATGGTGTTCTGTACACAGTTGCCGGACAGCGTCGTCAGGTTATAGCTATCGATCCAGCAACAGGTGAAACTCTATGGACATTTCGTGAACCGGAAACCATGCGCTATTTGCGCTCACCTCGAACTGACTTTGGTAAGGGTGTTGCTTACGGAGAAGTAGACGGACGCGGTGTAATTTATATCACCTCCCCTGCTTTTTTCTTGTGGGCTCTTGATGCGCAAACTGGAAGACCGCTAGAAAATTGGGGAACAGAAACTGGTGTTGGTTCGTTCTCTGATACTGGTGTTGTCGATCTAATTCCTCACTTAGTCAGTGACTGGCCACGCTGGTTAGAAAGAGAAGGTCCTTACGATCCTGATCATGGCATTCCGCGCCGTATTGGTATGGTCACGGCTTCTGCCCCACCCATCGTCGTAAATGATGTTCTAGTAGTACTGGTGGGCCATGAACCGAGTTACGACCAGACTAGAATCGAAAACGTGCCTGGTGACATCATGGGTTTTGACACTCGCACTGGTGAACGCTTGTGGAAATTTCACGTTATTCCAAGGCCTGGTGAATTCGGACATGAAACTTGGGAGAACGACGCCTGGCAATGGTCCGGCGATATGTCCACCTGGGCACCTGCATCAGCAGACCCTGAACTGGGCATGGTTTATCTGGTTACTAATGCCTCGACTGTTCAGTCATATACAGGTCATCGACCCGGCGACAACTTATTCGGAGGGAGTGTCTTAGCTCTCGACGTGGAAACTGGAGAAAGAGTCTGGCACTTCCAAATTCATCGCAGCGATCAGTGGAATTACGACATACCCACTGCACCAATCTTAATGGATTTAAATGTGCATGGAGAAGAAATTCCAGCATTAATTCAGAATACTAAACAAGGACTAATCTTCGCTTTTAATAGAGAAACCGGAGAACCAATCTGGCCTATTGAAGACCGAGCAGTAATGCAAACCCAGGTTCCTGGAAACTACACTGCTGCCACTCAACCTTATCCGACTAAACCAGAACCATTGGATCCTATTATCATTAATGGCATTACCGAAGAGTTTGTAATGGATTACACGCCAGAACTTAAAGCCCGTGCAGAACAAATCCTAAATGAATTTGAGATCGGCGGTCTTTATGTGCCTGCACTTCCCTATCCACATGACAATCCCTATCGAAACGTTGTTGGTTGTGTTGGTGGCTTGAATATTTATCACCCTCCCGTAGCTGATCCAACAACCGGAATCATGTATGCATCTCATCAGCGCGGTTGCAGTGCGCCAGCATTTATGGAACCAACAAATGGCGTCGATGAAGAACGCGGTTTGCCGGGTATGTCTGAGGAAGCCTGGCGGGGTCGAGAACGCCACACTCCAACCACTGGCGAAACGGTTGCCGCCTGGGCACCAGGTCGCAATAGAGAATTTCTCCCACTCATCGATAGGCTGCCAGTTTATAAACCTTTGTTCCAAGGCCTTGCAGCCTACGACATGAACACTGGTGAAAGACTCTGGGATATTCCAATTGGAGAAACACCCGAAAACATTCGCAATCATCCCTTGCTTGAAGGTGTAGATACTTCAGCCACCGGCGGTACGGGCCATTCCATCCAAATGGTAATGGGTAATCTACTGATCCAAACTACTGAAGACCTAAGGGGCGACACTGAACTCAACAAGAATGGAAACCCCTACCTAAACGCCCGCGACCTTCACACTGGAGAAATTCTAGCCCAGGCTGAAATTCCGATTCC
>DFQD01000216.1 GCA_002377605.1 Gammaproteobacteria bacterium UBA3498 | reverse complement strand
GCCGCTAAAGCTAGGAGCCAGTCTTCATTGAATTCACTGTGTAACTGTTCTAGGAAATCTAAGGCGGCAACGGTGGATGCGCGGGGATCCCGACGACCGTCATACCACCAATCTTGTTGCAGCCCAAAGCTTTTTGCAGTGGGCCCAATAAACTGCCATAAACCAACTGCATGTTTAGGAGAATAAGCGTTAGGGTTAAAGGTACTTTCAACTATAGGAATGAGAGCTAGTTCCATCGGAAGCTCTCGCCTTTCTATTTCATTAACAATCCAAAACAAGAATGGTTCGGCTCGTTCGGCAATTCGATCAAAGTAATTCTGATTATCAGCATAGTTTAATAACTGAGAATGAACTGCTGGGTGATTGTAATGCTCTGAAAGCTGAAACTTCGCCCGTAGGCGATCCCAGAGATTATCGAAACTCTCAATTACATCTTCTTCTGCGATTTCCAATACGGGAGAGTTAATCGCTTGCTCAATCAGCAGTGCTTCGCTGAATGATTCTTCGACTTTTAGCAGAGTCATGTCTTCACTAGGAGGTCTGGTAGTATGACAAGCAGCTAACAAGAATGATAAGGAGAAAGCCCAACTAAAGCGGACAAGAGGAATACTACTTAAATACGACATAGGCATGCTTAGACAAGGAAACTTTAGAAGTTATCCTTCCAATTCCTAATTGCTGCGAATACTTCTACTTCGCCTTCTATTGACTGACTCAATCTAGTGGAAGCGCTTTCTTTAATTGCAGGCTGGCCGCAACGTAAAAACGGGTTCGTGTTAAGTTCCAATTGTATACTTGACGGCAATGTTGGTTCGCCCAGGTCACGCTTTGCTTGTTCTCTCTCTATCCTCGCCGTCAGCTCGCCATTATTAGGGTCTGCAGCTTGAGCGAATTTTAGATTTGCCATCGTGTACTCGTGGGTGCAATAAACGTTGGTATTAATATCTAACGCAGATAGCTTGCTCAGGGATTTATGCATCATTGCGGGTGTTCCTTCGAATAAACGACCACACCCGGCTGCAAATAAGGTGTCTCCACAAAATAATAAAGGCGGATCTGTTTCATCACAGTAGTAGGCAATGTGATCAAGAGTATGCCCCGGTACTTCATAGACTGAAAATTGATGATCAAATAATGTTGCTGTATCACCCTCATGCAAGAAACTACTAATTCCTTGTATACCGCTGGGTTCGGGGCCATAAACTGTTGGTGCATATTTGGAGATTAAGGTTTTCAATCCTCCGGTATGGTCTGGGTGATGATGAGTAATGAAGATGTCCGTTAGGTTCAGTCCGTTAGTCTCAAGATAATCAATTACGGGATTTGCATCGCCTGGATCTACAACGCAGGCGCGTTGCTGGTCGGCATCTACCAGCGCCCATATATAGTTATCTGAAAAAGCAGGTATCGGGTATATTCTATTGATATTATTAGAAATAGTGGTCACTTTTTTGCCGCTAAAATTACTGCAGAACCGACATAATATAGAGAACAGTGATGAATACAAGCTGAGAGAGGGAAAATGCAGCGATGGTGACTGGTAGCAATCGGCGATATCATCTGAGATAAACAGCACTTAACAGTTATCTATGAAACTATTTTCCAAGCATGGCATCCGACGGGGCATCGCAAAAGGATTGCCAGATTCTGATTTACTCCCTACTTTAGTAAGTCAATGGTATCAGTCACCCCAAGGAACCGCCGTACTGAAAGCGGAGAAAGAGATTGTCTCTCAGATTCTTTTGCGATTGTTTGGATATCACATTCTCCAAGTAGGGCCGAACGAAGAAGTATCACTAATAGATGAGAGTCCAGTAGGGCACAAAATCATTTTTGCACCTTCATGGCACCACGATACTCGACATGCAGTCGCTGATATCGAAGAACTTCCGTTGGCGACAGACAGTATTGATGTGGTAGTTGTTCATCACGCTTTAGACTTTACCGATGATAGTCATCGTTTGCTGCGGGAAGTCACGCGAGTGTTGAGGCCTGGCGGGCAGATGTTGATCATTGGTTTTAATCCACTCAGCTGCTGGGGATTTTGGCGTCTATTTAAAAGGAAAATGTATATTCCCTGGCGCGGTCGGTTTATTTCTAAGCGGCGCTTAAGTGACTGGCTGCAACTTCTAAATCTTCAGATTGGCTCAATTGATTATGGGCTTCATTTCTTGCCAATTAAATATGCAGGGTTGCTCAAACAGGCGCAGAAGTTTGAAAAAATGGGAAGGAAATTTCGCATTCCTCTTGGTGGTGCTTACTTTATTATGTGTGAGAAACGGGTAGCACCTATTACTCCAATAGTTCCTAAATGGCGACCATTAAAAGCCCCAGTAACGGTTATGCCTGCTGCTGAAAATGTAAGGGTAAAGATTCATTAGTCAGAGAGTTGTTTGTGGCCCAATTAGTTGAAATGTATACCGATGGTGCCTGTCGTGGTAATCCTGGTAAGGGAGGTTGGGGTGTGCTGCTTCGCTATAACGATGCAGAAAAAACCCTCTATGGTGGTGAAAAATTATCGACTAATAATCGAATGGAATTAACTGCCGTTATTAAAGGGTTAGAAGCTCTGACGAAGTCATGCCAAATAAAGATCACTACTGACTCTAAATACGTTTTACAGGGAGTGACGGAATGGATGCCGAACTGGAAAAAGCGCAATTGGAGAACGGCAAATAAAAAACCAGTATTAAATATAGAACTTTGGCAACAATTAGATGGGTTGGTGGCTCAACATGAAATAGAATGGGAATGGGTGAAGGGTCATAGTGGTCATCCAGAAAACGAACTTGCAGACCAGCTGGCGAACCAGGGAATAGACGAGCTGTAATAGCTAATTATTAACATGCGACAAATCGTACTAGATACCGAAACTACGGGCCTTGACCCTCGGCAAGGCCACCGAATTATTGAAATTGGTTGCGTCGAAATTGAACATCGACGCCCGACTGGCAACCACTTTCAGGTGTTTCTCAATCCTGATCGCGAGATTGACGAAGCCGCAATTGAAGTCCATGGATTGACTACTGATTTCCTGTCAGACAAACCTCGGTTTGAACA
>DFQD01000033.1:3271-4505 GCA_002377605.1 Gammaproteobacteria bacterium UBA3498 | reverse complement strand
AATGTTGTTGCAGTGGCCAAGTCTTTCGATTAGCTCCATCTTGATTTAGCCCAATTCGGAATAACTCATGGCATATCGAATTGCTATTAATGGCTATGGCCGCATAGGTCGCTGTGTTCTTCGTGCCTTTTATGAATCCGAGAACTACGGCGATCTTAGTCTGGTAGCAATCAACGATATTGCCGACCTAAGAACACTCGCGCATCTAACTCGCTATGACAGCACTCATGGCAGATTTGTTGGAACCGTCGAAGAAAGAAATGAAGAGCTACTCATAAATAATGATGCAGTCGCAGTGTATAACGAGCCTGATCTGCTAAAACTGCCATGGCAAGATCTTGAAATCGACCTAGTAATGGAATGCAGTGGAACTTATTCTGCTCGTGAAATTGCTGAACAGCACTTGTCATCAGGCGCAAAAAAAGTTTTGTTTTCTCAACCTGCTGAAAGTGATGTGGACGCAACTTTGGTATATGGCATTAACCATGAAGATCTCGATCCAAAAGCAACAATTATCTCAAATGCGAGTTGCACAACGAATTGCATCGTTCCGGTGCTAAAAACCATAGACGACGCTTTCGGGATTGATTCTGGAGTCATCACAACAATTCATTCGGCAATGAATGATCAGCCAGTTATAGATAGCTATCATAATAATGACTTACGCCGGACAAGAAGCGCGATGCAATCGATCATTCCGGTAGAAACAAAATTGGCAGTGGGCATTGAGAGAATACTCCCGCAATTAACAGGACTACTTCAAGCCCAGGCAATCCGAGTACCAACTATGAACGTTTCAGCGATGGATCTTACCGTTTTCGTAAATAGCCCTACGGAATGCGAAACAGTAAATAATAGTATGCGTGAGGCCAGTGATAGGTTTCTACCTAATGTGCTCGGTGTCACGGATGAACCTTTAACATCCTGTGATTTTAATCATGATCCACGTTCTGCCATAGTAGATTTAAGTCAAACCCGCGTAGCAGGATTACGATTAGTTAAACTATTAATTTGGTTCGATAATGAGTGGGCCTATGCGAATCGCATGCTGGATGTCACCCAATGTATCTCAAGACTGCAAGGATAGGGATCAATAAATGACGTTTCTCCGCATGGAAGAATTAGACCTTTCTACTAAACGAGTGCTGATCCGCGAAGATCTCAATGTTCCAATCAAAGATGGAAATGTTACTAATGACACTCGTATTCAAGCAGCTTTGCCAACAATTAAACT
>DFQD01000033.1:2182-2888 GCA_002377605.1 Gammaproteobacteria bacterium UBA3498 | reverse complement strand
CCGAACAAGCTGAGCTGTCTCTCTCTCCAGTTGCAGCGCATCTCAGTGAATTGTTGGATACAGAAGTACAAATAATGAATAACTATTTGGAAAATCCAAGTGAGGTGCAAAATCATAAGGGACTGGTGTTGCTAGAAAACGTGCGAATAAATGCTGGCGAAAAAACTAATTCTGATGATCTGGCAAAGCAATACGCAAACCTCTGTGATGTCTTTGTAATGGATGCCTTCGGTACTGCCCATCGCTCTCATGCCAGCACACATGGAGTTGCAAAATTTTCTGAAATCGCCTGTGCTGGGCCATTGTTGGCTAAAGAACTCGATGCATTGGAGTGTTCACTAACCAGCCCTGAAAGACCGATGCTCGCCATAGTGGGTGGCTCAAAGGTCTCTAGTAAACTGAAAGTGCTGCAAACCCTGGCATCTAAAGTTGATCAACTAATAGTCGGAGGTGGTATTGCAAACACCTTTTTATTAGCAGCTGGTTATGGAGTTGGTAAATCATTATGCGAACTAGACTTCGTGGACACAGCCAAGCAGCTTATGGA
This sequence comes from Gammaproteobacteria bacterium UBA3498, assembly GCA_002377605.1. GTDB lineage: Bacteria > Pseudomonadota > Gammaproteobacteria > Pseudomonadales > Pseudohongiellaceae > UBA9145. Next base: position 2,341 of record DFQD01000033.1, on the reverse strand, counting down.
TGCTACCAACATTCCTTTGCCTACCGATGTAATTGTTGCCAACGAGTTCTCGGAAAATGCTGAAGCTAAAACTAAACCTGTAAGTGAAATCAATTCAGATGAAATGATTCTGGATATCGGACCTGAAAGTACTGCGAATTTAAGCGCACTAGTTGCTAA
>DFQD01000033.1:0-1810 GCA_002377605.1 Gammaproteobacteria bacterium UBA3498 | reverse complement strand
GCTGGAGGGACGGCAGGTATTTCTCATGCAATTGCTGCGAATCGAGGATTTTCCATAGCTGGGGGCGGTGAAACTATAGCCGCCATCGATAAGTTTGGCGTTACTAAAGATATTTCTTACATCTCCACGGGAGGGGGTGCTTTTCTGGAGTACATTCAAGAAACTGAACTTCCTGCAGTGCAAATACTTAATTTTCGCGGCGAATAAAAAGAGACGTTGCCAATTCTACCGAGCTTGGAAATAATTAAACTTAATGAGACTAATAAGAAATTAGATTATTGAAAGTGAGACTAAACCATGTCCCTAATTAGCTTAAGACAATTACTAGACCATGCTGCTGAGAACGATTACGGCGTGCCTGCATTCAATGTGAATAACCTTGAACAGGTGCGGGCAATCATGGAAGGCGCTGACGAGGTTAACAGTCCGGTGATACTGCAGGCATCAGCAGGCGCTAGAAAGTACGCTGGCTCCAATTTTCTTAAGCACCTTATCCAAGGAGCAATTGAGGAGTTCCCGCACATACCAATAGTCATGCACCAGGATCATGGTGTTTCTCCTGCTGTCTGTCAGCGTTCTATTCAATTGGGATTCTCGTCAGTAATGATGGACGGCTCTTTGGCAGAAGATGGAAAGACGCCCATGGATTTTGAATATAACGTTAGGGTTACCAAGGAAACAGTAGAAATGGCCCATGCCTGTGGCGTTTCGGTTGAGGGCGAGCTTGGTTGTCTCGGATCTTTAGAAACCGGTATGGCAGGAGAAGAAGATGGTATTGGCGCAGAAGGTAAGCTATCCATGTCCCAGTTATTAACTGATCCAGAAGAAGCTTCAGATTTTGTCGATGCGACTGGGGTAGATGCCCTAGCTATTGCTGTTGGAACTAGCCATGGAGCATACAAATTCAGCCGCCCTCCTACAGGAGACATTCTAGCCATCGAGCGCATCAAAGAGATTCACGCAAGAATTCCAAATACACATCTGGTCATGCACGGCTCATCTTCAGTTCCCCAAGAGTGGTTGGCAGTCATCAATGAATTTGGCGGAGAGATTCCTGAAACCTATGGTGTTCCAGTCGAAGAAATTCAGGAGGGAATTCGCCATGGAGTTCGCAAGGTAAACATCGATACCGATTTGCGGCTTGCATCCACTGGAGCGGTTAGAAAATTTCTCGCTGAGAACAAATCGGAGTTCGACCCAAGAAAATTCCTCATTCCAACAATGAAAGCGATGAAAGAGATTGTGAAAGCAAGGCTGGGAGCATTTGGTACTTCTGGCCAGGCTTCGAAAATAGGAAAAGTTTATAGCCTGGAAGAAATGTATCAGCGCTACGCCGATGTTGCCTAATGTCCTAATTGTTGCCTCAGGATTAAGGCGATTTTTTCACTAGAAGACTCGATCAAACTTAGGGATAGTCTAACCCCATTCGAACTTAATGGCCCTTCGAATCTAAGCGATCTCGCTAAGGCTTATTGTGAGCTAATAAGGAACAAAAAGGTTTGATTATGTTCATTGCAAATGAGGTCGGATTCGCGGGACTCAATTTAAGAATTTGGTTGTAGCAGCGGAGACGATGATCACAAAGGGTGCGCATGATAACATATTCTTAGTAAGCAATAATTTGCACCTCTTTTAGCGCAGAAGATTTTCCAACACTTCCTACCTTATTGTTTATGGACCACTAGATGGAGATTAGAACAGAAGAGCTGATTAGTCAGCTCATTGAAATTGTCGGCTCCGATTGGGTGAAAACCGATGATGTGGAATTGCAACAATATGGTAAAGATTGGACTAAAGTGTTTCACCCAGA
>DFQD01000124.1:1138-3341 GCA_002377605.1 Gammaproteobacteria bacterium UBA3498 | reverse complement strand
ACTGGCAATGGGATAGGCGCTATAGTCCGCAGCGTAGTATGCTCCAGGCCGATAGTTACCACTGGCACCTACTCCACCAAATGGCGCAGCACCACTAGCGCCGGTAATAGCTCGATTAAAATTTACGATACCAGCACGAATATCTCGGTAGAAAAGATTCCAGGACTCAGGGTTGTTACTAAGCAATCCTGCTGACAAACCGTAATGAGTATTGTTTGCTTCTTCAATTGCGGAACTCAGATCTTCAACCCATTTGACCTGCAGCAAAGGTCCGAAGCATTCTTTGTCGTCCAAACCCTTAGCGGCAGTTGTATCTATTAATGCCGGTTGCAGAAATGGGCGATCATTATCTGGTCTTCGCAAAGGCAGGATTGAAACACCTCCCTTCTCAATTAACTCACGCTCAAATTCGACAACATTGTCCGCAGCCATGTTCGAAATAACCGGGCCAATAAAACAATCATCGTCACTGCCTACTTTTATTTGCATGGTTGCGCGGCCGAGCTTGCTTAATAATTCTTTATTGGCTGCATTGCGAACAAGAATTAGTCTTCGAGCGCAAGTACAACGTTGCCCTGCGGAAATAAATGCAGATTGAACTATTGTGTAGACAGCAGCATCCAAGTCACTGACTTCATCCACTACTAAGGGATTATTACCGCCCATCTCCAGAGCTAACATCCTATTTGGCTGACCACCCAAACTCTTATGAATTGCATGCCCGGTTGCAGAGCTGCCAGTGAATAACACACCATCTATAGATTCCGAACTAACTAAAGCTTCCCCGGCAGCACGTGCACCCTGTAATAGATTAATAACACCATTGGGAATTTCTGCGTCGGCCCAGCACTGAACCATTAGCTCACCAAACTTGGGTGTTAATTCTGAAGGTTTAAAGACGATGGTGTTCCCTGCCAGCAACGCTGGAATTATGTGACCATTGGGTAAGTGACCGGGGAAATTGTAAGGTCCCAATACAGCAAACACACCGATTGGGCGATGAGCTAACTTTATTGAGACATTGTTAGCTTCTTTTTCCGATGAGCCCGTCCGATCGCTATAAGCGTTAACAGAAATAGCTGCTTTGCCGATCATGGAGTTAATTTCGGTTTTACTTTCCCACAAAGGCTTGCCGGTCTCGATGTGTATTTCCTGAGCTAGGTCTTTCTCGCGCGATTTAACTTGATCGATAAATTTATCAACGAAAGCATTTCTTTCATCAACGCTAAGAACGCGCCAGGAATTGAAAGCTTCTTTAGCGGCTGTTACGGCTTCATTTACAGCGTTGGTATCGGCGCTGTTTCCGACCCAGATGATTTCTCCAGTTGCTGGGTTTTCTGAAGCGAATTCTTCCCCCTGTGAAGGCTTCCATTCTCCGTTGACATAATGTTTTTGACTTAACTCGCCCATATTTTTAACGTAACTCTAGAGTCTGAATTTGCGAGCCCACACTAACTCGTAATATCTCAGCATCTTGCTCTGAGATCGTAGCTTCTTCTCCCTCTTCACAGTGTACTGGCGCCATGATCAAACGGTAATCTTCCAGGCAACGATTGCTAACTATACATTTTGGGGAAGATTCATCTTCTCGAATTTCCGAAACGAGATTTTTTATTGTTAATAATTTTGCATTTCTAATGGATTCGATATTGCAGCGATCGCATTCCATAACAGGCCCCGCGTCAAAAATATCGACAGTGCCTTGATAACTGAACCCTTCACGTTCCAGCAATCTCTTTGCCGGTATTGATTCTTCGTGTGGCATACCAATAATCTCTATCACTTCTTCAGGAAGCAATTCCAAATACACGGGAAATCGTGGCATTAAGTCTGAGATAAATTGAGAGCCGTTTACTGCACTAATGAAATCGGCGCGAGCAAAAGGTAGATTAAAAAACTTTTTGCCCAAATGTTCCCAGAACGGAGACTTTTCACTTTCGTTTAACCAACCACGAATCTCTGCGAATACGATATTGCTGAATCGCTCAGGAAAATCGCTCATAAATAAATAGCGAGCACGAGATAAAAATTGGCCAATACTGTTCTTCCTGTATTCCGGCATCAGAAACAAAGACATTAGTTCAGTCTCGCCGGTAAAATCATTAACTAGATTCAATAGGTTACTGGTAATCCTAATATCCAGCGCTTCAGAGAATTTAGACTCCTTGGACAATTTATAATTGTAGAAAGGGCGGCTTAATCC
>DFQD01000124.1:0-772 GCA_002377605.1 Gammaproteobacteria bacterium UBA3498 | reverse complement strand
AGCAAATAAACTGATTCCGAATCTGTTCTCTCCTTGCTCGCGAGACTTTCCTCTACTAACTCAATCTTTGATTCCCAGGTTTTTTTGTCAAAAGGCATTGATGTCATACCAGGATTCAACATGGCAGAAAGTTTTAACAAGCTCGGTAAGTCACCCTCATTGGCTGTTCTGATTAACACTTTAATTCTCGTTGCCCATCTTACTGAGGGCTTGCAATCGATCACCTTCTTCTGAAATTTTTTGCAAAATATTGAGACTTAGTTTTGCTCGTTCCGGCAGGCTGTCGATTAGCATGAATTCATCGGTGGTGTGTATTTGTCCGCCTAGCACTCCGAGAGTATCGACATTAGGTAACCCAACGGCAGCAAGATTATTTCCATCACAACAGCCACCAGTGTCCTTAAACTGCACATTGATATCCAACTGTTTGCCACTCTCTGCAACCCAATCCATCAGAAGTTGGGTTGCGGGAGAAATGATTTTAGGAGGTCGTGAAAAACCTCCACTAATCTCTAAAGCGACTTCGCTTTGTTGAGCAGCTTCATTAATAATCGCTTTCATTTTTTTGTCGAGCTCTAGCTGCTGCCCAACTGACTGACAGCGCACGTTGAACTGCAAAACAGCGGCCTCAGGAACAACATTGAAAGCAGTACCACCAGAGATTCGCGCGATATTTACTGTAATTCCGTTATCTAATTCTGTGAGTTGTTCGAATTTTTGGGCGACAGAATATAGCCCCATTATGGCATTTCTACCTCGATCGTATTCCCGA
>DFQD01000237.1:15658-24793 GCA_002377605.1 Gammaproteobacteria bacterium UBA3498 | reverse complement strand
AAAGCGCAATTAAAAGCAGAAGGGGGATCAAAACGCTTGATCGCTGTGATTGATCCACGCTCAGCAACCATGAAGTCCGGAATTCATCAGCAATTCTTAAATCAGGCGTGCCAGTCAGCAGATATGGTGATTTGGCATAAAGCACAGGATTGCAAGATTGATTTCCAATCGTTGTTGACAGAAAGCAAGGTACCAGCTAATGCCTTTGACGAAGTTGATGAGATCATTACCTTCTTGCAAGAGAATAGTTTGTCGGGGGATCAGATCGTCATAATGAGTAATGGCGGCTTTGAGGACATACACGACAAATTACTGCAAACATTACAAACCGGCCCCCCACATTAAACTAGTCGAACCTATTGAGTGTAATGCACAATAGACATCAAGCTCTCTACAATATTCTCACTCAAGTTAAGAGGCAGAATGGTCTACCTACAACAGATTCCGCTATTTCCGCTTAGGGTAGTCCTCTTCCCCGGAGGGAGATTGGATTTACAAATTTTTGAGCGACGCTATCTTGATTTAGTAAGTGAATGTATGAAGGGTGATTCCGGATTCGGTATTTGTTTATTGAAAACCGGGAAAGAAATCATTCAGGAAGGTTCGCAGCAAACTATTCATCGCACTGGTACTTATTCAAAGATTGTCGATTGGGATCAACTAGAAAACGGTTTGCTCGGTGTCACCGTTGAAGGATTAACCAAATTCAAAATTGAAGATTGTTGGCAAGCTGATTCTGGAGTATTACAGGCTGAGGTTGAGTTCAGTGCAGCTGAGTCAGTTGGAAAAGAATCCATTCCATTGGAAGATGAGTTCTCAGCGCTATCGGATTTGTTACAAAATCTGGAGAACCATCCTTTAGTCGAGCAGAAAAATCTTTCAATCGACTACAACAATCTGTGGGACCTGGGGTGGCGCCTAAGCGAGCTAATACCCATAGAAGTGGAGCAAAGGCAGCAATTGCTGGAACTGGATGATCCCTGGGAACGAATTGAGCACATCGAGCAATTTGTCTCCGATCTGGCAAATAACTCCTAGATTGGCGCATAATGTGTTGTCCTGACTCAAGAACTGCGATCCGGTAATGCTCACTCATTTTGTAGATGTATCTAATTGGACTGCAGAACAATGGCTTGCGGTATGTATACTGGTTTTTATCGTTATAACGCTTTTCGTGGTAATCCACAGATCAGTCAGAATTTTCCAGATGGTAAAGAAATCGAAGTACGAGCCAAACTTGCGACCTTTGCGCAGAGTTAGGCAAAGCCAAAAACAAGTCGCAGCTGAAAAAGAAGCTGGGTGAATAATTGAGCGAGCCAGCAGTGACATCGAAATATAAATTTCTTTTTGCTCTTCTATTAATTGTTTTTGCTTTCAAAAGTTACGGCATAATCGTGCGCCACGATATTGCTCCTGGTAAATATGAAATCAGAAACAATGATCTTCCTGCTGTTTTCTTTTTGGAGCGTCAGGGCATAAGAAGAGTATGTGCCGCCACTGTCATCCATGAGCGCTGGGCAATCACGGCCGCTCATTGTGTCAATGAAACTGCCTTGGGAACTGCAATAAAAAATGGCAGACGCTTTGCAGTTGAAGTTGGAAATCAGACACGAGAAATCGATGTCGTACTTATGCATCCCGAAATAGTCAATTCTGCAAATCCTGAAGTCGATCTTGCTCTACTTCGGTTTCGACAGGCATCTCCAATACCTAGGCCGATCCCACCCTATGATCAAACTGATGAAAAAGGTGAAGTAGTAACTTTGGTAGGTTGGGGTTACTTTGGACTTGGCACAACAGGACGACAATTCGACGATGGCACTAAGCGGCGCGCACAAAATAGAATTTCGGAAGCAAATCTCAGGTTGCGGTTTATTTTCGACGACCCACGAGAAGTTGATAGTGACTCATTGCCGCTGGAAGGCATGCTTGGCTTAGGTGACAGTGGTGGGCCTGCATTAATTTCCGTTGGCAATGAATTCAGATTAGCCGGTGTTGCTATCGGTGAATTGGGCGGAGAAAGCTTTTCGGAAGAAACTCAAGGTGAATACGGCTCCGTTGCAGTTTATGAAAGAATATCAGTTCATGTTGATTGGATTGAGTCAGTTATTGAAAGTGAGAGATAGAGATAAGGTAACCTGTTTTACTACTTCGACAGCATTGTTCAATTTTACCCAGATTATTTTGAAAGCTAAGAACGAAAAGTACCCTCAACCTAAAAATTCGCTACATTAGTCATTTAGCTTAATAGCAAATCGGCACTTCGCTGAATTTTTGGGTCAATGCTTAGAATGTCCAAGTGAATTTGCTAATATCCCCGAACAATTGTCAGACTAACGAAATATAGGAGAATAGGCATGACAGTCCAGGTAGGAGATAAAGTACCTTCAGCAACTTTCAAGGTAATGACCGCTGATGGGCCTCAAGATATGAGTACTGATGAAGTATTTAGTGGTAAGAAAGTTGTCTTATTTGCTGTTCCTGGTGCGTTTACACCTGGTTGTTCAATGACTCATCTCCCTGGTTTCGTAGTCAATGCCGATGCCATTATAGCTAAAGGAGCAGACACGATCGCCTGTTTGGCGGTGAATGATGCTTTCGTAATGGGTGCTTGGGGTCAGGCACAAAACGCAGAAGAAATCCTGATGCTTGCGGATGGTAATGGTGAATTTACTGCTGCTCTAGGCCTCGAGCTGGACGCTAGCGGATTTGGAATGGGGAACAGAGCGCAGCGCTTTGGCATGATCGTAGACGATGGCACAGTTTCCTATCTAGGAATTGAAGCACCAGGTGAAATTAAAGTCAGTTCTGCTGAAACGATGTTAGAACAGTTAGATTGAGCAACCAGTTGTGCTACTTAAAAACAACAAATATGGAAACGGGATAGGAAATGATTACGCAACATCTCAATTATAGCGATGGTGATACGCAGCTTGAGGGGTATGTCGCCCACGAAGAAACTGATACGCAAAAACCGCTAGTTCTAGTTGCCCATGACTGGAGTGGGCGCCGTGAATTCGCCTGTAATGCGGCGGAGCGTATTGCTTCTATGGGATACATCGGTTTCGCTTTGGATATGTACGGGAAAGGTGTTTTCGGTGCAGACGGAGATGCTGAGCTTAATTCTTCTCTAATGAACCCGCTGGCTTCTGATCGCACCGCCCTGAGACAACGAATTCGAGCGGCGCTAGTTGCTGGTCGGAACATCCCTCAGGTAGACGCCACCAAAGTTTCTGCCATGGGTTATTGTTTTGGCGGAATGTGTGTGCTGGAACTGGCTCGTTCTGGGGCAGATGTTCTTGGTGTTGTCAGTATCCACGGAATATTAGCTCCAGGAGATGTTCCAAATGAAGAGATCAAGGCTAAGGTGCTTTGTCTCCATGGCCATGATGATCCCATGGTGCCACCCGAACAGGTTTTAGCCTTTGAAACTGAAATGAACGAGGCGGGTGTCGACTGGCAGGTTCATGCCTATGGTCAAACTATGCATGCCTTTACCAATCCGACTGCCAACAATCCGGATTTCGGCACGGTATTCAGCGAAGTTGCGGAGAAGCGTACCTATCAATCTCTGGCGAATTTCCTAGAAGAGATTTTTTAGTCATTTCCACTTAGCAAAAAAATACTAATGACTGACTCGGCTAGCACAGAAATCGAAGAACCTATTGTTGTCCCCACTCGATCCAAAGTCGGATTGTGGCTTGGCCCCATCGTGTTTCTGCTGATGCTGCTATTCGTTGATCTTGATCCTAACAACCCCTTAGTTACACGCATGGCAGCTATTATTTTGTTAATGGCTATATGGTGGATCACTGAAGCAATTCCACTCTCCGCTACAGCGCTATTACCAATTGTGTTGTTTCCGCTATTGGGAATTATGCGGGGGCGGGAATTGCCAGCTGGTAATCGTATCGATCTTGAAACAGCGACCTTTGCCGAAGGGTTTTCTGCCAGCGACTTCGACATCATTTTCCCTAATGTCGCTAATCAGTATATGGACTGGATTATTCTTCTATTCATGGGTGGATTTATCGTCGCAGTGGCGGTTGAGAAATGGAATCTACATAAACGCATTGCGTTACACACATTACGTATCATCGGAGGCCAACCCCATAGATTAGTACTTGGATTTATGGTGGCTACTGGTTTCCTATCTATGTGGTTATCCAATACCGCAACCGCGTTAATGATGATGCCAATGGGTATGTCGCTGGTTTTGCTGTACGAGGAACTAAATCGGAAGAGAGTAGCCGAAGGCTGTAATGCTGATCCTCGAGCAGAAAATTTTTCCTTAACGCTTCTTTTGGGAATAGCTTACGGGGCTTCCATTGGTGGCTTCGCCACTTTAATTGGAACTCCTCCGAACGGCGTATTGATAACCCAAATGTCCCAATTATTTCCTGACGCGCCGGAAATAACTTTTTCCACATGGATGCTGTTCGCATTGCCCATGAGTTTTATTTACATGTTAATCGCCTGGGTTCTATTAACTCGTTTCGTCTTCCCGCTCCCTGCAAGCACCCCATTTAGTGGTAAAGAATTTATCCAGACTGAGATTAGAAAGCTTGGAACAATGTCCACGGAAGAAAAAAGAGTAACGGGCGTCTTTGCGACCTTTGCTGTGTTGTTAATTACTAGAAAGGAAAGACTCTTTGGTGAGGATATCGATGTATTTGGTTGGAGTTATTACCTGGACAATATTCTTCGATCTATAGGAGCAGAACCGGTAGGTTATATGATCGACGATGGGAGTGTATCTATTGCGGTAGCTCTAATGCTGTTTATGATTCCAGCTAGCAAAGCTGTGGGCGGAAGATTAATGGACTGGGAAGATGCTAAGCGCGTGCCCTGGGGGATTCTGATTTTATTCGGGGGTGGTTTAGCAATCGCTAAGGGATTTGGCGCATCTGGATTATCTGATTACGTCGCTGTCTTACTTGGCGATCTATTAGGGGACGCTGAACCGCTAATAATTGTTATGAGCACTGTCGCCTTCATCACAGGGCTTACTGAAGTTGCTTCTAACACCGCAACTATTTCTTTATCTTTGCCTATCATGGCAAGTCTTTCGCAAGCTATTGAAGCACATCCGCTGTTGTTAATGATACCCACGACTCTGGCTGCCTCCTGTGCTTTTATGCTGCCAGTATCCACGCCTCCTAATGCAATCGTATATGGTTCCGGGAGGATTCCTATTATGAAAATGGTAATAGCTGGAATCTGGTTGGACATACTTTCGGTATTCCTACTTACCTTTTTCGTTTATACCCTTGGTCACCTAACATTCGATGTATTGGGTGGATTTCCTGACTGGGCTCTACCTAATTAGCTGGCTCATTGTTTTTCAATAGATAATGAACCAGGTTACAAAACTAGCAGATGGGTGTTTTTGCTGCTCTGGCTTTATGCTACTGTTAAATATTAGGCTAAACCTTCTGCCCCATAGAAAGTAAAAAATTAGATTTATCATGGGCTTAGATAATGCTAGCACTATCCAAGAAGCATGAATGATCACCACAAAATTGAAGGGACGGAAACGTATCCGTGCCCAGCTGGGAACGACAATTGCGCCAATCTTGCTGAAGTAAACCTACTTCGAGAAGAAGTTAAGCAGTTGGCAGCGTTGGTGCGTACCGATGAATTAACTGGGCTTTTTAATTACCGCTACTTCTCTCAAGCACTTAGTTTGGAAATGGAACGTACAAGACGTTCCGGCCAGCCTACCTGTTTGATCATGTGTGATTTGGATCATTTCAAATCCGTTAATGATGTCCATGGTCACGAGATTGGTAACGTCGTTCTCTCCCATGTTTCTAGTTTGATTCTCAAGACCACTCGCCGATTGGATATTCCCTGTCGCTATGGAGGAGAAGAGTTCGCTCTCATTCTTCCCGATACAACTCTCCGCCAAGGTGTACGATTTGCTAATCGTCTTTGTCTTATCATTGAGAACTCTCCAGTAAAGGCGGGCGATTTTTTCTTAGATATTAAAGCCAGTTGCGGTGTAGATGTTTATAGTTGCGGTGATCGATTAACCGAAAAAGATTTCGTCGATAAAGTTGACGGTTATCTCTACATGGCAAAACAAGAAGGTAGGAATCGTGTCTGCCATGCTCCAAATGAAAAAGAAGAAGGTGTCAACATTGATGAAAAAGAAACACTGGTTAGCGCGTTTAATTATCAGATAGACTAGATTCTGAATTTAGAAATTTCAGTGGCAAGGTGGTATAGAATCGCCGCCGTTGCTCCCCAAATTCGATAGTCCTCATAGTGTACTTCGACGATCGTTCGAGGAGATCCTTTGAATTCAACTGACGATTTCTGATAGGCAGTAATGTCTAATATCAAATCTAATGGCGCGTGAAAGATTTCAGCTACTTCTTCAGGCTGAGCTACGAATTCCAATCCATTCTCGATAATGCCCACAATCGGCGTTATCAAAAACCCTGATGGCAGAGCTAAAGTTCCCAAGCGACCAATGATCTCAACCTGGTTCCTCAACAGTCCAATCTCTTCTTCGCTTTCTCTTAGTGCCGTCTCTTTTGCGTCATGATCTTGTTCTTCCTGTGTACCGCCAGGCAAACTTATCTGACCTGCATGACTCTTGAGGTTTGCGGACCTGACTGTTAGAACCAGATGGCTTTCATTGTCTTCTTCCTGGCGAGTAATAGGTAGGAGCACTGCAGCAGGGCGTAGTTCGCTCTCATCTTTTACTGAGCGATAAACATCTAATTCCGGATGATAAATGCGACTAGGGTTTTTATTTTTTTCAGAGGCGAAATAGTCAACGAGTCTGTCGAAATAATGTCTGTGCTCGTAGTTGGTCAAAGTAGTTACCTCTATATCTACTTGATAAAAAAATGCCGACTTAAGCCGGCATTTTTTTTACAGAGTAAACTTAAGTTACTAGCGATATTTCCACGTGAATCCGACAAATATTCGTGCGGGCTCACCGGGGAAGTAACGATCTCCAACCCAGCCGCTAAAGTCGGCTCTTTCCGCATATTCCTCGTCTGTGATGTTTAGGGCATTAAGATAAATCATCAAATCGTCGTTTACATCATACTGTAGACGAAGATTTAGTAGATCATGGCCATCATAGGAAGCTGTATTTTCAGGGTTAGTATAGTACTCACCCATATGAACTAGCTCTAGCTCCGCCAGAAGGTTTTCTGCAGGCCTATAGGTTAGGCGGAGGTTTCCAAAGTGATCAGGCGCTGTATCAATATCATTCCCATTGATATTTTGACCTCCAGACACAAGATCATTTTCATAAGTGTGATCAGCTAAATTATAAACCCCAGCTAAGGATAGGGAATTTGTCAGATCATAACCAACCGCAACCTCGAAACCTTGATGTTTAGTGTGACTTCCATTGAGGTTCATACGATTACTGTCTTTTAAAACTTCATTTTCCTTGTCCATCCAATATAGTGAGGCAGAATAATTCCAGTTGCTGCCGGCTCCTTGCAAAGCTAATTCATAACTATCCAGCTCAACGGAATCGAGATCCGCAACGCTTTGACTTCCTTGCAATCTATACAATTCAGTGGATTGGGGGGCACGAATACCGCGTTGTGCTCTTACAAAAAAGTTATGACTACCATTTAACTCGTAACTTAATCCAAGTTTTGGAGAAACGTCACTGAAATCATCATCACGATCCGCTGGCCTGCTGAAGCGGCACCCGCCAAATCCGCATGCAACTCCATTCGCGTCAGTGCGGCCATCCAACATTAGGTTGTCATATTCGTAGTCGATATTTTCGAGTCTTGCCCCAATAGAAAGATCAAGGCGGTCTGTTAAAGGAGTTTCATAGTTTGCAAACACCGCAAACTGAGTGGCCTCAACTTCGTAATCGTAGTGCATGCCCTGGGGTATGGTTCTACGCACAAAGAGAGAGCCTGTTGTTGGGTTTGGTTGGTTTTCCTTGTAGGCTCCATCAGTACTTTCAGCATCTAGGCCCCATGAAAAGCTAGAGTTGTTGTTAAGTTCACGAAATGCGGCGATCTGAATACCAATACTTCTATGCTCGTTGTCCTCAATGGGTTGCCCAGGCAAATAATGCTGCACAAAACTCATGTTAACTTCACGAAAATAGGGTGTTGCTGTGATCTCCCAATCTCCAGATTCCATGGTAAATCTTGTCCACGCACGTGTACTTTGGCTATCGCGATAAGCCTCTGGGTTAGGGTTAGTGTCTCTTTTATCGCTATCTTCGTAGGCTTTAGCTCCAGCCACATAGCCTGCAGTTTCCTGGTTTAAATTGTTATAAGTGAAGCCTCCTTCCATTTGTATGCCATTTGCCAATGTATACTCGTACAACCAAGACGCCTTTTGTTGGTCGACCCCACTGTCATCTCGATAGCCTTCTTCACTTATCCCGGTAATGTAAAGAGACTGTTTGTAATTACCATTGTCAGACCCTATGGCTGTTTTCGCTCGATAAGAACCTCTAGGTCCTTGTTCTAGACTTAACTCGCCTATTTCGCCGGGCTGTGGCAGCCGAACGTTAACAAGGCCATGCAATGCGTTCGAACCCCAAAACGTACTTGCTGGTCCTCTTATGACCTCTATACTTTGGGCATATTCGGAGTGAGTGTCGAACATCTCATTAACATTGCAAAAACCAGCAGAACGGACGGGTATTCCGTTTTCAGCTATAAGAAAAGCTCCACATGCACCTGAGCCAGTTAGAACGGGGGATCTAATCGCCATCAAGCTTTCCTGACCATTATTTCTGTTGCCGCTAAAACCAGGAACTCTAGATAGTGCTTCTTGATAGTGTGTATGAAGGATAAGATCCAACTCTTCTTCACCTAAAACGCTAACGGCGGCATTCACGTTGGTCAACCCTTCACTTCTGCGACTATTCGCGAAAACTTCTATCTCCTCAATTGCTTGTTGCCCGCTTTGTGAACTTCCGATGGAAGGTGTAAAAGCTAAAACAATAGCTGCAGTTTTAGTTGAAATAAGGATTTTTCGAATCATTGATAACTCCGATGTTATGCTAGGCCCCATATAAGCCGTTTCATTAATTCTCTAAATTGGCTTTGCTTAAAGCGCAAAAAGAAAAATCAGTCTCGCCATTTTTAATTATTGCTAATTAAGCAATCATGGTGCTGGGCGTTGGCG
>DFQD01000237.1:3477-15329 GCA_002377605.1 Gammaproteobacteria bacterium UBA3498 | reverse complement strand
CCCAAAAAGGGCAGAAATATAACATATTAAAGGTGACAAATCTTAAGCTAATGTAACAATAATCAATACTTTGATCCTCCGAATTAGACCACGTAAACTAATATGGGGTGATTGTCTAATTAGTATTTATTTAGTTTATATATCGTTAAAGTGAGGGAAGTTAAGAGGATGCGAACTAGAATAACGGAGATGTTAGGGATTGAACACCCAGTTGTCCAAGGAGGAATGCAATGGGTGGGTTTCGCCGAATTGGCATCTGCAGTTTCGAATGCTGGAGGATTGGGAATACTCACAGGACTGACTCAGCCAACTCCGGAAGATTTAATCAAAGAGATCGACCGTTGTCGTGCCATGACAGATAAGCCGTTTGCTGTGAATCTCACTATTTTGCCAACAATCAAACCTGTACCTTACGAAGAGTACGCACAAGCAATTGTAGATTCTGGAGTAAAGATCGTTGAGACTGCAGGGCGCAACCCAGAACCATTCCTTCCTTTATTTAAAAGTGCCGGAATTACCGTTATTCATAAATGCACATCTATTAGACATTCGTTAAAAGCAGAACGTATTGGCTGTGACATGGTCAGTGTTGATGGCTTCGAATGCGCTGGTCATCCAGGTGAAGACGATGTGACTAATATGATCTTGTTGCCAATCGCAGCACGCCGTTTAAAAATTCCATTTCTTGCATCGGGTGGTTTAGGTGATGGAAGAGGTCTCGCTGCTGCATTGGCAATGGGCGCTGATGGAATCAACATGGGGACCCGTTTCATGGTCACTAAAGAAGCGCCTATTCATGAAAAAGTAAAGCAAGCCATGGTTGAAGCTTCAGAATTAGATACCTCTCTCATTTATAGGACTCTTCGAAACACAGCACGCGTGTTTAAAAACAGTATTGCTGAGCAAGTAATTGAAATTGAAGGTAAACCTGGTGAAACAAAGTTTGAAGACATTCAGCCTCTTGTTGCTGGTGTGAAGGGCAGGGAACTATTCGACACCGGTGATTTAGATAAGGGTATCTGGTCTGCAGGAATGGTTGTCGGATTGATAGATGATATTCCAACAGTCGAAGAGCTGATCACGCGAATCGTAGATGAAGCAGAAAAAATTATTAACGAAAGATTAGGAAGTGCAGTATCGGTCTAAATCCCACAAGGAAAAACTATGCAAGTTAAAGATAAGGTAATCGTAGTAACGGGAGCGGCCAGCGGGATTGGCAAAGCATTATGTGAACGCTTTGCTATCGAAGGAGCTTCGGCGATCGTTGCAACAGATATAAACAGTGAAGGGGTAAATGCAACGGTCAGTGATATCAGTGATCAGTCTCAAGCTCTTGGGATTACTTGTGATGTTGGTAAAGAAGAGGAAGCCACGGAGTTAGTCGCAAAGACTCTGGAAGCGTTCGGTCATATAGATTTGTTTTGCTCTAATGCCGGCATATTTACTCCTGGTGGCGAAGACGTACCCACAGAAAAATGGCAGGCTATTTGGGATATTAATGTAATGTCTCACGTGTTTGCAGCACGTGCCGTGTTACCTGGAATGTTAGAAAGGGGTGAAGGGTATTTATTAAACACTTCTTCTGCTGCAGGTTTGTTGAACCAGGTAGGGTCAGCTCCTTACGCTACGACAAAACATGCCGCGATTGGTTTCGCAGAGTGGTTATCAATTACTTATGGTAATCGTGGTATAAAAGTATCCGCCCTTTGTCCACAAGCTGTGCGAACGGCTATGACAGCTGGCGGTGATGGTGGTGTAGCTGGTCTCGACGGAATGCTTGAGCCAGAACAACTTGCAAATACAGTGATTGAAACTTTAGCAGAAGAACGCTTCCTGGTATTACCTCATCCTGAGGTGCTAACTTACATGAGACGTAAAACAGATGACTATGATCGCTGGCTCGGCGGAATGCGACGGTTGCATGGACGCTTCGAAGACATTTATAGAGCGCGGGAAGAGTCAGATTAATACAGCTAGAAGAAGGAGTATAAAATGCAAATAGCACAAGCTCTAATGCTCTTCATAACTCTTCTATTTTCTTTTATAGCGACAGCCCAGGAACGCGTAGCGCTTGAAGACGGGTCCGTGCTCGGCGTGTTTATGGTCAGGCCGGCGGAAACTATAGAGGTTCCATCTACCTTGGTGGTATTGATGGGAGGCGGACCAGGTAACGCTTCTATATCCCGTGATACATCTATTTGGTTAGGTGGTGGTTTTTCAGAACGTGGATATGTGGTTGCCGTACCAATTTCGCCGAACAATAGGGCGTTTCGGGGCGAAGAAAATAACCATAAGGTTGAACAATTAATTGTCGAATTGCAGAAGCGAGACTATATTGCTGAAGGTAAAGTGCTACTTGCTGGTATCTCTAACGGAGGAATGTCGGCTTTAGAAATTGCCCGTCGTAATCCGCAAAACTATTTTGGTGTGGCAGCGGTACCTGCATTAGCAACTTCAGTTGTTGATAATCGTCCATTGGCTGGCTTTCCTGTTTATTTACGCATTGGTGGCGCCGATCAACTGGGCTGGGCAGATCGATTCGATGAAACTGTTAACGCACTAACTGAAGCGGGGGTTGATTTAGATGCAGCGATTCTTGACAGTGCGCCGCATATGTTTCGCATGAATTGGACATCATTAGATGCATGGCTGGAAAAAGTAACTAACTAGTTTTTAAGTTTTTTCGAGATTGGAGTAAATATAAAGAAATTAACTTAGTCCCTGAGGTTTTCATTCTAGCGGTAATACTTTTGACATCCAATTAAAAGCTCGAAACATTTGGTAAGAACAGAATGCAACAAAAAAGGGGCTCTATTGAATCCTTTTTTTGTGTTTTGCCTTAGCTATTTTGTAATAGCTCTATCCAATTCCCGTCTGGATCTTCAAGGAATGCTATTGATATACCCTCGCGAATTTCTCGAATCGGTACAACAACTTTGCCGCCCGCAGCTTCAACTTTACCAACAGTGTCTTCGAGACTTGGCACATGAATCGTCCAGTAACGATATCCACTAGCAGCACGAATACCACCTGGTTCCGCTTCAGCCGATGGCGCAGGTTCCAGCGCAATCACTTTGATGATGCTGTCACCGACCTTAAATCGATTCATAGTGCCACCGCCTGGCATCGGAATAGTTGCTTCCAGATCTAACCCGAGAATTTCGTCATAGAATTTCATCATGGCATCTATATCTTTAGCGATGATGCCAATGTCTATTGAGGTCTTTTGTACGTCTAATCCCATAAATTGTTTTCCTTTTTTCCAACTTGCATAAATCTTGGCAATGCTTTGGCTCCTTAGATTTACTCAGCTACTGCTCCCATCATCGCTTTAGTTTCGAGGAATTCTTCAAATCCTTCTATGCCCCATTCGCGACCATTACCAGATTGTTTATAACCTCCAAACGGAGCTGAAAAATCAGGGCCAGCTCCATTAATGTGAACATTACCAGTACGAAGTTGACGCGCGATTGACTGCGCATGATCGGGTTGACCTGAAACATATCCGGATAGACCGTAATCAGTGTCATTGGCGATACTTATTGCATCGCTATCATCGTCATAACCAATAATCGACAATACTGGTCCGAAAATTTCTTCTCTGGCGATAGCCATGTCGTTCGTGACATTGGCGAATACAGTTGGTTGCACGAAGTAGCCTTTGGCTATTCCCTCTGGCCGACCAGGTCCTCCGGTTATCAATTCGGCACCTTCTTCAATTCCTTTTTCAATCAATCCCTGAATCTTGTTGAATTGTAATTCGCTTACTACAGGACCGAGACGAGTATCTTCTGCTTTTGGATCGCCTACAGTTGATTTAACAGCAGTAGCTTTCGCTACTTCTATTGCCTCTGGCATTTTTGCTTTCGGCACGAGCATACGAGTTGGTGCATTGCAGGATTGACCGCTATTGCCGAAACAGCCAGCAACTCCCCCGGCCACTGCTCGGCTGAAATCCGGTACGTCCTCAAGAATGATATTGGCTGATTTACCGCCCAGTTCTTGAGTAACTCGCTTAATTCCGTCTGCAGCAGCTTTGGCCACTTCTCGACCAGCGCGGGTTGAGCCAGTAAACGAAACAACATCGATATCAGGATGAGCAGAAATCGCAGCACCAACTGTTGTGCCCTCACCATTCACTAAATTGAAAACACCTGCCGGTAAACCTGAATCGGCAATGATTTCCGCTAGAATATAGCCGCTTATTGGTGCGATTTCGCTTGGCTTTAACACCATAGTGCAACCGGCAGCGATGGCGGGGGCGACCTTACAGGCAATCTGATTTAGTGGCCAATTCCATGGAGTTATAAATCCACATACTCCTGCAGGCTCTTTTACAATTTTTGTAGTACCTCGAACTTCTTCAAATTCATAACTGTCTAGTACGCCGAGAATGTTCATGAAATGGCCTAGACCACTGCCCAATTGCGCAGTTTTGGACAAGCCCATGGGAGCGCCCATTTCATTAGATATTGCTGTCGCCATTTCATCGCCCCGAGCCTTCAGTCCGGAAATGATGTTGGCTATGACCGTCTTCCGCTCTTCTATGGAAGAGTGCGACCAGGTTCCGAATGCAGCTCTAGCTGCCTTCGCAGCAGCATCAACGTCTTCAGCTGTGCCAAGGCTGATAGTGGCGAAAGCCTCTTCAGTGGCAGGGTTGATTACTTCGAGTGTGTCTCTCTCAGTGGGTTCAACCCATTCGCCATTGGTAAAAAATTTGTTGTAGGCTGTGGTCATTTTTAAACTCCTATTGCGGTGTCGCGCTTTACATCTTAAAACTCATTTTTTGAGTGAGCCAAAACGGCTGGCTAGTATACCCGAGAAACAAAACTATAAAGAAGATATTGCCGATAAATGTGAGAATGAACAAATTAATGAAATTCAATGAATTTAGGGTGCATTTTTAATGATTGCTTCTTTTAGTAGGGTGCTTGGTAGCAGGCTGGCTTCCTATTTATCGAAATCTCAGCCGGGTTACCAACTTCTCGAGACGGTCAGCATTGAAGATGTTGCGAAAGTTTTAAAAACTGGCGACATCTTACTGGTGGAGGGTAACTCCCGAATCAGCATTGCCATAAAATACCTCACTCAATCATCCTGGTCTCATGCCTGCCTGTTTGTTGGCAGTGACGGAGATGCTGCCGAAAAGGAAACATTGTTGGAAGCGGATCTGGTAGAAGGTGCGCGCATGGTCAATCTAAAGCATTATGAAGAATTTAATTTGCGCATCTGCCGACCAGTGAGCTTGACCGAGCAGGACAAGAAAATGCTCATTGGCTTCGCCAAATCGAAGCTTGGCCATAAGTACGATTTGAAAAATGTCTTTGATTTAGCGCGGTACATTATTCAAAAGCCGCCGGTGCCAAATCGTTATCGACGATCGATGATAGCTTTAGGGAGTGGAGAACCAACTAAAGTCATTTGTTCGACTTTGATAGCGGAATCATTTCAATTTATTGATTATCCAATCTTACCAGGAATTGACAGGGAGCAGGGTTCAGAAGGTGAAGTTCCTCAATATTATAGGCGCCATTTCACACATTTTACTCCGCGAGATTTTGATTTGTCGCCGTATTTTGAAGTAGTAAAACCAACTTTAGAGAAAGGCTTTGACTTTAAAAATTTCAAATAGAAATAGAGTGGTTTCGAGAGCTGACTCGGTGTCTAGATAATGCCGAGAAGTGTGCTTACCGCTGCATCGTATTGAGGATCACCGCGCGTAGTATTTTCGTACTCGAATTGAACTTCGATTTCAGGATTAACACCAATCCCTTCGAACTCATTCCCATCAATCAATAATTCTTCAGCCGACAGATAGTCGATCGAAGCGCGATCGCGCTCATTATTAAGAACAAAATTTCCGATCCTCCCAGGGGTGGAGTTGCCGAGACTGACGACTCGTTCCAGCTTATCTAGTTGATAGGCAAAAAGTTCCGTGCCGCCTCGAGTATCCTCATTTACAAGAAGTGCTATAGGTTTGCGGTAGTTGAGGGAGTTGAGAGCAGGAGAGGTTTGTGCAAAATTAAATGTGGTATTAGATGGTTCAGTGATTGAAAAATAAGAGGACTTGTTATTGAACACTAAATCCAGGTGTTGAGAGTCCAAAAAGCCAAAGCTGTTGCGTAAATCGAAGATTATTCCGTCGCAGTGATCGAGATTTCGAATCAGCTCTTGGTAATTAATTAGGTCGTTCGTGTTGCGACTTAGAGCCCAAAAGCGAATATATCCAATGACCTTATTCCCAGTTGAGAATTCCTGAGCTGAGTTTGCGGTAGCGCTGCGATAGCTATCGAAAAGGTTTTCATAAACAGGCACTAGAGAGAGTTCAGTAGAAATGTCGCCCCGTTGAACCCTTAGTTGGTGTTCATTAGTGGTCGAAATAAAGTCGCCGTTGCTATTTTTTTCTAGATTAAAAGAATGAACTGGATGGAAAGGCTCACCATCCGCAGAGAGAATCACATCGCCACGTTCCATTCCTGCTGTGTGGGCTGGATAGCCTTCGAGCACCGCCGTAACGAGAAAGCCAGATTCTTCTAGGCGACCTTGAATCCCAATGTGATTAAGTGCAATTCGTTGCTTAGAATCATTAACTAGGAAAGATTGCAGTAAATAGTATTCTAGATCTTCAGTAGAAACTGGTCTTTGATTACTGCTTTGTGCAAAACCAAAAGTGGCTGATACTGTAAATATAAATAGTAGAGAGCGTTGCAGCATGTTTAGCTAATCAGATTCATTGTGCGTTTGGCAGCTGGCCGATCATAGTGGCGATCCCGAAGGTCGGCATATTTTTGTGGGACATCAAACTCGAAACGAATTGCCCAGTTGAAAGTTTGCGCTAATAGGATGTCTACTATGCTGAATTGATTGGCAACAGCAAATTCGTTTTCACCTAGCAAGTAGTCAAGTGTTCGAACTGCCTTATCAAACTCGAACTTCGCTGTTTCGAACATTTGGGGGATACGTTGTTCTTCTGGTAAAGCAAACATGTGCTTGCCTTTACTCCATAGAGGTTGTTCCAGTTCTGCTAAGACAAAAGAAACCAATTCATCATGCTTTGCCAATGTTTGAAGGTCAGTGTTGGGAATCAAGCGAGACTCAGGCGCCTTGCGCGCAATATAGTTTAGGATAGCTACGCTTTCGGTCAATGTCATTTCTCCGTCTATAAGCGTTGGCACTTTCCCTTGAACATTAATAGCGAGATAAGCAGGATTTTGTGCGCTATCAGCTACTTCAGCTTCGGTACGCAATTTGATCGGTACATACTCGTATTCGAGTCCGCTTTCTTCCAGACCCCACAGACATCTGAATGAACGGCTTTGTTGCATTCCATAGAGTTTCATTTTTAATACCTACAAATAAAAATGGTGTAACTAAAACCAGCCACACCATTTTAAATGCTTTTTCTTCGATTCGCTTTTTTGATCTGAGGTTAAATTCTCAATCCGATCATAAATCTTACTAAGTGAGGATTAAGGCGTTAAGAATACAGCGAAGTCGAGTCGGAAATTAAATCTGAAGTAGAATTTACACAGCTGTAAAAAAAGTGTTCAGATTTAATTTCCAATTAAGAATTCACAAATTCAATTGCTTAAAATTCATTTAGTCGATAGCAAAGCAGTAAAAGTATCCATTCCCCGCAGTTCGGATTAGATCTTCTTGGCTGCATCCAGCTGATCCATGAGCGCTATTCCATGAAGTTGGATTCTGACCACCGCCGACACGGTCGAAGTGACCAACATGCGCAGAACCTTCTCCGTTACTGGTCCAGTTGTTACACGTGTGGTTTGAGCCATCATCAACTGTACGACCATCCAACGTTGAGCCGGTTAAAATGTCATGCTGGTTTGGTGAATCTCCAACCCCATTTACCTGATCGCCGTTCTCGGTTAGGGACGCTTGCTTGTTCAGGTTATTGCTTGGTCCATGTAACACGTTCAGGTTGGAAGCTACTTCAACACCATTTGAGTTATACCAGGGACCGAAGCCAATTCGATCTCTAGCGTTAACACTTGGAGAATTTGCAGTTGCATGAGCACTTAAATAAGCACGCCAAGTTTTTCCACTAGAACCTGCTGCTGATGCTAGAGCATCGCAATGCGCATCTGCGCCAGCCAATCCGCCCAAATTAGCCCCGTCACCTGATCCAACACTGGTGATAAAGAAGCTCATTTCGTTTTCTTGAGAATTTACCGCGGTAAAAGTCGCTACAGCAGTGAAAAATGCTGCTGTTGTAAATAGTAAAGATTTCTTCATCGATCTACTCCTCGATTATTATCTAACTTCTATTTTTACATTTCTGTATTTGTAAAATCTTGTTCCTCTGCATGGGGATCAGCAGTTTACTTGTTCCTCATGGCCAATGGAAACGGGCAGAGCCTAATAATCTGGCAATGCCATGGCAGTTAAAGAACTTCCTGTCTGCAAAATGATGTGTTGCTTGCCATTATGTACCCAGGAGCTCATTCCATAGCGGGTGTTTTCAGGCACTTCAGCCCGCGCCAATTCTTCGCCAGTCTGCTTATCGACGGCAAAGATGTGAGGCGTGCCGTCTGCAGTGACGTTTGTGTAAATCAGCATGTTACCGGTTACCACCATTTGTCCAACAGCGCCTGATCCGGTGTTGCCAATGTCTACCCCATCCAAGGCAGGCAAGCTACGAATACGATCTGGAGTTTCACCAGCCGGCAGCATCCAGAGATGATCACCGCTGTTCATATCAATCGCAGTGATTCTGCTATAAGGAGGTTTCCAAAGTGGAATTCCGGCCGGGTGACGGGGAGATGGTCCGCCACTGGCTGCTGCATAGCGAGAGAGTGTTACACCGGTTGGTTCATCGTAATAAGTGTCTGCTTCCTCACCAGAAACCAGCCGCCGAGCGCCGCAGCTGTAGCGGGACATGATATACATCACCCCAGACTGAGGATCAGCAACTGGAGGGTGAGTAATATTCACGGCTCCGGTTGGGCACATCAATGCGGATTGCTTACCTGAAGGGTCATTCGCCCGCATTGGTGGGTTAAACAAAGGGCCCATTTGGAATTCGGCCACCGCTTGCAACGCTTGTTGTTTTAACTCCGGAGTGAAATCCACCAGCAACTCTTCACTGGAACCAACGTACTCAAATGCCGCTGGCTTGGAAGGGATTGGTTGAGTTGGAGATAGTTGTTCACCAGGAACAGTGGAAGCAGGCATAGGTACTTCTTCGATTGGCCAAACTGGCTCGCCGGTTTCTCGGTTAAATGCATAGACATAGCCTTGTTTGGTTGCTTGAGCAACGATCGGACCATTGTCGGTATCTAAGAGAATTGGTGCAGTAGGCGTATCAAAATTCCAAATATCGTGGTGCACCATCTGGAAATGCCAGGCTCTTTCACCGGTTTTCGCATCGAGCGAAATCAAACTGGTACCGTAAAGATTGTCACCGGGGTGATGTCCACCGTAATAGTCGATGGTCACACCATTGGTTGGGATATAAACAAGACCTAGTTCCTGGTCAGCGGAGATGGGTGCCCAGGAAGAGATATCTCCTGTGTATTCCCAGGCATCGTTTTCCCATGTTTCGTGTCCATATTCACCGGGTTGTGGAATGACATTGAACTTCCATAAAAAATCACCAGTGCGAGCGTCATAACCAAGAATATCACCTGGTACATTTTCGATTCGAGATTGGTTGTAACCCTGTTCAGCGGAGTTGCCGACGACAACAACATCATTGACCACAATCGGTGGAGAAGACGAAGTGATATAGCCGCGCTCTAACGGGATGCCTTCATAGGGATCGTAGGGATGACCAAGATCTTTCAGCAGATCAACAACACCAGTCTCTGGAAACCCCTCAATTTCCACACGGCCCCCGAAACCTTCAAGCGGCCGGCCAGTTTCTGCGTCGAGAGCAGTTAGGAAAAAGCCTGGCGATATAATATAAATAACATCGCGGCCATCAATATTGGCATAACCAACGCCTTTGCCGTAGTCGGCACGCATTGAATATTCCCAGCGACCGGTATCTGGTTCGCGGTAAGACCAAATTGTCGCCCCGGATTGTGGGTCGATAGCAACGACGTGGCGACGAGCACCAGCAACAGTGTACAGCTTGCCATTTATATAGCTGGGAGTTGAACGGCCACTTTGGGCTTCGAAACTAGCTCCATCCCACTCCCAGGCTACTTCCAGATCCGAAAAATTTTCTGCGGTGATCTGTGTTGCGTCGGTTGAGCGAGTATGCGCAAAGTCGTTTCCTAAGGTTGTCCATTCCACCGTATCTTGCGCGAATGAGCTGGCACTCGCCAAAAGGGCAAGGGGCAGTGCAATTAGCCCTTTGTTAAGGGGTTGTAAAGATCGAAGGAAGCGCCAAATTTTTATCATTATTATTACCTCATTAAAATTTCGGCATAAACTATGAAAACAGCGGGTTAAGTTCCTTAAATACCTAGTTTGAGATTAACGCAGCTGATGCCTTTTGTCATGCGCACAATCGTTATCGGATGGACATCTAAGCCCCAAATTCAGGTTCCGTTTTCACGCCTGGGGCAGCGCGGAAAATTGAACTGTTGTGCCACTGTTCATACACTGGGAAACTAACTGATGCATAGCCGAAGGTGTGATAACTGCTCGCAGTAATTCTTCGAATCTCTGCAAGATTTTTTTGATTTTATGAATCAAACTTTTTCCCAGGCTCTTTAATGTGAGCATTCTATTTTCAACATTAAGAATTAAGACTAACAGTGTAAAAGGTATAAAACTTTTGCTGTAATGCTTCCAGGCATGAGTGAACGTTATTAGTCTTCACCATTATGCGTAAATATTTTTGAAGGGTCTGACGAAGAATGGTTGGTATCTTTTTGGGAGAAAGTTATGTGTAAGAAAAACAAAATTCTCATAGCAGCTACTGTATTGCTGTCCACCTCATTAGTAATGAATACAAATGCACAGGAAGAATTAAGCCAGGAAGAAGTTAATAGCTGGTTTGAGACTCTCTCCAACTGGGGGCGTTGGGGTGCGGATGACCAATTGGGTACCGTAAACCTCATCACTACAGAAACCCGAATTGCTGCTGCTCGGTTGGTTGAAACCGGCGTGTCTGTTTCTATGGCACATCCGATTCTTACTGATGAGGCTGCCGATAATTTCAACCCATATGACCACCGAATGACCTCTATCGGAAGTAGTCCCGGACCTTGGTCTGGCGATTTTATCGGGGTCAGTTATCATGGCTATGCTCACTCCCATCTAGATGCGCTTTGCCATCGCTTTCAGTTTGGCACAATGTATAACGGCTATTCCGAAGATGAAGTCACAGAAGAAGGTTGCCAGCAACTTTCTATCGCTGGTTTTGGTGATGGCATATTCGGGCGTGGCATCGTCATGGATTTTCCAAGACTAAGAGGCGTTGATTGGTTAGAAAACGGCACTGCCATTACTCCCGAGTGGTTGGAAGATTGGGAAGCAGAACATGGGATTACTATAGGTTCAGGTGACATTGTCTTAATTAGAACAGGCCGTTGGCCTCGTCGTGATGCGTTAGGCCCTTGGGATCTTTCTCAGAATTCTGCTGGATTACATGCTTCTACCGTTGCCTGGTTTAAGGAGCGAAACATTGCGATGATAGGGAGCGATAGTGCGCTAGATGTAAAACCTTCCTATGTCGAAAATTTCCCACAGCCAGTTCATGCGCTTGTATTGGTTGCATTGGGAATGCCTATTTTTGACAACCTGGATTTAGAAGCGGTGGCTGAAGAAGCAGTGCGCCATAGTCGACCAGAGTTCCTGTTCACAACGGCCCCGTTGCGAGTTGAAGGTGGTACAGGTTCGCCATTAAATCCAATTGCGACTTTCTAGGCGAAATTTAAGAA
>DFQD01000237.1:0-3095 GCA_002377605.1 Gammaproteobacteria bacterium UBA3498 | reverse complement strand
TGCGATTGGAGTTAGACTTCGACGCCGAAGTAATATTGAGACCTGTTTTGCCACTTGCTATAAGAAGGGCCGACTTTTTCAACCCAGAAAATCTAAAGCGCGCTAAGTACATTCGCATCGACTGGTTAAGGCGCGCTGAATTTCTCGGCATGGCAGGCGTCTGGCCTGATCCTGACCCAATCGTACAGGACATGGAGACCTTTCATATTGCAGAAGATCAACCTTACATTTATGAATTAACTAAATTAGGCGTGGAGGCTGAGAGGCAATGCAAGGGTGTCGAGTTTGCCAAAGAGGTTTCACATCTAATCTTTGGTGGTACTAGAAACTGGAATGAAGGCACACATATGGCTGATGCTTGTGAAGCGCTCGGACTCGATTTTATACAAATGAGGACGGCAATCGAAGATGGTGATCACCTCGAAGTAATCCAGGCTAACCAGCAAGCATTGGATGATAGTGGTCATTGGGGTGTGCCGAGTTTCTTGCTGAATGATGAAGTATTTTTCGGACAGGATCGTGTTGCTACTCTGCGTTGGCGACTCGAGCAACTGGGCCTCAAAAAATAACTGCTACATAAATTTAAACTGAATATGGCCGGGAACCTGCGTGAGTTACTATATTCCTACCATTTGTATTGCACTCTACCGAAGAGGTTACGGCCCCAACCGAACATTCGACTGCCGCGAGGTACGGTGCTCATCATGACCCTGTTAAATCCGGTTAGATGATCTGTGTAGTCTTCATCGAAAAGGTTTTCCGCGCCGACATTAATTATCCAGTTGCTATCGACCAGCCAAGTTAGAAAAATGTTGGTTAAAGAATATCCATCCGTTTTGGTATAGGAGTTGTTGTCGTTCATTGGGTCATTAGTATTCGCCGCAGAAATATTTTTCTGATCGGCAACGATTATTTGTTCGATTTTTCCTTGAAAGTCGTTGCTCTCGTAGGTAACTGAAAGGCGCAAATTGTTTGGCATAATTCTATAGAGATGATCATTTATATCTTCGCGATCACCATTTAAAGACGAATAGGTTCCTTCAAAGTGCCAGCTGTCATCGATTTGAAATCCAAAAGTCATATCTAAGCCTTCAAACTCAGCTTTGGTATTGCTGAAGATTAATGGAGTGGGATCTCCGTTGGCATTTTTTGATACACCTACTACTGCCATATTTTTAGCGGGAGTGCCTTGAATAAAATCGTTGACATTACGATGATAGAGTCTCGGCGAGAAATATAATGTGTCGTAATCCCAGTCTAAACCGATTTCCCATTGGCGGCTTTTTTCAGGATTTAGCATCGGATTGCCTACATAATTGTTGCCATCGCCGAGCCCTGCGTTAGCTTCCAATGGAATCCATAGAAAACGTTCCTGGTAGATTGGTGCTCGCATTTTTTGTGCATAGCCCAATTCGAGAACAAGATGCTCTGTTGCTTGATAACGAGTCTTTACAACCCAGTCTTCAATATTGTCGCTTTCACTGCGATCGCTATTATTAAAGTCTTGACGCAACATCCAAACCGCGCGAGGGGGCGTGCCCATGGGCCACATTGCAGGATTCATGTCTACCAGCCGTGCTGGGAATGCGTCTACAGTGCCCGCATCCATTTCCACATCTTCAAGCCGTATTCCCGCTTCGACATAGAGGTTACTGTTAAATAGTGCAGACCATTCTGCATAGTAGGCAAGGCTTTTAACATCGACGTCTTTAAAATTATTAACGAAGAAAGGGGCAAAGTCTGGATCAGTTACTGTGGCATTGTGAGATGCGTCCTTACTTTCAGCGCCTAGAATAAAAGTTCCGCTTGCTATTGGAAAATCGACTTCAATGCTAGCTCCTAATTCTTCACTTTCGGTATTCGCCATACGTTTGTCGTCACCTACAAATGGCGGCAACATTAATGTGGAAAAGTTGGGAGCCGGTCGTAACAAGAAATTACTCATCCCATGATCGATGTCTGAACCGTATACTCGCACTTGTAATCCAACACTGTTTATTCTGGTTCTATAGTCAGCATTCCACATGTCAGTTTCGAACCAATCTATGTCCATCGGCAGGCTTGGTGTCCCTGTGTCGTCGGTATCGATGCGGTAATAGTTAATGTTGAGATCATGATTGTTCAAACTAAAACCATATCCGAAGCCGTAGACATCTCTCGAATATTCGGAGGCGTCTATGGCACCTTCCGCTGATTCATAATCGTCACCTTTATCGAAGCTTCCGACCCCATAAATACGATGATTCGGAGAAGAAACACCAAGCACTCCAGATAATGATCTGCCACTATCAACACTACCGAAAGCTGCTTCGGTGTCACCTTTAAAATTCCAACCAGTGCTGTTGTTGTATGCGGGGCGTTTCCAGAACGCTGTAGCTGCGCCGCCAATTCCGCCGCCAGTTGTTACGGAAGCGATGCCTTGTTCCATAACCATGTTCTCCATTAAGCCTACTGGAATATGATGCAGTGGCGGTGCCATCCAGTTCGGACCACCGCCATGAATCAGCATGCCATCGACACGAACATTAATCCGCGGGCCAAACATTCCGCGGTATTGAATTTGGCCTGTGAGCGGGCCGTTATTGGTAGCGGCCCCACCAGGGACCTGATTTATTAACTTAGCTGCATCTACAGCTGCGCCAGCCCGATTCGCAGTGAATTCTTTCTGAATAAATCCCTGTCGACCAAGTACTGTGATTTCTTCGATGGAATCATCTTGTGCTTGAAGCGCACTATTAACGGTTAGAGAAATTACAAAGATTGGTGTAGCGCGAAAAAAAATCCCTTATTCATTGATATCCAGCCGAGCACTTAAAAATTTAGTGGGAAATCTTAAAGTCACACATTTACAATATCTATGTGGCATAGTGTCACTGAGGCGTTTTGTCGCACTGTTAGATTGCGCATAAGCGGCTTAGCTCCAATAAGTTAATGTAGTTTTAATTAAGCTTTTTGGACATTCTAAGGGCAGGAGAATGATTAGGGTTTGATTCAGGTCAACCTCAGTATAAAGATCATCACTTATTAGGATTTCATAACTAATTAGGTCATATTGACCAGTCAAATAACTGATAGATGCGAATACGATTCTTAAA
>DFQD01000129.1:1838-3730 GCA_002377605.1 Gammaproteobacteria bacterium UBA3498 | reverse complement strand
TGGATGATGTGGAACTGGCTGGTTTCAGGATTAGCTTCTGGATGCACTCTTTTGTTATTCGACGGTAATCCGTTTTTCCCACAACCCAATGCATTAATGAAAATTGCCGATGATGAAGGTATTAGTGTATTCGGCACCTCGGCAAAATATCTATCAGCCTTACAAAAGGAAGGTGTACGACCTATCGAAGAGTTTTCGTTTAGTAGTTTGAGAACCATTCTTTCAACAGGCTCGCCACTCATCCCTGAATCGTTCGATTACGTCTACGAGAGCATAAAAAAAGAAGTTCAATTAAGTTCAATTTCAGGAGGAACTGACATTGTTTCCTGCTTTGTATTGGGCTGCCCTATTCTGCCAGTGCATCGCGGCGAACTTCAATGCCGAGGCCTTGGTATGGCGGTCGATGTTTGGAATGACAATGGGGAATCAATAAAAAATGAACCTGGCGAATTAGTTTGTACCAAGTCTTTCCCTTCCAAACCTATCTACTTTTGGGATGACCCTGACGGTAGTCTTTACCACAACGCTTATTTTGATCGATTTGAAAATGTTTGGTGTCATGGCGACTGGGCCGAGTTGACTGACAATGACGGATTAATAATAACCGGCCGCAGCGATACCGTCCTTAATCCAGGTGGAGTGCGAATTGGAACCGCTGAAATATATCGTCAGGTTGAGCGCATTCCTAATATTGTGGAGTCAATTGCAGTGGGACAGGATTGGCAAGGGGACGTTCGAGTAATTCTATTCGTGGTCCTAAAAGAAGGAGAAACTTTGACAAAATCTCTACAAAGTGAGATCAAGCTTTCGGTTCGTAACAATGCCAGCCCGCGCCACGTGCCAGCAATTATTCTACAGGTTAAAGATATTCCGCGTACCCGAAGTGGCAAAATAACGGAATTGGCCGTTAGAGATGTTATTAATCACAGGCCTTTGGCTAACAAAGAATCTCTGGCGAATCCTGCAGCGCTGGAAGAATTTAAAGACCGCACAGAATTACTGGGTTAGTTTTTCTATTTTTAAGTACATTTATAAGACTTGCACCAAATCTGGATTTCATTAATGTCTATGCTAATGATGCAGACTAATATTCTCTTAATGATAGTTTTTCGAACAGCATTAATGCTTATCGTAAGCATAAGTATTGCAGCTTGCTCTGGCTTGAGTTATGTAGAAATTGAATCGACCAATCAGAATAGCCGAGTTAATTTTTTAGTTATTCATGCTACCTCGGAAAACTTCGAAGAATCGCTAAGATTATTAAGCACCAGAAATCCGAATCCAGTAAGCGCACACTATCTGATTCCATATTTAGAAGATCCAACATATTCCAGAAATAGTTTGAGAATCTATCGACTAGTGGATGAGGATCATCGTGCCTGGCACGCGGGAGTTAGTCAGTGGAATTCTGAAGTCTCTCTGAACAATCGATCAGTTGGTATTGAGGTAGTTAATAATTTTAAATGCAACGAGTTAATTACACATACAGATGAAGAGGAATTGATTGACCTGGAGTGTAGCTTCCCCGGATACCCACAATCACAGATTGATATATTGATTGAACTTATTAACGAAATTTTAGAGCGCCATCCTGGAATTGACCCAGTAGATGTAGTTGCTCACTCGGATATCGCACCAAATCGTAAATCAGATCCAGGCCCCGAATTCCCGTGGAAACAACTTTATGATCAAGGTATCGGTGCGTGGTATGACGACGAGACTGTAGTTCGGCACTATAGTGAATTAGAAAGAAGGCCTCCCAATCTTCAAGAATTACAATGCGCATTGTCGATATATGGATATCCGATCGAAGTCACTGGTGCTCATGATCTGCAAAGCCAGTTTGCATTTCGAGCATTTCAACTTCATTTTCGCCCATCAAATTACAACGG
>DFQD01000129.1:0-1443 GCA_002377605.1 Gammaproteobacteria bacterium UBA3498 | reverse complement strand
TGAGAGCTAATACTCGCTCGTCCTAAATCTAATCTCTAAATATCCAACGACACCTTCAACCGCAGTGTAGCCATGGGGAGTTCCGCGAGGAATTAGTATTAGGTCTCCTGCGGTCACACGTTGAGAGTAGCCACCTTCTATAGTTGCTGCTCCCCCTCCTTCAGGCCTTACAGCTACGCCACCGGTAGTCAGCACTCCTGCTCCTTCAACTATGTAATGGATCTCCGTGCCATCGGGATGAACAATCGCCCCTGCAGGAGCATTACGACGAATCATATTGATGTTGTAATCCTCACCTGCGCTAATAACGCCGATGCCAAGGTTTGGTCTCTGGGTTAGTGAAGCCGCCAAATCGGACCCGATGTCTTCAGAATCAAAGTAAATCGCCGGTGGCATCGCGTCTTGTGCGCGCACAACGACACTTAAACCAACAATGATAGAAACAGCAATCACAATTTTGTTCATATTTTTATCCAAATTCTTGTTAATGATTTTTCCCAGCATAGAAAGGCTGCCACTTAAAGTCTATGGCCATAACGAATTCTCCTTGAAGTTAGGGGCTCCCAACGATTAAAGTATTCTGACCAGAATAATCAACTAACTGGAATCAATCATGGGAAACAAGTTAAGCCTACCTCTAATTTTGGCTGGAAGCCTATTTTCGATAACAGTGAATGCTCAAGACGTGACCTGGGGCGCTATCACCCCCGATGGACAACCTGATCTGCAAGGTGTTTGGGGCAACAACACCATTACACCTGTAGAGCGGCCAGACAGATTTGGCGAGCGCCGATATCTAACAGATGAAGAGCAGAGCCTCTTGCAACGTCGAATCAGAGAGATAACTGAGGAAGATGGCGACGCCTTATTCGGGGACGGGGTTTTCGAGGCAGCATTTTCCGGTGAAGTGAGGTCGTATGACCCTTCTACTGGAAACTATGATCAATCTTGGTTGGTTGAACGCTCAGTTCATAACAGAACATCACAGATAATCGACCCTTCAAATGGGAAGTTCCCACCAAGAGTGGAAGGAACTTCTAGCGTGACATTTAACCGACCGCAAAGGGGCAATACTACCCCTGCTTCCTGGACGGACCTGACTGTTGATGATCGATGTATAAGCTATGGCGCACCCTACCTAAACTCCGGTTACAATAGTTACTGGCAAATCGTGCAATCAGAAAATCATGTTGTGATTTTGCAAGAAATGATGCACGACGCGAGAATAGTTCCTCTTACAGAAAAGCCACAGCTTGATGAAAAAATTCAACTCTGGCACGGCGACTCTCGAGGCTATTTTGATGGAGATACCTTGGTTATTGAAACTACCAATTTTTCTGGACGCAGCACCTTCGAACACAATCAATCACGAAAGAATGTAGAACGATTTACTCGCTTAAATCAAAATCAAATGCTTTATCAATTAACTGTAGATCTTCCAGA
>DFQD01000140.1 GCA_002377605.1 Gammaproteobacteria bacterium UBA3498 | reverse complement strand
AACCTCGAAATAAGAGGAACTAAAGGTTTGGCAAAAACTTTAAAAGGAAATCGACCACTAGCGTATCTGAGCAAACAATTAGCAACAATAATTTGTGAGGTTCAAGACAAGGAAGAAACATTTGGCTCCGCTTCATTCAAGAATCTTGAGATAGGCACCCCTGACAAAGTAAAGTTTTCGAAGTTTTTATCACAATACAAATTTCGTGAATCTGATAGAAATCGATTAATTAGCCTGCTTAACAATCTCAACAGTGAGTAATCCTTCTAACCTAAAAATAGTTGCCGATGTAGATTTGTATGGCATTTCCGAAATATTTGGCGATCTTGGTGAATTACTATTAGTACCAGGTAGGGAAATCGGTTCAACTCACGTCCAAAATGCGGATGCACTTCTAGTGCGATCTATTACTGATGTTAGTCAAGAATTATTGAAAGGTAGTTCTATAAAGTTCGTAGGGTCTGCAACCAGTGGCCTTGATCATGTCGATTTGGAATTTCTAGACTCCCAAAACATTTATTTCAAAGATACTAAAGGTTGCAACGCCAACGCGGTGGTGGATTATTGTTTCATCGCATTGCGTAAGCTGAATTACCTGACTGCAGAAAAACTGCCTTCGCTAAAAATTGGAATTATCGGCTATGGAGCAATTGGAAGTCTGTTTGCTCAGAAGCTAAATGCATTAGGCGCAACTGTTCTGATTAATGATCCCCCGCTTGAGCGGATGAAAAATATAGATAAGGTGGTTCTTCCAAGGTTTAGTCGATTTGAAGAGATTGCAAACTGTGATGTTATTTCAATCCATACGCCATTAATAAACTCAGGTGATTTTCCTACTCGTAATTTAATCGATGAAGATTTTCTGCAACAGCTACCGGAAAACACTTTGCTAATAAACAGCTGCAGGGGCGGTGTGGTGAACGAAAGAGCCGTTCTAGATATCTTAGACACACGCAATGATATATTGTTTGTATTTGATGTGTGGAAAAATGAACCGAGTATATCGGCAGAATTAGTTTCTAAAGCTCAGCTTGCAACACCTCATATAGCCGGTTATTCCATGGAATCTAAATTAGCCGCGGTGTTGAGTTTACGCGACGAATTTGTCGACTATTTTCAATTAGTGTCGGAGGCTCGTATTAGTACGGTCGATTCAAGGAATGGCCAAGACCAACCGTATCAGATAAAGAGTATTGAGCACGCATTACAAACCAGTCTCGATATAGAGAAACTTAGTTATGAATTTAAGCAAGCGGTTACTGAAAACAATGTAGGGGCTTACTTTGATCAGGCGCGTAAAAGCCTGCTTGTGCGTAGAGAAATTAGAAGCCTGACTTTGCAAATAAGTAATGCAAACAATTTTGAGCAAAAACTAATGAGAGTATTGGGTACTTGAGATAGCTAGATTAGCGGTATTGTTCTAACACATTGGCGATTTGCTGAATAGCTTTCTGTAATTCGTCCTCGCGAGGTAAAAATACAATACGAAAATGGTTAGTGTCTTGAACGTTAAAGGCGCTGCCTTGCACGAGCAGAATTTTTTCTTGTTCCAGAATGTCTAAGATTAAGCGAACATCGTCTTCAATCTTATAGATAGCCGGGTCGAGCTTTGGAAATAAATAGATTGCTCCCATTGGTTTAACGCAGCTTATGCCTGGTATCTGTTTTAATAACTCCCAAGTTATATCACGTTGTTGCTTTAGGCGCCCGCCAGGTAAAATGAGCTCATTAATGCTCTGATAACCACCAAGAGCAGTTTGTATCGCATACTGAGCGGGTACGTTGGCACAAAGGCGCATGCTAGTAAGGATTTCCAATCCTTCGATATAATTTTTTGCTAAATGCTTTGGTCCGCTCAGTACCATCCAACCAGAGCGAAATCCGGCAAGACGATAAGATTTAGATAAACCATTGAAACTTACTGTGAAGATGTCTTCGCTAAGAGAGGCAATGGGAATAAACTCTGCACCGTCATAAATAATTTTGCTATAGATCTCATCGGCAAAAATTATCAATTTGTTACGGCGCGCAATATCGATCAACTCTAACAATATTTCTTGGCTGTATACCGATCCTGTTGGGTTGTTCGGATTAATGATGACGATGGCGCGAGTGCGTGAATTAATCTTTGATTGAATATCGGAGATTGAAGGATACCATTCTGCTTGTTCATCACAGACATAATAAACAGGATTACCGCCACTTAGACTCACCGAAGCTGTCCACAATGGATAATCTGGGGAAGGTATCAAAACTTCATCTCCATCATTGATCAGGGCCTGCATGGAAATGCTTATAAGCTCACTGACACCGTTACCCAGATAAATATCATCTAACTCTACATGAGGAATATTTAACTTCTGACATTCCTGCATGATTGCCTTTCGAGCGGAATAGAGGCCTTTTGAATCGCTATAGCCTTGAGCGGCAGAAAGGTTATGGATTACATCGTGAAAAATTTCATCAGGCGCGCTAAAGCCGAAAGGGGCCGGATTACCAATATTCAATTTAAGAATTTGGTGTCCTTCTTCTTCCAAGCGTTTCGCTTCCTCGAGAACAGGGCCGCGAATGTCATAACAGACATTGTCGAGCTTGTCTGAGTGCTCGATGCTATCCAGGGGGTTATCTACAATTGATTTACTTTGTTCCATTTTAGTGTAGTCGTTCAACTAAGCTACGATGTAACCCAATTGGATTTTCGATAGAATATAACCATGCTAGGATATTATAAAAACATGCTTACTATACAGGAAGTTACATCCGATACCTAGGATTCATGTTTAAGTAGATAAGAATCCTAAAACTGGTTAATGAAGAGATTATAGGAAAGATAATGAAGTCAGAGGAAGAATGGCGGCATGAGTTGGATCCTGAGAGTTATCGCGTATTAAGAGAAAAGGCTACGGAAAGGGCATTTTCAGGAAAGTATAACGACTTTAAAGAACAGGGCATGTTCACTTGCGGCGCATGTGATGAACCACTTTTCAGTTCTAAAACAAAATACGATTCAGGTTCAGGTTGGCCTAGTTTTTATCAGCCGGTTGACCCTGCAAGTGTAACTGAGATTCCAGATTATTCACATGGTATGTTGAGGACTGAAGTCATTTGTAGTAAATGCGATTCTCATCTAGGCCATGTCTTTCCTGATGGTCCACCAGAGACTGGATTACGTTACTGCATAAACTCAGTATCACTAAGTTTTAAGAATGGATAATGAAAAAGCATGAACTAGAAAATAATTCGAATGAGATTAACGCGAGATAAGTATTAGGTATTGTGGATAATGCTAGAAGTGAGCGGGGATTAAAACTTACAAATACGGGGTTCACTTGGCACAATGCAAGAAAGCGCGGCAGAGTTGTCAGCGTTGCTGGAGCTTTTCTTTAAGCTGCTCCATAAATCTATCGAGATTGCTTTCAGCTTCGGATCTGTAGCGGAAAGGTCCTATATCGTCACCTTCTCGAGTTTTGAAATACCAAAGATTTTGTTGGCTAAAAACACGATCGCTTCGGGAATGTGTGTCAGAGTTGGATTGATCTTGTTGACGAGATTCAGACATCATTTATTAGCTTTGTTTGACTCATTTAAATGTCGATTTCGTTGGTCTCCGCTAGCTTAAGGCTACTGCCAATTAAGAATTAGCACCAACCTTTGTCGGTATGTAACCTTAAGCTAACGAGTAAATGAAACTTAAACTCGCTTTAGTTTATTTAGAAGAGCGCAAAATGTATGCCACTCAATTTTTATCCACGAATTGATCGATTCTTAACCAAATTTTTTTTCTTCATATAATCAAAGAGATACGGCAATTTTTGAAAATTCGTGATTCATTGATTTTTGTTTGCGAAACAACTAGATAGCAAGCCTTCTTAAGATGTAAAAAATATTCTGCGGAATTTTAATTCAATAAAAAAAAAGAAATTAACCGAAATTGGCCATTCTTTGAGCAGCTTTTAGTGATTTTTGATCATTGATATTTAAAAACTCTAACTCTGATTCTCGTTTAACGGTTATTAATCTATTTTTTAATCGATCCATTACCAATTTAGGCCCATACAATCCTTCATTAATAGCCCCTTCAAGTTTGTCTTGGCAAGACAAGGACCAAATAGAAAAGAGAGGCTGTGACTGGCCATCACATTGGCACCAAACCACATCGTATTTTTCCTTACTATATGCCTGCCACAATTGGCTAATTAAGTCTTCGGGATAAAAAGGAACATCGGAAGGAATACATAGAAGAGCTTCAGGCCTTTCTGCAAATTCATGGTTTTGAATCCATAGCATTGCACTGTAAATGCCAATTAGCGGTCCTTGATAGTGATTTCTGGAATCTGGGATCACTGGCAGTTTTAGATGAGCGTACTTTTCTTGATTGTGATTTACGCTTAACACTACTTGTGCCACTTGTGCTTGAATCTTTTGCAAACAGAGTTCGATTAATGGAGTGCCATTCAACTCAATTAATGGTTTGTCTGGGTTCTCCATACGCAACCCTTTGCCGCCCGCGAGAATCACTGCAAATAATGTCTGTTGTTGCATTTATGTTAATTTCAAAGTTACAAATCTAGATTGAGACGAAAGTTTAGGTGAGGCAGGCCGAAAAGCCTAATCGTTTTGTGGTGTTAATGCCGTATCGAGGACATGTTTATTCTAGTATTTGGCCTGGCAGCAGAATGATTGCAGTAGGACTATCTATGTGGGAGAATCGCGCACTTCTCGAATCTGCCTACTCTTGTCTAACTCCTTGAATTAGTTGGTAATAAGAGCGCAAGGTCAAACAAATGACCTAAATGCTTCGAGTCGATTTGTATTTACTATTCACTCAGTAAAAGATTTAAATAACTCATGAATTAGATTCATGGATTAAAGAGGTAATACATGCAGGTTTCTGTTGAAACTATTGAAGGCTTAGAGCGGAAAATGACCATTGCTGTTCCCAGCGAACAGGTGGACTCTGCAGTTAATCAACGTCTACAGGAAGCGACTAAAACGATTCAGTTAAAAGGATTTAGAAAAGGTCGAGTGCCATTCAAGGTCGTGAAAAGTAAGTTTGGTAAAGGTGTTCGTGCAGAAGTTGTAAATGAATTAATGAGCAGCACTTATTACGATGCTATTAATCAGGAAAGTTTAAAGCCCGCTGGTCAGCCTAGAATCGAGCCGACCAATATTGAAGAGGGTAAAGATTTAGAATTTGTTGCTACTTTTGAGGTCTACCCGGATATTGCTCTGCCAGATTTCGGTAAATTGGAAATTGAAAGGCTGAGTGCGGAGGTTACCGACAAAGACATTGATGAAATGATCGAAACCTTGCGAGAGCAACGGCAGACCTGGGAAACCGCAGAGCGAGAAGCTAGAAACGAAGATATGGTGAATATCGATTTCCTTGGGAAGAAAAAAGGTGAAGAATTTGAAGGCGGATCTGCGAAAGGGACTAATTTGGTACTTGGGTCTGAGAAAATGATTCCAGGATTTGAAGACGGCATTATTGGAAAGTCTGCAGGTGATGAATTCACAATCTCGTTAGATTTTCCAGCGGATTACCATAATAAAGAGTTGGCTGGTCAGGCCGTTCAGTTTGAGATCTGTCTTAATACTGTTAGCGCTAAGGTTTTGCCTAAAGTAGATGAAGAGTTTTATAAGAGCTTCGGGGTAGAAGACGGAGGAGTTGAAGCATTTCGCGAAGAAATTTCCAACAATATGGATCGTGAAATGAAAGCTGCCAGCCGCAACAAGATTAAAAACAAGGTCATGGATGCGCTTATTGAAACAGTTGACGTAAATGTTCCGGAGGCTTTGGTAGGTAACGAAATCCAGCAATTGAAAGCGCAAGCGATGCAGCAGATGGGGGGCGGCCAAGGTGCAGATCCATCGATGCTTCCCGATGATCTCTTTATTGAGCAGGCAAAACGCCGTGTGGTATTGGGTTTAGTGCTGGGTGAAGTTATTAAGGATCAGAAGGTTCAGCCAGATCCCGCCATAGTAAGAGAGAAAGTTGAAGAGTTGGCTTCCACTTATGAATCGCCAGAAGAAGTGATTAACTGGTACTACGGCAATAAAGAGCAACTGGCATCAATCGAATCTTCTGTCGTTGAAGACCAGGTTTTTG
Organism: Gammaproteobacteria bacterium UBA3498; assembly: GCA_002377605.1. GTDB lineage: Bacteria > Pseudomonadota > Gammaproteobacteria > Pseudomonadales > Pseudohongiellaceae > UBA9145. Next base: position 6,449 of record DFQD01000140.1, on the reverse strand, counting down.
ACATAATAATCCAAGAAGCTTCAGTTATTGATAAGCAGGTCAGTTACCAGGACGTAATCAAGCCAGAAGCGCGAGAAACAGAAGCGAAAACTGCCGAGAGTGAAAGCTAAGAATTAGCCAGATATTCACTATAATAGTCGAATTGTATGCAAAGCAGCCTAGACTTGAAGAGTGCGACTATAAGTAAGTCTCAATGCTAATCTAAAAAGGAATACCAATTTATGCCAAATTCCCATCCACCAAGTGCAGCATTAGTGCCAATAGTAGTTGAGCAAACTGCGCGGGGAGAGCGATCTTACGATATTTACTCGCGGCTATTGAAAGATAGGGTCATTTTCATGACCGGTGTCGTTGAAGACCATATGGCAAATCTGATTGTTGCTCAGCTATTGTTCCTTGAGTCAGAAAACCCAGATAAAGATATTCATTTATACGTGAACTCACCTGGCGGTTCGGTAACTGCTGGATTATCTATCTATGACACTATGCAATTTATTCAGCCCGATGTGAGCACTATGTGCATAGGACAGGCGGCAAGCATGGGAGCTATGCTGCTGGCAGGCGGAGCAAAAGGTAAGCGACTAGCGCTGCCGCATTCGCGTATGATGATTCACCAACCTAGCGGTGGAGCGCAAGGTCAGGCTTCAGATATAGAGATTCAAGCTAAAGAAATCATAACCTTACGTAGACAACTTAATGTCTTACTTTCAGAACATACAGGTCAAAGCGAAGAAGTGATCGCTAGAGACACAGAGCGAGATCACTTCATGGGGGCCGAAGAAGCTCTAGAATATGGTCTAGTGGATAAAGTAATTGAGCGAAGAGTAGATAATAAGGTGAGCGAGTAGTCGGAAACCGCCTAGCTGTCGTAGTTTCCCCTCGCAGTTGAAAATAGATACCGCCAGTTTAAATACGCACAACATTAGTATTTATACGGCCTAGAGCTGGATTGCCTAATTAAGAATTATTCAAGCGAAATTGTTTTTGGAAGATATTAAGACTGTTAGGCGCGTGGCTTAGAAAAAACATACGGATAAACAATTACTTAGACAACGAAATGTCAGACGATCGATATAACAAGGGCGACGAGAACGGCAAATTGCTGTATTGCTCGTTTTGCGGGAAAAGCCAGCATGAGGTGCGAAAGCTAATCGCTGGCCCTTCAGTATTTGTGTGTGATGAGTGCGTTGATTTGTGTAACGACATCATCCGTGAAGAGATTCAAGAGAAGGATTCGGAAACTACTGATCGCAAGTTACCCATTCCGGAACAGATCAAGAGCACTCTCGATGAATATGTTATTGGCCAAGAGAGCGCCAAGAAAGTTCTATCAGTCGCGGTTTATAACCACTATAAACGCCTGAATTATGGCAAAGCTGCTAACGGCGATGTTGAACTAAGTAAGAGCAATATATTAATGATCGGTCCAACTGGTACCGGTAAGACGTTGTTAGCAGAAACTCTCGCTAGATTATTAGACGTCCCATTCACTATAGCCGATGCCACAACATTAACTGAGGCAGGTTACGTTGGTGAAGATGTTGAGAATATCATTCAAAAGCTTTTGCAAAAGTGTGATTACGATGTAGAAAAGGCACAAATCGGTATTGTTTACATCGATGAGATTGACAAGATATCACGTAAATCGGATAACCCTTCAATTACCAGGGACGTTTCCGGAGAGGGCGTACAACAGGCGCTATTGAAGTTAATCGAAGGCACTATAGCCTCAGTACCTCCGCAAGGTGGTCGCAAGCACCCGCAGCAAGAGTTCTTGCAAGTAGATACTTCTAATATCTTGTTTATATGTGGTGGTGCATTTGCCGGATTGGACAAAATTATTAGAGATCGATCAGATAAGAGCGGCATAGGTTTTTCTGCTGAAGTCAGATCTCAGGACAACGACCAAAAAGTTGGTGAAACTTTACGAGAAGTTGAGCCCGAAGATTTAGTTAAGTATGGGCTCATTCCAGAGTTTGTTGGCCGATTACCAATGATTGCTACTTTGGATGAGCTTGATCTTAATGCCTTGGTTAGGATCATACGAGAACCTAAGAATTCACTAACTAAGCAATATTCCAAACTCTTCGAAATGGAAGAAGTCGAAATTCAGTTCCGAGAAGATGCTTTGTGCGCAATTGCTAAGAAAGCACAGGAACGCAAGACTGGAGCTCGTGGCCTTAGATCAATTATGGAGGCGGTGCTACTGGAAACGATGTATAAAATCCCTTCGTTAGAGAATGTTAGCAAAGTTATCATCGATGCCGCTGTCATCGAAGGCGAATCCGAACCGTTACTCATGTATGAGAACGTCGACCAGCCGAGCAAATCCGCGGTAGATGAATAGCCTGAAATATTCTCCCAAGGCCTTGATTTTAGCTTTCTTAGCACCATTTACAAATACTGGTTATTTGCAAATAAGAGTGTATCCGGTATGTCTGCTGACGTATTAAGCAACTCAATTTTTCCGCTTCTCCCATTACGCGATGTAGTGGTTTACCCTCAAATCGTTCAGCCCCTTTTCGTTGGGCGACCAAAATCAATTAAAGCACTAGAAATTGCAATGGCTAGCGATAAACAAGTGCTTTTGGTTGCTCAGAAGAATGCTTCGGAGGATGAGCCTGGTATAGATGACCTGTTCGCTATTGGCACTGTGGCCACAATTTTGCAACTAATTCGATTGCCAGATGGAACCGTAAAAGTTCTGGTTGAAGGTCTAGACCGCGCCAAGATCAAAAACGTGGTGTTTGAATCGGAGCTTTTTAAGGCTGAAACCAACTTGCTAACATCGGAAGACATTCCGGAAAAAGAATCTGCTCTCCTAATCAGGTCGCTGTTATCCCAATTTGACCAGTATGTGCAACTAAGTAAGAAAATACCCCCTGAAGTTATGACTTCAATTTCAAGTATCGATGAGCCAGGCCGTCTCGTGGACACGATTGCATCTCATATGTCTTTGCAACTGCAGGAAAAACAGAATTTGTTGGAGCTTGCTGCATTGCAGCCTCGTATCGAGCACCTAATGGCACTTATTGAATCAGAAATCGATTTGTTTCAGGTTGAGAAGCGAATTCGAGGCCGTGTAAAAAAACAAATGGAGAAGAGTCAACGTGAGTATTATCTGAATGAACAGATGAAAGCCATTCAGAAAGAGATGGGCGATCTTGAAGATGTTCCAAATGAAGCTGAGGCGCTTAAGCAGCGTATTAATGAAGCCGGTATGCCCAAGGATGCAAAAGGAAAAGCACTTTCCGAATTAAATAAATTAAAGCTAATGTCTCCGATGTCATCAGAAGCGTCGGTGGTCCGGACCTACCTGGATTGGATGATCGATATTCCCTGGAAGAAACGCTCCAAGGTGCGGATGGATTTAACCAAGGCAGAAGACATCCTTGAGAACGATCATTACGGGCTGAAAGAGGTTAAGGAGCGAATCCTTGAGTATCTCGCAGTTCAAAAGAGGGTAAAAAAGCTCAAGGGGCCAATACTCTGTCTAGTGGGTCCGCCAGGAGTTGGTAAGACTTCATTAGGTGAATCTATTGCCCGCGCTACCAATCGCAAATTTGTTCGAATGGCCTTGGGTGGTGTACGTGACGAGGCGGAGATCCGAGGTCATCGTCGCACCTATATAGGCTCACTACCCGGAAAACTTTTGCAAAAACTGTCCAAAGTAGGGGTGAGAAACCCATTATTCTTGTTGGATGAAATAGACAAAATGGGCATGGATCACCGCGGTGACCCAGCCTCAGCGCTTCTGGAAGTATTGGACCCGGAGCAAAATCACAGTTTCAATGACCACTATCTAGAAGTGGATTATGACTTATCTGAAGTCATGTTTATCTGTACTTCCAATAGCATGAATATTCCGGAACCGCTGTTAGATAGGATGGAAGTGATTCGCATTCCTGGCTATACCGAGGATGAAAAAATAAACATCGCTGAACGTTATCTTGTTCCAAAGCAGATGCAGAATAATGGTTTGAAGAATGAGGAGCTGGAGATTGGCGAGGGACCAGTTCGAGATTTAATTCGCTACTATACCCGCGAAGCAGGAGTTCGAGGACTAGAGCGAGAAATTGCAAAAATTTGCCGCAAGGTAGTGAAAGATAGTTCGCTTTCTAAAGACAAGAAAGGTAGCGAATTAATTCAAATTAAGCCGGAAATACTGGAGAAGTATTCCGGTGTACAGAAATATGACTATGGCAAAGCGGACGAAGAAAATAAAATCGGCCAGGTTATTGGATTGGCATGGACACAAGTTGGTGGCGAATTATTAACCATCGAATCGATTGCGGTTGAAGGAAAAGGCAAGACCATAAAAACAGGTTCGCTTGGAGATGTCATGCAGGAATCAATACAAGCTGCCTTCACGGTTGTTCGAAGCAGAGCTCAGGCATTAGGCCTTGATGCAAACTTTCATGAGAAGTTAGATTTGCACATCCACGTTCCTGAAGGAGCAACTCCAAAAGATGGGCCGAGTGCTGGCGTGGGTATGTGTACGGCATTGGTATCGGTGCTTACTAATATCCCGGTCAAAGCTGACGTCGCCATGACGGGTGAAATCACACTTCGTGGCCAAGTTTTGCGTATTGGTGGGTTGAAAGAAAAACTTCTTGCGGCCCATCGCGGAAATATTAAAACCGTTATCATTCCTGCCGACAATGAGAGAGATCTACCGGAAATCCCGGATAACATTAAGGCCGATCTTGAGATTATTCCTGTGCAGTGGATAGATGAAGTTTTAGAGCATGCTTTACAATATCAACCTACTCCATTGAAAGGTGAGAAAAAGGTTAAACGAAAGAAAGAAGCAGCGCAGGAAGACATTGATCCCGCTAGTGATGAAAAACATATAAATACCCACTAAATACGCGCGTTTCCGGTTGACAGGGCTTTTAGGCGCATTGTATAAAGAATTGGTCTTATAGGGTGTAAGTGTCACTTTTGGGATAAGGAATTAGGAACGACTCAGGGGTTGGAATTCTTCTAAAAACCGAAAAAAGTTTCACTTTACTGGCTGAATATATCGAGGCAATTCAGTAAAAAACTAGAGAAAATATCTTTGACACTTCTTGATACAAAATAACTTCTAATTAAAAAAGGGGATAACGTGAATAAATCAGAACTAATTGATGCTGTTGCTGCGAGTGCGGACCTTCCTAAAGCTGCTGCAGGCCGAGCTATTGATGCAATGATTGATGCTATTACGGATTCTTTGAAAAAAGCTGATCCGGTTGTACTTGTAGGTTTTGGTACGTTTGCTACTAAGAATAGAGCAGCGCGTACTGGTCGTAATCCCCAAACAGGTGCGCCAATCGAAATTAAAGCGGCACGCGTGCCTAGCTTTAAAGCTGGTAAAGCACTGAAGGATTCTGTTAACACATTATAGTGAGTTAACACTCAGTCTAAAAATTTAGCACTGACTATTTTGTAGTGCTTGATGAATAGCCGGACTTGGCAGTCAAACTAATGACTCTCGAGTATGGCTGAATGACCCGCTAGGAAAAGTAAAAGTAGAAAGATTCTTTAGAAAGGGTCAAGGATTTAAGGGCGCATCAATAATGGTGCGCCTTTTTACGTTTAAAACGGAAGATCAAATCCGTTCACCAAACCAACAGAAATTGGTAGAAAGTTATGTTGCAAGACATTAGAGAAAATTCTCAGGGCGTAGTCGCTAAAATAATCATAGGATTAATTGTAGCGGTGTTTGCATTAACAGGTGTCGAATTATTAGGTGGCCGTTTACTTCAGCCAGAAGTAGCTGAAGTAAATGGTGAAGAAATAACCCAGTTTCAGTTAGATCAAAATGTTCAGAATCTGCTTGCCTCCGTTGGTGGGCAATTGGAAGGCATTGATCAAGGCTTGCTCGAATCAATTGCTTTAAATCAGTTGATAGAAGAGACAATTCTGCGTCAGCAAGCTTTGAATAGTTCAATGGGAATCTCGGCCTCTCGCTTAGACAGAAATATTCTTGAAACCCCGAGCTTTCAAATTGATGGAGTGTTCAATTCCGATCTTGCTATTCGTACTATGGCTGCTCAAGGGCTTAATGTAGACATGTATCGACAATCGCTAACCCAGAGTATGCTGATATCTCAATTGGCAAGTGCCTACGCAAACTCGAATTTCGTTACCGAATCTGAGTTAAATAAATTCGCTGAGCTTACCGCCCAAACTAGAGATTTTCGTTACCTTTCCGTGACTTTAGGTACTAGAACCTTAGGCACACCAATTAGCGATGAAGAGATTTCTGAATATTACCAAAACAATTCCGATGATTTTATTGAAGAAGAAACAGTCATCGCGGAATATGTGATCCTAGATAAGGAACTCATTTCTCAAGAATTGGAAATAGACGAAGGGGAAGTTCTCGCTCAATACGAGGCTGAACGGTCCGAATACGAAGGGTCATCGGAAAAACGCGCCGCGCACATCCTATTTGAAGTGGG
>DFQD01000061.1 GCA_002377605.1 Gammaproteobacteria bacterium UBA3498 | reverse complement strand
AAGACTCGCGATAACTGGACAGCTAGGTCCGGATGCATTTAGTTCTGATGCCATGCGCGAAACCATGGACCTTTGTGTTAGCTGTAAAGGCTGTAAAAGGGAATGTCCCGTCGGCGTCGATATGGCACGAATGAAAATTGAGTTTTTGGATCACTACTATCAACGTCATGGCGTTGGAATTAGAGAAAAGTTGTTTGCCTACCTTCCTCGGTACGCGCCAAAGTTAAAAGCGATCGGATTTTTACTGAATTTACGCGATCAGATTCCCGGGCTCGCCAAGATTTCGGAATGGTTATTCGGTCTATCGAGTCAACGACGTTTGCCTAAATGGCGCGGCGATCATTTCAAACATTATAGTGAAGACGCTGTAGCGGCTGCAGGAGAAGAGGTTGTCCTATTGGTTGATACATTTAATGGCTGCTTTGAAACCGAAAACGCCAATGCTGCTATAGACGTTTTAAGAGCTGCAGGTTACCACGTTCATTGTCCGAGACCTTTAGATGGTGGACGCTCACTCTGCTGCGGCCGAACCTTTTTAAGTAATGGTTTGGTAAATGAAGCTAAGGTGGAAATCAGTCGCACCATGCAAGCCTTAAAACCTTTCGTAGAGAGAGGCGTGCCTGTCGTAGGTCTCGAACCATCTTGTTTGCTTACATTGAGAGATGAATATCTAGTCCTCTCTCCAGGAAAAGAATCTGAGGAGCTCGCACGAAACAGTTTTATGCTGGAAGAGTTTCTAGTCAACGAATTGGATGCTGGCCGACTGAAGCTAAATCTTAAAGCCCTTCCTCAGAGCCAGGTATTACTCCATGGCCATTGTCACCAAAAAGCATTTGACGTGCTATCACCAGTACAAAAAATCTTAGAGCTTATCCCAGGCCTGAAAGTGAAAACTATCGATTCTAGCTGTTGCGGCATGGCAGGCTCATTTGGTTATGAAAAAGAGCATTACGATGTATCTATGGAGATGGGGTCCATAAGTCTCTTCCCCGAGATCAATGAGGCTGACAAAGATACTCTCCTTGTCGCTGATGGCACGAGTTGCCGAGGCCATATTCAGCATGGAACCGGGCGCCAGGCTCTGCATGTGGCTCAGGTGCTGCGGATGGCGCTGACCAACTAAAACGCCCGGTGTTAAGGCTGGGCTTTTTAGTCTACTTGTTACAAAAACTCACACAAAAAACAAAGAGATAGGGTTTCTGGAAGTTCCGTTTTTCTTGCCAAAAATGGCCTCTGCCGGTATGGTTTGCTACAGTAAAATGTTTTAAAAATTAGTAATAAATGGGTACCTACGCGAGGTGAAGATGCGAATCATGCTTTGCGGAAAGCGAATATCAATCCGAGTGATGCCGACCGTCATGATGGCGGTTACAGGCTTCCTTTCCTTAAATGCCCAGGCCCAATCTGACGCTGAATTTTTTTCCCATGAAATACGCCCCATCATGGAGCGAACCTGCTGGAATTGCCACGGCGAAGCAATTCAGAGTTCTGGCTTGGATCTAAGCACTCGCGACGCGGCATTGGCGGGTGGTAATCGCGGTCCGGCAATCATACCCGGGGATGCAGAAGCCAGTCGCCTATTCCGGCAACTCGCTGGCATGGAAGGGCCGCAAATGCCTTTGGGTGTGCCTTTAGCTGACGAGGACATTGAAAAATTCCGCACCTGGATTAATAACGGCGCTATTTGGGACGCGGGACCTGCAACTACTCTGGCCGGCAGTGATTTCTCTGCTTTTGCAACCGATGTTCCAGATTCTGCGCGTAACTACTGGGCGTTTCAATTACCGACAAAAGGTGAAATCCCACAGGCAAGCTCTTTCGATCATCCAGTCGATTCTTTCTTGGAAGAAAAACGACAGGAGAAGGGAATAACTGCAGCGCCTCAAGCAGACAAACTTATGCTGCTGCGCCGTGCTTATCTCGACTTAATTGGTCTGCCTCCGACTATTGAAGAAACAGAAGAATTTCTTAATGACAATTCCCCCGATGCTTGGGAAAAAGTCATCGATAAATTATTAGCTTCTCCGCATTACGGTGAGCGCTGGGGGCGGCATTGGCTTGATGTTGCGCGATATGCTGATTCTGATGGCTATGAGCAGGATGTAGATCGCGACAATGCTTGGCGTTATCGCGATTATGTAGTAAACGCCTTCAATTCAGACAAACCCTACGATCAATTTATTACTGAGCAAATAGCCGGTGACGAGTTAGATGAAACTACCCATGAATCTAGAATTGCTACGGGATTCCTGCGGGCAGGTCCGCGGGTAAACTTTCGTGAGAAAGACAATCCTGAGCGACGCTGGGATTATCTTGATGATGTGGTCGCGACTGTAGGTCGTGGAGTGTTAGGCATGACTATTCAGTGTGCACGCTGCCACGATCATAAATTCGATCCGATACTGCAAAAAGATTACTACAGCATGACCGCTTCCATATTCGGTTATGTTGAAACCGATTGGCCGATGCTTCCCGATGAGCAGGCGCTGAAATACTTAGCGAAAACTGCTGAATTTGATGACCGCGTTTCTTCCATCCGCGAACAAATTCGCGAAATTGAACAGCCATACCTCACTGAGCTAAAAATTGAACGAATTCGTAATGAGTTCCCTGCAGACATTTTAGAAGCCGTTCTTATTCCTGAAGATGAACGCACAGACGGCCAGAAGCTTTTAGCAGCGCAAGTGTTAACTCTTGGTGTTCCCCGTGATCAAGTAGATGCAGCTATGTCTGAAGAAGCGAAGGCACAGCGTGAAGCCTTACGCAGATTAATTGAAGAAGTTGAAGCTGATCGTCCTGAAGAACCATCCATGATCGAAGTGGTTACTGATGGTGATTACCGCTACACACCGGATCGAGCCGGTGACAATGTTTTGGGCTGTCCTGAATGTCGAATCCAAATGGATGTGCCTGGTAGTTTTCTTCACGATGGTGAAGGCTCTTATGAAGCACCACCTTCGCCATTCTTGATTCGTGGAGACCCCTTTAGTGAGGGGCCAGAAATGGAGCCGGATTTCCTGACGGTAGCGAAGTATGGCGACCCGCCAACTGAACTACCTCGAGCCAACGGTCGAACTTCGGGTCGCCGCCTGGCCTTAGCGCAGTGGCTTACTTCAGAAGAAAATCCATTGACTGCTCGCGTTTGGGTAAATCGAGTTTGGCACCATCATTTCGGTCGCGGCATTGTTTCGAGCCTGGATAATTTCGGTGTTGTAGGCGAAAGGCCAACACATCCTGAGTTACTGGACTGGTTAGCAGTGGACTTTATGGAAAATGGTTGGAGTACAAAAGAGCTTCATCGAACAATTATGACGTCCGCAGCTTATAAGATGGAATCGGTATACGACAATGATCAGAATTCGCTGGCGGATTTAGAAAATCATTTGATGTGGAAGTATCGACCGCAGCGGTTAGAAGCAGAAGCAATTCGCGACGTGATGATGGCTACCAGTGGTGGTATTGATTTATCCGTAGGTGGTCAGCCGATCTTTCCCTACATTCCGCAGGAAATTTTAGACACCGCGGTATTATTTGGCCGCTGGGATAATCAGGTGGATGGGCCAGAAGTGTGGCGTCGCAGCATTTATGTTTATCGTCGGCGTACCCTCTCGTTCCCATTTTTCGAAACCTTTGATTTACCAGATCAAAATCAAACGATTAATACGCGTAACACCTCAACGGTTGCTCCCCAGGCGCTCACCTTAATGAACAATCCGTTTGTACTGAATCAGGCGGAACTGTTTTCTGCCCAGGTAGAAGAAGTAGCTCCTTATGATATTGATCAACAGGTTGAGATGGTTTATCGAACTGCTCTTACTCGATCGCCAACACAAGAAGAAGCAGAAATTGGTCGACAATTAGTAGAACTGGGCTCATTGGATGACCTCACTCATGTTGTGTTTAACCTGAGTGAATTCCTTTACAGGAGATAGAAAAGCATGACTGACAAGCCTAAGAAAAAAATATGGTCACGCCGAGATTTTCTTATGCAGTCCGGTGGTGGAATTGCTGGTTTGGCGCTTGCCTCTTTGCTTAATGACGACAAAGCCTTCGCGCAAGACGTTGCTTTAGGTGGTGAACAATGTACAGCTACTTTCCCGGGTGCGTTCGAGCCTAAAGAACCCCATTTCGCCCCTCGTGCTAAACATGTTATCTCCCTGTTTATGAGTGGTGGACCTAGTCAGGTCGACACCTTTGATTACAAACCTGCGTTAACCAAATACGCCGGTGTTCCACTAGAAGATTTAATCGGTGAGAAATTTGCGGTGCGACAAGGAATGCCTGGACCGTTAATGCCGAGCCCGTTTGAGTTTAAACAGTATGGTGAGAGTGGTATGTGGGTTTCAGAATTATTTCCGCATCTTGCCAAACAAGTTGACGACATCGCATTCATTAAATCTTTGTATGGCCGATCCAATGACCACATCCAATCCACCTATGAGATGCAAACTGGGCAGATTCGAGTTGGCTTTCCTAGTGTTGGCTGTTGGGTAACTTATGGTTTAGGTTCTGAAAGTTCCAGCTTGCCAGCATTCGTAGTAATGAATGACTACCGTGGTGGACCTTTAGGTGGGCCAGCGGATTGGGGCTCAGGTTTTATGCCCGCTACCTATCAAGGCACGCTGTTCCGATCTTCCGGCGATCCGATAGTAGATTTAGAGGCGCCTGAAAACTTAACGGTTGATCAGCAACGCGCTCGTCTTGAAGTGTTGGCGAAATTGAATCAGATGGATATGGAGAAGTATCCAGGTAATTCTGAACTCGCTGCACGTATTTCTTCTTATGAACTTGCCTACCGTATGCAAGGCTGTGCCCCGGAAGCGATCGACATTCGTTCCGAATCAGAAGCAACTAAAAAGCTTTACGGTATTGACGAAGCCATTACCGAACCTTTTGGTAAGCAGTGCTTAATGGCTCGCCGTCTGGTTGAACGCGGTGTGCGGTTTGTCCAACTTTTTATGGGAGGTGTTGGCGTACAGAATACTGATACCTGGGACGCTCACTCCAATTTAGTAGAAAATCATACACTCCACGCAAAAGAATCTGATAAGCCGATTGCAGGTTTAATTCAGGATCTCAAAGCTCGAGGATTGTTAGATGACACTTTAATTCTCTGGCATGGTGAATTTGGGCGGATGCCAATTTCTCAGCGAGGCATAGGCCGTGACCACAATCCAGGGACCCAGACAGCATTAATGATGGGTGCGGGTATTCAAGGTGGCCAAGAAATTGGTGCGTCAGATGAGTGGGGCTATAAGGCATTCGAGCAACCAATTTCTGCTCATGACATGCATGCCACCATCTTGCATTTACTAGGACTTGATCACGAGAAGCTAACTTATCGTTACAGTGGGCGAGATTATCGTTTATCTGATATCTCTGGGAAACCAATTCCACAAATCATCGCATAGACTAAAGCTAGCAGTTAAGATAGTTCAGAGGGATAGAGTTGATTACAATCTCTATCCCTTTTTTATTTCTATTAAGTATTGAAGTAGGCAGTTATGAAAATAGAAGAATTAATTAAACACTCAATGGCAATAACAGTTGCTTCAATATTTTTATGCATTCCCTGTCTTGTTATCTCCCAAGAGTCGGTTAGTTATACCCAAATGCAAGCGGACTCGGGTCAACGAATCTACGAGCAACGTTGCGCAAATTGTCACGGTTTTAATTTGGAAGGATTTGAGTTGGCGCCCGCACTAGCGGGAAATTTGTTTACTAGAAGATTTGGTGATGGCAGTGCAGACAACTTGGCGCGCAACGTATTACGCATGCCGCCAAACGAAGTAGGGCTTTCGGAAGAAGAAACTGCAGAAGTCTTAGCTTATTTATTTAGTCGCAATGGTGTAGAGGTAGGAACCACTCCCGTCTCTGCAAGTTTGGAAGTACTTGCGAATTATACAATTCCAGCTCAGGAGTTAATCGATCAACGATTTACGCCTCGCTTACCAAGCTATGCGACAAATGGACCCGTGCTTCCAATAAGTCGTCTGGATGACCTGACGCCGGTCACTAATGACATGTTACTAAACCCCCCAGAGGATGACTGGTTAATTTGGCGGCGCACACACTCGAATCTTGGTCATAGCCCGCTAAGTGAGATCTCTAAAAACAATGTAGATAACTTGAGAGTCGAGTGGACTTGGTCGCTTCCGTCTGGAGCGAACATGATGACCCCGCTGGTGCATGACGGCGTGATGTTTACTCTGAGTACTCAAGATGTGGTGCAGGCACTTGATGCAACTACTGGCGACTTACTTTGGGCTTATCAACATAACATCGAAGGAGACTACAACTCGGAATCAAAAAAGGGCGTGGGTATTTATGAAGATAAAATAATTGTGGGAACTTCAGATATTAAGCTCATAGCCTTAGATGCAAAGACCGGAAGACTAGCTTGGGAGCATGCAGTTGATACTGGTGGTGAGCTTGATCATCGCTTTAAGTCTGCTCCCATGATTATCAATGACAAAGCAATTTTCGGCTTAGTGGGTCAAATGCAGGTTGCTGGAGGGAACTTTATTATTGCGATCGATTTACAAACTGGAGAAGAAGCATGGCGGTTCTACACAATCGCTCGACCTGATGAAGCTTACGGCAATAGTTGGAATGGAATGACACTGGAGGAAAGAACAGGAGGTTCAGTTTGGACACCAGGTAGTTATGATCCTGAAACCAATTTGGTTTACTTTGGGCCAGCACCAACTTATGACACGGTTACGATGCGTGAATTCAGGAATATTCCAGGCACAACTTCCGACGCGCTCTACACGAATTCGACGATTGCCCTTGATGCTGACACCGGTGAACTAGTTTGGCACTTTCAACATGTTCGCAATGACTTACTAGACTTGGATTGGGCCTTTGAGCGACAAATTATCGAAGTGCCTTTTAATGGAGAAATGCGCAGAGCAGTGGTAACTGGAGGAAAAGCTGCGATCTTTGAAGCGATGGACGCAGCAACTGGTGAATATCTTTTTTCCATAGATATGGATATGCAAAATGTCTTTAGTGAAATAGATCCGCGCACTGGCGATAAGACCATGTTTCCCGCGGCTGTTCTGCAACCAGGTGAACCGACGCCGGGCTTGGCAAAAAACGGAGTTTGCCCTGATGCGCTTGGTGCAAGAAACATGCAAACCACTTCCTACAACCCTTCTACCAATATGCTATATATACCGATGCAAGACACCTGCATTAATAATCTTACAGGCAGTCGCTGGCAGAAGTATCCAGACGTGGAAACGGAAGGGCAATGGGGATTAGTGAAAGCTGTTGATCTTGCGACCCGCGAAGTAGTGTGGACAACGCGTCAATTTGCACCGCCAGCCAGTGGACACTTAACTACCGATACTGGGTTATTGTTTCGCGGCACCATTGATCGTCTGTTTCAAGCTGTAGATCAAGATAATGGCAATGTTTTGTGGGAACAACGATTGGATAACTCACCTACATCCTATCCAATCACCTACCGAGTCGAAGGCAAGCAATATGTTGCTGTAGCAACCAATGCCGGTAGTTACTTTGCAAATGGTATGGAGCGCACAACCGGAATCGTTAATCCACCTTCTGGTGCCTCGCTTTGGGTGTTTGCGTTACCTGAGTGATCTTTAAAAACTCTCTCTTGCTATAGAGAATTTTAACTGGTCTAGACAGAGTTGAAGCCTAGTAACCCGATTATTGATAACGAACTGGCGCGGTAGTAATACGTACCCGAGATTCCATGTATGTTATGGAGTCGCCATCGATATTGGCGAACCAATGGGGAGTCCCTGGTTGCAGTACCAGGATGTCACCTTCTTTCACCTCGCGCGATATTCCACCTTCAACGCCATTGAGTGTGCGCATTAAATCATCATTACCCGTTGGTTCCGCCAATGGTGGAATTAGTAAACCGCCGGTTACTAGAGTGCCACTACCTTCCAGTATGCGGTAGATTTCTACGCTGTATGGATGTAGGACTGCATACTGCGCTACGCCGCTTAATCGTCGTCGTACTGTTATGCCAGGTGAAATAGTAACCGATACGCCTGCCGCGGAAGTTGAATTTCTAGCTGCCTCGTCTAACTCAGCGATAATCTCTGGGCCTGGTTTATAAATAGCAGGCGGCGCACCTAGTTGCTGCGCAGAAGATGCAGGGATAAGGAGTAGGGCAACAACTAAGAATGCAATTCGACCAACCATAGTTTAGGCGCTGGCGTTGGTCATAAGAAAAAACAGCAAACCGGTTTCGATAGCGTCAGAAAATCCTGGAATAGAGAGAATGCTGACGATAGTCAAGACAGTCAGCACTCCACACAAAATTAAGTAGTTTTTATTTTTCATTTTTAGGCACGAGTAATGGTTGTTAGAAAAGTTAACATTCTAGATTCAATAGTGTCCGACAAGCCAGGCACGAACAAAACGATAGTTGCGGTTACGATGGCAACTGCTAAACACAATAATAAATATTCTTTAAGTTTTAGTGGCATGGATTAATTTTCTGGGGTTGATCCTTCTGCAGCTCTTGCCTCTTCAGCTCTAGCGCCGCGCAGTATATAAGTCATTGCGTAATTTCCTTCATGACAAGCATATTCATACTGCTTGTACTCCGGCAATCGAGGCATAGGCCTTACAGCAGTCCAGGGTTGTGAATAAACATTTGGGTCTTCGATTGTGAAGGAGTAATCAATCATATCTTCACTTACACGACGAAATCTTTCCACTGCGACAGTATCGGCTGAAGAAGGAAAGCGATGTTGTGTTTTCTTGCTAAAGTTTGCAGTACGCACGACTAAAGTATCGCCTTCCCAGTGACCTCTTGAGTCTCCGTTCCACAATCGAATATTTTCGTGCAGCTGCGGTCTGCCATCGATAGGAATAATGCGCACGTCATGGATCATCTCCACATGAATAGCTACAAAGTTTTGGTTCTGAGTAATGTGATAAGAATTGTTGTAACCAGAAGAAACTGGTGGCACGCCATGATAGGTAATGCACCGATCCCAATTGGTTCTATCTAACCAGGAATCCGCTGGATGTTCGCGACGGTATTCGGCTTGGTCACGTTGTTGAGCAATTGTTGCCTCTGTTATGGGTAAACGACCATTGGGTGGATCGACAATTAATGACGTGCGTAAGTCGGCAGAGACTTCTCCCCGATCGAACCAATGATAGTTATAACTACCTACATCGCCTGGTCGATCCACAACCTCTCTTTGAGTATTTGCATATATTCCTGCCGCTTCTTCTGGAGTATAAAACTCTTTGTCACCAAGACGTTGAGGCCGCTGCAGAGGAGTGAGGCTGGCGTACGACCACATGCCGGAAATGTCAGGATCGCCCCAAGGAGTGCGCTTATCGTAGCTGCCGTCTAGTTGAGCAAATGAATTGCAGCTAACGACTATGCCCACGAGGCTACAAAGTACTGAGACGAATTTGATTCTCATTAGTATTCTCCGTCACGTCAGAGGAACAATAAGAATAACACAGCATTTGGGTGGGCAAGAAGTGAGTGAAACTAGACTATTCGGAGACTTCGACTGTTAGATACGCGTTCGTCCAACAACAATGGAATTCGAAGCCATATGTCGGCTCACGCTGACGTTCTGTGTCGTTAATGGCTTGAATCCGCAATAAGTAAGTTCCTGGTTTGTAAAAGGTGGCAGTGGTCTCAATCACGCCTTCTAGGTCATTGAGACGGGCTTCTGAGGTTCCAAATTCCACCGCATTGGGTCCCTGATGCAACGACCAGTTTATCCAGGTACCTGGTTCGGCATGCTGTAATCGAGCGATGATATTTAATGGCTCACCAACTTCTGCTTGTCTAGGCCCTTCGAATAAACCATTTCTTCCCCGAAAACTCGGCGGGCTATCGTTAAGACTTAAATATGGTGCAGAGGTTTCACGACCAGAGGTTTCCTGTTCGTCTAAAACATAAGAAGGAATAAGCGTGCCAGGGACCGACAATGCCAATCCATTAGTTTCAATATTCCAAATTACGTCCTGCATGCCATAGTCTGCCGGCACGATAACGGAAAACACACACCAGTATCGACGAAAGTCTCTGGTTAAATCTGGATTCGGAACAGTATCGAAGTGAGTTGGTTGTACGCCATCGAATTGCGCCGGTGTAATGTAATTTCTTTCTCCTAAAGGAACATCGATTACTTCTTCAGTGTTCATGTTGAAGTAACCAAAGCACATGGTAAACGTGCCATCGTCGTTGGGATACCAACCATCAAACAAAGGAATAACACTTTGTCCTTGTGGTCGCAGGGGTGCTTCGCTTAGTGGGCTCAGAACAGAGGGCGTTTGGGCTTGTGCACTAAAAGCACAAAACGCTAGGAAATAGAACAGTACCGTAAGACCAATTCTACTCATTGTACTACAGCCTATCTCTAGTCACCGTTGGCCGCAGTTAACTTGGCGCTGCGTTTTGCCTTTAGTTGCTCAAATTGATCTTCATTTAAATAAGTAATTCCCAGCCAGAGATGAGACATTTCGTCGACCCCTCTCTGACCGAATACTACCCATTGGCGATGATCTGGATTATGAGGATTGTCAGCGGTATTGTCCCAGGTTGAAGTGATCATCAGCATGGTGCCTGCGGGTAATAACGGTGCCACATCTTCGGCAAATTCATAATTGATTTGCCAAGAGTGATCGTATTTGTCGACACGAGCCAGCATCTCTCTTCTACCATCAGGATAAACTGCTTCAAGCGATTGTGCTTTGCCGCGCATATGCATGTGCGGGCGAAAACTAGTGATTAAGGCAGGGCGGCTAAGAACTCTAACCCCTTGCAGTGACTTTATTGAATTCGGGGGAAGCACTAAGTCATTGGCCCACAATCCACCGGGGCCGGAATCCGCAGCGAAAAATTGTTCGCCTCGTGTTTGAAACTCAGGCTCGTAGTCTTCCGGATATAACCATACAGCTGCTTCCGCTTGCTCTTGGTAAACAACTTCATTGATTGGAAAATAATGCAGGTTCCAATTAATCGTTCCGTTTGGATAGATCAGCATGCCAGTTCCTTCTGGAAACATATCTCCGCCTTTACCTACACCCTGTCTGCCTACAGGGCCAGAGACACGGTTGCCATTTTCATCGAACGATATTAATGTCGCATGACCGTGATGCAATACCTTTACGCCCAGAGGATAGGAACCTTTTAATTCAGTCGCTCGAACATAACGCGGTTTATCGATCAAGCCTTCAAAAGTTGTATTGCGCACCCACCACTGATCCTGAGCGTTTGCTGCAACGTTATAGGGAGGGGATTTAACTACGAAGTTAGGCTCACCTAGCAGAGAGGACAACTGCCATTCGCCAACATTAGGTAACTCTGGCTGTGCCGGCATTAAAGCTGGATCACCTTGTGGCGCGCCATTTTCTACCCAGTTAACTACCTTAGCTACCTGTGTGTCACTAAGTGAAACATCATTTTTGTAATCCTGGATTCCCACTGTGAGATCTAAATGCCAGGGTGGCATTTCACGACGCTCTACCTTATAGCTAATTAAAGGTGCCCAGGGCCGGACTTCTTCATAGCTCAAAAGGGACATGGGCCCAATACCGTCCGGGTTATGGCAGCTTGAGCATTTTTCGAAAAGGATAGCAGCAATATCTTCAGTGTAAGTAATCGCTCTATCTTGAGCATTCGCTTGGGAAAGGCCAAGAGCGAAAAGAGAACCAAGGAGTGGTAATGTTTTTCGGCTAATTAAGAATTTCATAGTCATCTGCTCTCTATAGAGTGGGCTTGCAGGCATTGATTAAAAAACTACGAATCTGGAAAGAAAGGATAAGTTTCCAATTGGGAAATGTCTATGGAAAAACCGTTAAACTACTATAAATTATAAGATATTCCGATCTTTGCTGTCACAGCTGTACCAGTCTCAAAACAAGTGATAGCATTCACTGCAATGAGAATAATAATTCAAAAATCACTGCTCATTTTGTCCTTTGTCCTCTGTGGTAGTTTGGCAGTGGCCCAGGAGCGTGGAGCCATCGTGGTGGCAGAACTTGGTCCTCAGGTGGGTGAACGGGTGCCGGATTTCGAGCTGAAAGATCAATTCGGAAAGACTCATACCCTCGACTCCATAATGGGCCCAAACGGAGCGATGTTGTTATTCCACCGTTCTGCAGACTGGTGACCATACTGTAAAGCGCAACTCGTGGAGTTGCAGGACCAACTCGAAGAACTGGAAGCCCAGGGTATAGGCATAGCTGCAATAAGCTATGATTCGGAAGAAGTGCTTTCCGATTTCGCCGAACGTCGCGGGATTACGTTTCCTTTGCTGGCAGACGATGATTCCGCAGTAATAACTGACTACGGGATTGTGAATACTGTGGCAGAAGAGGGCATTGGTGAGAACGCTGATGATCCTGCAGTGCAGGCTGATGTTGCTAAGTATGTTTCTGTATTTGGTGCCAATCCCATGATCGTGGGAACTCCTTATCCTGGTACCTTCATGATTAATTCCCTCGGTGAAGTAACTTCAAGATTTTTCGAAGAGTTCTACCGTGAACGGAATACCACCACCAACGTAATGCTTAAGTTAGGTGTGGGATTGTCACCGATTGCTGCGGTTGAAGGGGAAACTGCACATCTTAAGTTTACTGCTTATCCTTCTAATACTTCGGTAACTGTTGGTACTAGATTCTCTCTTGCTCTAGATGTAGAGCCTGGTCCTAACATGCATGTCTATGCTCCAGGTGCAGAAGTGAAAGGCTATCAAGTTATAGGGTTCAATCTAGATAAACCGGACATTGCGCGCGTAGAACCTGTGGAATATCCAGCTTCAGAAATTTATTACTTCGAGCCATTGGATGAATATGTACCGGTTTACCAGGAGCCCTTTACGCTTCTGCAAGAAATCGTGATGGATGGCAATGCTGAAACCGAAGAGATCATGTCTAGTCTTGATGCGCTTACTCTAACTGGAACTCTTGAGTATCAAGCTTGCGACGACGCAATTTGTTTTTTACCGCAAAGTATTCCCGTTTCCTTTACCGTTGATTTGGAATTGCCAGACCGTCAACGGGCAAATCGCTAAACTAAATTAACCTGCTGTTTAATACAAAAAACTATGTTGACCTGTAGGGTTTTTGCATCAATTTAAGCTAGAAAAAGAAAATCCTGATGCAGTCTCAGCGTAAAGTCTGGAATCTGGTTCCAATTCAAACGTAGCTGATTGATACTTACTAGCAAAGAATAATTGCTGGAGGGTTAGTCGTGAGCGCTCGCATAATAGGTTTGTTTGTCGTATCGATTTTAATGTGTATACCGTCAGTAGCACAGGGGCCATATGATCAAAGTTTTACCCTTGATGTTCCTGTTCCTGATGGCTTTAGAGCGAATCGCACTTCCTATTCGGCAATAATGGATGTGCTGGAGCCAGGTCGAGCAGAAGTCACGGAAGCGCAACTTGCAAGACTAAAAGAAGTCCCGCTTGAAGTAGTTTTTAGTGCACTAGGTGAATATCGTTTAAATTATGCAACGGGATTTCAAAACACTCAGCCGGGTTCAAGGTTAGTAGGTAGGGCACTGACCATGCGCTTTTTACCTCCACGCCCGGATCTAACCGATGCAGCTCTTAAGTTAGCGGAAGAAGGCAACTGGGATCGGCGTTACTATGCTCGCGCAGCGGAAGAAGCCAAGCCGGGGGATGTCGTTGTCGCTGAATTAGGAGGTAGTGACGGCCATAATCTATTCGGTGACATGGGAGCTACTGGCATACAGATGCGTGGCGCAGCCGGGATAATTATTGATGGTGGTATGCGCGATTACACAGGCTTAAGAGAAGAACGTTTTGCGGAGTTTCCAGTACTGCATAAGTTCAGTGATCCTCACACCACATCATGGTTAGGTGTGGAGTACAACGCACCAGTTAGAATTGGTGGCATTACTGTATTACCAGGTGATGTTGTTGTTGGTGATGATGGTGGAGTGTTTTTCTTTCCACCCTCGATGGTAGAGATTGTCTTGGAATATGCGGACTTGGTGGCAGACCGTGAGGAATTTCAATTGCAGCTATTGGAAGACAGGGAATTTCGCTTTCGCGATATTTACCCCTTGTCTCCTGAATTGCAGGCTGAGTTTGAAAGATTGAGAAATTAGTCAGTGGAATTTCCGTAGGTATATATAATTTCGATGTCGGCAATTCCTAAGGCGTCAATATCAGCTTTAACTTGATTGCGATCACCTGCAAATAACCACACCAAACTCTCGGGTCTAATAGCGCCACGCTGCTCATCTAGTTTGGCCTGATTAACTGTATCTAACAAATGGCCCATGAGATCGGGTTCCATCCATAACACTTGATCTAAGGCATTTCTGAGATCGTTTTGAAAATAATTATTTCGTTCTAGATTCGTAGTTCCAATCAGATCGATAGCACCAAGCCGTTTCAATACCTAAAAATAATCATTATTAGCTTCTAACTTGAAAATTGGTACTACAGGTTGTTCTTAATCCGGCAGAGCAAATACATATAAATTTGTTCCACGACTCGGACGTAATTCCGGCGTCATGCTCGGCTGACCGCCACCGGTGTTAACAGCGATATATTGTTTACCATCTACTGCAAATGAAATCGGGTAGCCGCTAACCGAGGAGCCTAAGTTGATTTCCCACAGTACTTCACCGGTTTCATGATCGAACGCTCGGAAGCGACCATTGGCGTCCCCGCCAAAGACCAGCCCTCCACCTGTTGCAACTACGCTCATGGTGCCTGCCCTGGTTTCGAATAACCATTCGGTTCGACCTGTTTCTGCAGAGACTGCCCGCACGGTACCAAGGTTATCCGTGCCCGGCGTAATTTGATGCCGCGCCGCCAATTGATATATTGCGAGGCCACCTTGTCCGCCTTCAGTAAGCGCCCTAGCTCGTTCGCTTTCAAAATTGCCGGTAGCCAACATATTCGCGCAGCTATTACGAAGTGGATAATACATGATGTTGGTCAGTGGGCTGTAGGCTCCAGCCTCCCAGTCTTTGCCACCCAGCCAGGTAGGGCAAACGAAAACAATTTGTTCTGCTTCTCTGAAAATAATCTCCGGATTCTCGGTGACTTCTCCGGTTGCGCCATCGATATCGATAACCACATTCTGTTCGATAGTTGGTGTTGCCCAGAGAAATTCACCTGTTTCAATATCAAGGGTGTAAACGATACCTGTTTTACCTGGTATGCCAGTAATTACTTTGCGTCTTTCGCCGGGCTGAAGATCGGGATTTATCCACGTGACTTCATCCGGATCTGGAGAGACTTCGGTTTCAACCAATAACCTTTCAAACGGATGATCTAGGTCCCAATGATCATTCATATGCTGGTAGTACCAGCGAATCTCGCCAGTCTCCACCTCTAGTGCCAATGTAGAATTGTGATAGAGATGGGCCAGATCAGTTCCCCCTAAATAGAATTTTGGTGCTGGTGAAGTTACCGATGTGCCCATAATGATGAGTCCTAATTCTGGATCGTAACTAGGAACCATCCAGGAACCTACGTGATGGCGATCTTCAAAAGCAACATCTCCCCAGGTTTCGTCACCAGGTTCGCCTGGTGCAGGAATTAATCTACGCCGCCAGACTTCTTCGCCAGTACTCGCATTATGCGCGGCTACAATGCAGGCATTAGGGCCGCCCCAAGGTCGGCAACTGCGCCCGGAAATAGCTAAACCGTCAGCGATTATTGGGCCAGAACTATGCGTGGCTGAGTTAACTTGATAATCGAGAATCTCCGTTTCCCAAACTTCGCGACCGGTTAATGCATCTAAGGCAAAGATATGATTGTCGTCGGAGGTATTAATTATTTTATCTTCGTAAATCGCAAGATTACGATTGTTGCGCGCATTGCCTCCAACCATTTCATAGAGATCTTCTGGAATATCTCGGCTGTATCCCCAGATAAAATCGCCACTTTTCGCATCTATGGCTTCAATCACGTCATTGGCCTGAGGTACAAACAACATGCCATTGTAGGCGAGTGGAGTGATTTCACCGGTTCCTGTCGCAAGATCCCGAGTCCACACCATTCGCAGTTCCTTGACATTTTCACGATTAATTTCGTCTAGAGGGCTATACCCCCAGCTATCAAGAGTACGCCGCCACATTAACCAATCACCGTCATCGGGATTCTGCAGCATTTCATCGGTAACTGGAGGAAAGTTAGAAGGTTGAGTGCTACCTAGGACCGGAATCAAAAAAAGTCCTACAAATATGGTTTGATTTAGTGTCGACCAAAAAGGAATAGTCAAGTTCTTAAGCATTATCGCACTCCGAATTCTGTTCTATTGTTGTTCATTGCTAGGCTCATGTTGTGCAAATTTACTGTTTTCTGCAAGCTTCGTGGAATTTCAAAAACTAAACCCCGTTCAGTATTTTCTTGTGACCTTATCTTTAGTACATACAAAAGCGTAGCAAAAACGAGGGTTATTACGGTGGTAACGCGAATCTTCAGTGTCACATCGATGGTAAGTGACCGTGGAAGTTTTAGTACTGGCAAGCATCGCTCGGATAAAATGTAATGAACAGATAATAGATTATTAAAATCCAATGATTTTTTAAGATTTAGGAAGCCTTCCTAACTGGCTCCCACTACTATGCGTATGCGCCACTAGCAAAGCAGGGT
>DFQD01000038.1 GCA_002377605.1 Gammaproteobacteria bacterium UBA3498 | reverse complement strand
CTCTTTTCTCTTCGATGGTGTTGAGTAACCGGAGATTCAGTCGTCTTAACTGGTAAATGTTGATAACGACAAATGCAGAGAGGGTAACGACCCACACTAGCAGCAGCCGATCGATTAGTAGCCCAAAAAGCCCAGTAATTACTAGAATGATCAGACAGCGATTTAGTTCTTTGCGCCAACTATACATAGACTTAAAGAAAGATAGGATCTGTGAATGGAGCTTGCCAGAAATTCTTGCCTCAAGCTCTCTCCAAATTGGGTATTGTATTGAGGTGAGCTGAGCAGAGCTACCGTTTCGGCATAAATAAATTCTTTGCAAAGCTCTAGCCTTTTTATGGCACCCAGAAAAGTAACGGCTTGATCGTCGTCTCCTAACCCATTATTCTCTCAGGCCCATTGACGAGGAACACTCTAGTCTCACAAGTGAACAAATTACTGGCCAATTTAAGTTGGAACTAAAACCAAATAACGGCGCTTTATCT
Organism: Gammaproteobacteria bacterium UBA3498; assembly: GCA_002377605.1. Taxonomy (GTDB): domain Bacteria; phylum Pseudomonadota; class Gammaproteobacteria; order Pseudomonadales; family Pseudohongiellaceae; genus UBA9145. The sequence continues at coordinate 25,574 of DFQD01000038.1, read as the reverse complement.
GGCAAACTCATAATCGATCTTTCGCGAGTGCTCGGTGGCCCCTATTGTGGTCAGATTCTTGGAGATCATGGCGCCGAAATTATCAAGATTGAACCTCCTCGCGGTGATGAAACCAGAGACTGGGGCCCTCCTTTTCACGAGGACGATTCTGCTTACTTTATCGGGGTAAATAGAAACAAGCGCTCAATGGGTCTTGATCTGACCAAGGAAGAAGGCCGAAGAGTTTTATTGCGTATGTTGGGGAAAGCAGATGTTTTATTGGAAAACTATAAGCCTGGCACCATGGAAAAATGGGGCCTTGGATATGAGGAGGTTTTAAAGGAAAAATTTCCTGCACTAATCCATTGCCGCATCAGTGGTTTCGGTGGAGATGGACCATGGGGTGGTTATCCTGGATACGATGCCATTATTCAGGCAATGGCGGGATGGTTTAGTGTTAATGGTGAGGAGGGTAGCAATCCGACTAGATTGGGTCTTGCCGCCGTGGACATGGGCACTGGTTTATATTCGACAATTGCTATCCTTCTGGCGATGGCTGAAAGAGAAAAGTCCGGCGAAGGACAATACCTGGACATGACTCTTTACGACTGCGCCGTTTCTCTAATGCATCCCCACATTCCTAATTATAACTATTCCGGTAAGGTGCCAGGTCCCACTGGAAATGCTCATCCCAATATAAGTCCATATGACACCTTCCGAACCAAAACCATAGATATTTTTATCGGAGCTGGCAACAATAGAGCGTGGGGGAAGCTGTGTCAGGAATTAGATCGCCCTGACATGATAGATGACCCTCGTTTTGCTACTAATTTGGATCGAGTAAATAATCGTGATGACCTTAAAATGGAATTAGAATCCGCACTGATGAAAATCAATGGTCATGAGATTTGCGATTCCCTGGCCAAAGCCGGATTAGCTGTTGGACCGATTCATAACACGCAGCAAGTTGTTGACCATCCTCATACACATCATCGCGGCATGAGCGTAGAGCGGGATTGGTACAAAATGTGGGGCTCACCGATAAAGCTTTCAAGAACACCAGGTGGTATACGTTATCTTCCGCCTAAATTTGGGGCTGATACCCACGAAATTCTAAAAGATTTTGGCTTTGAATTGGGCGAAATTGACAGTCTTATTGATACCAAAGTGTTGCTCAATGAGCGTCAGGAATAGGGCCGCAACAGACATCCACTTACCTTAAACTTTCTTGCGCTATTAGTAGCAGATTGATAGTTAGGTATTCAACTTAGACCTTAGGCAATTAAATAGCTTGATGGCTTAGAAATTTACTTAGATTGAAAGCAGTTGACAGGGCAGGATGAATTCAATAAATTTCGCAGCTCTCGGAATAAACGAATGATTACTAAAATTATCACAGCAATATATGCACGTCGCGAGCTAGCTCAGATAGCACGCCGTCGCGTTGTGCGTGCCAAATTTATATTCAGGAGATCTGTGAGTTAGCGTTTATTTGAAACGAATCGAAAACCTCTAAGAGTCTCCGACCTTAGAGGTTTTTTTTTGGATAGCAAAATAGGATCAAATTATGAACATTCAAGAAATCGAATCAGCTGCTCGAATGGCCTGGCCGGCAATCGAAGAAGTCGAACTTGAGGGAGGCACATTGCGTTACGCCTCTGGGGTTAGTCGTCGTTCCAACGCATTGATCCCCAAAGTATCGGGTCGATTCTGTCCGCAACAATTAATTAGCGAAACTGAGAGATTCTACAGTGCTAAAGGTCAGGATGCCGTAATCAAAGTACTTACAGCGGAAAAAGCGAACAGCGCTTTTGGCAAACTAGATAAGTTGCTAGAGGAAGTTAAATACCAGAAACAGGCGCCAACAGCGGTATTAGGGTTACAGCTAAATCAAACACCTATGCTTAAATTACCAAAAACTGGTTTTCATCTTGTAGAAAATACAAAAGATGACTGGATTGATGCCTGGCAAGCAGTGCGCGTGTTTAAACCGGTTCGATATGACTCTCACCGCCAGCTATTAAGACGAATTTCCGGAACTGTCTACTGTTTAGTAATGCATGATGATCAAAATCCATGTGCTACCGGAATGGCAGTGTTGAATAAAAAAACACTGGGTATTTTTGGTATCGCGACATCAAAGAATTATCACGGCCAAGGTCTGGCAAGTCAGATCATAAGTGAATTACTTCGTTGGGGTCGATTGCGAGGGGCGGGATTTGCCTTTTTGCAAGTTGAAGAACGCAATCTGCCGGCTCTGGCGCTTTATAAAAAGTTTGGATTCACTCAGCAGTACTCGTACTGGTACCGGGTAAAAGAAATGGCGGAAGGTAGAGTAATTGCCCCCTGATCTCTGTATTCTTTAATCTGTCCGCAGTGGAATTTTTAAGTTAGACTGCTGCGCCAGTTTTTATGTAAAGAATGGAAGAAAATATGAAAAACCAGCGCATGTTGTTTGCAAAGCGTCCTTTTGGTGAGCCCGAAGATGAATGTTTTCGGCTCGATGAAGCTGACATTCCTGAACTCGAAGATAATCAAATATTGGTAAAAGTTTGTTGGTTGTCACTTGACCCTTATATGCGAGGAAGAATGAACGACGTTAAATCCTATGTCGCTCCTATGCAGATAGGTGATGTCATGACCGGCGAATCTACCGGAATTATTGTGAAATCCACTTCGGAAAAATTCGCAGTTGGTGATCATGTCGCTGTTCACAAAGGTTGGCAGTCGTACATCATCTGTAACGATGACGAAGAACGACTTATGAAGGTAAATTTGCGCAATGGCACATTATCTGAGCATCTCGGCGTAGTGGGTATGCCCGGTCGAACGGCATATTTTGGATTAACCGAAGTCGGCAAACCACTGGCTGGAGAAACCTTAGTAGTCGCTGCAGCTTCCGGTGCTGTTGGATCTGCTGTTGGCCAGATAGCGAAGATTTTGGGGCTAAGAGCAGTTGGAATTGCCGGCGGCCCAGAGAAATGTCAATACGTAAAAGACGAGCTAGGTTTCGATGCCTGTATCGATTATAAGGCAGAAAATTTCGAACAAGAGTTAATGGCTGCTTGCCCTGGTGGAGTAGATATTTATTTCGAGAATGTTGGTGGTACAGTCACCAAGGCTGTGGTCAAATTATTGAATCCGGGGGCGCGCGTACCGATCTGTGGCTATGTTTCTAATTACAATGATGAGGACATCACCAAGTCTGAATCCCCTTTTGATATCCTCAAGCAACTAAATGAAGTGCCAGAGCATCGCTTCTTTGTGGTGTTTGAATGGGTTGATCGATATAAGGAAGCAACAGAAAAATTAGGGCAGTGGGTTAGCGATGGTAAGCTCAAGCATAAGGAATGCATCGGTGAGGGATTGGAAAATGCACCTAATTTTTTTCGTGGCATGCTCAAAGGTAAAAATTTTGGTAAGCAATTAATAAAGATTGCGGATGAAGATTGATGGTAAAGGCTGACCCTGAAAACTATCAGGTTGGATCATTATTTTCTCTTAAAGGAAAATCTGCGTTAGTTACCGGAGGATCGAGTGGCCTTGGCTTAATGATGGCCAAAGGGTTATTACAAAATGATGTGCGTGTAATTATCGTCTCTCGACGCAAAGAGAAATGTGATGAGGCGTTAACGGAGCTATCGCCTCACGGAGAGGTGATAGCCTTTTCTGCGGACATAACTAAAGCTGAAGATCGGAAGAAACTTTTGAAATTTCTCAGGGATGAAATTGGAAGTTTATCAATCTTGATTAATAACGCTGGCGCGAATTGGGGAGCAAAATTGGAAGAATTCCCCGATGAGGGTTTCGAGAAAATAGTCAACATAAATTTAAATGCTGTTTTCTCCTTAAGCCGCGACTCAATTCCTTTGTTAGAAAAAGCAGCAACTCAAACCGATCCTGCGCGAATAATCAATATCGGTTCTATGGATGGAATTCATGTCCCTATTGTGTCGAGAACAGGGACCTTTGCTTACGTAGCCAGTAAGGCTGGTTTGCATCATCTTACTAAAGCGCTTGCAGTTGAATTAGGGCCCAAGCACATAACTGTCAACGCAGTTGCGCCTGGGTTTTTTAAATCACGTATGACTGACTATGTTTTTGAACATTATTTAACAGACATCAAAGAGGAATGCCCCCTAGACCGCGTAGGTCAGCCGGAAGAAATTGTAGGGATCGTTGTCTACTTGGCATCACGTGCAGGCGCCTATACCAATGGTGCGATAATTCCGGTCGACGGCGGTACCAGCGTTTCTAAAGGCAAACGGTCTTGGATGGATTCAGACTGAGAATTAGAGGCTACCCTGATACTTGTTCTTACCTCTAGCCCCTGCTAGTTTAGCGCTCCGTTTCGATAAATTCGGATCCACGAGATTTTCCAAAAAAGGTGATCTCACATTCATAAAGAAGGAAGACTCAAGTTGGAGCGAGCATGAGTTTATTCAACCTCGAAGGTAAAGTTGCTTTGATTACCGGTTCAACGAAAGGGATCGGTAAGGCTATAGCGCAACGTATGGCAGAGCAGGGAGCGAAGGTCGTAGTTTCCAGTCGTAATCAGGAATTGTGCGACGAAGTAGCAGGGGAAGTTAATGATAGTGGTGGTACAGCGATCTCGGTTGCCTGCAATATAAATTACAAAGAACAACTAGAAAATCTTGTTGCGCAAAGCCAACAAAAACTTGGCAATATCGATATTTTGGTTTGTAACGCAGCAATCAATCCTTATTTTGGTCCTTCTCAGGACATTCCGGATCCAGCTTTCGACAAAGTAATGCATGCCAATATTGGTAGCGTCCATCGCTTATGCCAATTAGTTATTCCTTCCATGGCTGAGAATGGTGGGGGAGCGGTAATAATCATTTCTTCCATTGGGGGCCTTAAAGGAAGCGATGCGCTCGGGGCCTATGCCATTTCTAAAGCAGCGGATATGCAGATTGCCAGAAACCTTGCCGTGGAATGGGGCCCAAAAAATATCAGAGTCAATTGTATTGCTCCTGGATTGGTGCGCACCGATTTCGCTCGTGCTTTGTGGGAAAATCCGGATATCTATGAGGCAACTATTTCAAAATACCCATTAAGAAGAATTGGAGAGCCAGATGAAATTGCGGGTGCGGCAATATTACTGGCCTCAGATGCAGGAAGTTTTACCACAGGTCAAACTATTGTCATTGATGGCGGTGGTACAATCGCCGGATAGAAAAACATAGCAGAAAGAGGTTATAAGCATGGATTTGGGACTGTCAGAAGAACTGATTGAGGTGAAGGAGAAAATTCGCACTTTTGTTGAGGAAAAGGTCGAGCCAGTTGAAGCAGAATATCACGCAGAAATAGCAGTTGATGATCGTTGGTCACACACGGTTCGCCAGGATGAAATCTTAAATGGATTGAAGGACGAAGCCCGGGTGCTAGGTCTGTGGAATTTCTTCTTGCCCGAAAGTCAGGGTGGGGCAGGCATTTCGAACCTGGAGTATGCGCACTTAGCTGAAATCATGGGGCGCAGTCGTCTTGCCTCTGAAGCATTCAACTGTAGCGCTCCGGACACCGGTAATATGGAAGTGTTGGAACGCTATGGTTCGGAAGAACAGAAGAAAGAATGGCTGGAACCACTTTTAGCTGGAGAAATTCGTTCTGCTTTCGCTATGACAGAACCTGGCGTTGCTTCCAGTGACGCAACTAATATTTCTACTCGTGCTGTATTAGAAGGTGACGAATGGATAATTAGTGGAGAGAAGTTTTACATTTCAGGCGCCGGTGATGCTCGTTGCAAGATTATGATCTGCATGGTGGTAACTGAGCCTGATGCGCCAAAGCATAATCGCCAATCACAAATTCTTGTGCCTATGGATGCTGAAGGTGTTGAAGTCGTTCGGCCAATGACCGTATTTGGCAAAGACGATGCGCCCCACGGTCATATGCACATTAAATTTCACAATGTTAGAGTTCCAGAAAGCAATATTATTCTCGGTCGTGGCAGGGGATTTGAGATTTCGCAAGGAAGATTAGGCCCAGGTCGAATCCACCATTGCATGCGTTCTATCGGTGCAGGGGAAAGAGCGCTGGATCTTATGTGCAAACGCGCGGTTAGTCGCGAGGCTTTTGGCAAACCATTGGCAGAACTTGGTGGAAACTACGACATTATCGCTGATAGCCGCATTGAGATCGAAATGTGTCGCTTGCTCGTTTATAAGGCCGCCTATTTGATGGATACAATTGGCAACAAGGCTGCGCGGGATGCAATTTCACAGATTAAAGTCGCAGTGCCTAATATGGCTCTAAGAGTGATCGATCGAGCTATACAAATGCATGGGGCAGCGGGTGTGTCTCAAGATTTTCCTCTTGCTGCGCTTTGGACTAGTCAGCGAACTCTGCGGTTGGCCGATGGGCCGGACGAAGTGCATCGACGAGTTATCGCTCGTAAAGAGCTGGCAAAATATAATTAAGGTTGATTAAGCTAGTATAAAATGGGAACTACGGTTCCCATTTTTTTGGGGTGCCATATTGAAAGGGTTTATATCTGAGAAATCTAGTTTAAATTTATAAAAATGGTCACTGAAGCTGTCAGCGTTATTATTCCAACGTTCAATAGAGAGCATTGTTTAATGCGAGCTCTTGATTCTGCTTTAGCGCAGTCCTATCCAATTCAAGAAATAATAGTGGTAGATGATGGTTCAACAGATGCAACTGAGAAGTTGATACAGGGATCCTATCCAACCGTGATTTACATCAAACAAGAGAATCACGGTGTGAGTGCGGCACGGAATAGAGGAATTAAGAATTCTCTAGGAAGCTGGCTGGCATTTCTTGATTCCGACGACGAATGGTTCCCGGATAAACTAGAGAAGCAATTTTTGACATTAGAGCAACAACCTGAATTCAAAATAATTCACAGCGATGAAATTTGGATTCGCAATGGCGTGGAAGTTAACCCTAAGAATAAACATGAAAAGTCTGGTGGTTTTATCTTCGAGAAATGTTTGCCGCTCTGCGCAATCTCTCCTTCGGCGGTTTTAATTCATCGAGAGTTGTTTGCAGAACTTGGAATGTTTGATGAATCTTTACCGGCTTGTGAAGATTATGACCTCTGGCTAAGAATCTGTAGTCGTTATCCGGTTCTTTATGTTAAACAAAAACTATTACGTAAGTACGGCGGCCATGAAGACCAGCTGTCAAAACAACATTGGGGAATGGATAGATTTCGTATTGATGCCTTACATCGATTGCTTAATGAAGGTGTATTAAGTGAATCTCAGAAAACAGCGGCTAAAGAGACCCTTATCAAGAAATGCAAAATACTAATTTCAGGTGCTGAAAAACGTAAAAACAAAGAATTATTAGAAAAAATTCGCCCAATTCTTGCGGTTTATCGAAATTAGTTATGCATTCTTTTCCAAATATAAATCTAGTTATTGCCCACCAGCTGGAAGCTAAAAAGCTGATCAACTTATTTTCCATGGAACGAGTAGAGTCAGATCGGTATAAGCTCTATCGAAATTCCGCGGGTATGAAGGCCATAGTTTCAGGAATGGGGTTCTATAATGCTAAGGCTGCTACCGATTATCTAGCTGAGATAGAAGAGAGTGGTGGTAGGGTCAGAGGGTGGTTAAACATTGGTATTGCTGGCCACCAATCAGCAGTTATAGGCAGCTGTTTCACCATTAATAAAATTACCTATAAAACTTCCGGCGTATCTAGTTTTCCAATTCAGATTTTTTCTGATGTTCCTTCAATGGGGCTGATCAGTGTAGACAATCCTGAACTAAAATATCCTGGTGACGTTGTTTATGATATGGAAGCAGCCGGATTCTGGGAGGCTGCCAGCAAAAGTGTTTCAATAGAATTTGTACAATGTTTAAAGATAATTTCTGACAATAAAGACCATTCCATCGAGAAAGTTACTGATAAATTGGTTTTGTCTTTGGTAGAGAAAAATCTACAGCTAATTGTTAAGTGTTGTAGTCAATTACAACAACTAGTAAAAGACTATAATGAGATTTCGAAGTTGAATAGTGCATTTCAGGTATTGCTGAATAAATTACATTTTACAGTAACTCAACAAAACCAATTGAAGAGACTCTGTCAACGCTACCGAGCATTGGGGCGCGATTCCGAATTAGAAAAAATGGCAGACCTAGATTTCAGTTCAAGTAGAGAAGCATTAAGTTTATTAAGTAAAGGTATATCAATTTAATTCTGCCGACGTGTTTTCTGCAATTTACATTGAGAAAGAAATTCAATCACATGAGCGAGTAAGGGAAATCCTTAGTCGATTTCCGGATATTCCTCATATCAGTTGTAAGCGATACGGTGAGATTTTTAATCGCAAGGGCCAGAATTTTAGATTACAAAAAAAGTTTCCAGCTTTAATTCTTGCAAAAAAATATGGCAACTTGGTTTTGACGTCTCCGAAGGGATACGGATTTGAAGAGGGCGCGAGCTACTATTTTTCCCATATGCTTAATTGCGTCTATGACTGTCGTTATTGTTTTCTGCAAGGAATGTATCGCTCAGCGAACTATGTGCTGTTTATAAACTATGAGGACTTTGAAGCAGAAGTTGAATCAAGTATTAAATCTACATCTGCTCCTGCAGTTTTTTATAGTGGGTATGACTGCGATAGTTTAGCCCTCGAGCCTGTTAGCAAATTCTGCGAATATTTTCTCCCAGTATTTAGGCGTAATTCTAATGCAATAATAGAAATTCGCACGAAGAGCACTCAGATCAGAAGCTTGCTGGATACGGATTCCATGCAGAATTGTATTATCGCAATGAGTTTCACTGCTCATGACGCCAACAAAGAGTTTGAGCACAGAGTGCCTTCCATAGCGAAGCGCGTAGAAGCTTTACAAAAATTACAGCAAGCCGGCTGGTCGATTGCCCTGCGTTTCGAACCTATAATTTGGGAACAGAAACTGATCGAGAATTATCAAATTCTTTTTGATGAGATCTTTTCTTCAATCAACGCAAGTAAAGTACATACTGCTAGTATCGGTGAATTTAGAATGCCAACGGGGTTTTATAAGAATATCGTGAAACTTTATTTCGACGAGCCCCTGTATGCGCGAGAAACTAAAATGGAAGATGGAATGATTACATTGGTTGGCGATAACAACGATCCAATCCAGGAGCTGGAGCAGCTTTTGCTGGGATATATTAGTCCAGAGCAGTATTATCGTTGCGCTTGATAATCTTACTTATGGAAAATTCTCATGACTGAAAACGAAAAAGGCTTAGTAGTGGTTAGCGGGGCCTCTTCTGGAATTGGTCTTGCAATGACCAATAAGCTACTCATGGAAGGCTATTCAGTACTCGGGCTTGCTAAAGAATTTTGCAGCGCTGAAATAACCCATGAGAATTTTTCATCAGTTGAAATTGATCTTGCCCAGCTTGATAAATTGCCCAATGAATTAGACCAGATAATTAAAAACATTTCAGAGCCAATTAGAGGGTTAGTAAACAACGCTGGTATAGGAAAAATGGCATTTCTCGAGCAGCTTTCAGTTGCAGATATGCGCTTAGTTATGGAAACGAATTTTCTTAGCCATGCCATTGTAACCAAGGCATTTCTTCCTCAATTAAAAAAGCAAAAGAGTTTGGTGGACATCGTGTTTACAGGTTCTGAAGCAGCCCTAGTTGGGGCTAGGCAGGGTAGTATCTATTGCGCTAGTAAGTTTGCTGTACGTGGATTTGTTCAAGCCATAAGGGATGAGTGTGCAAGGTCCCAGGTTAGAGTTTCGATCTTAAATCCAGGAGCAGTGCGCACTCCTTTTTTCGATAAGCTCCACTTTGAACCAGGAGGAGCTAAAGAAAATGCGATAGAGGCTGAAGATGTCGCGGACTTGCTTATTAGCATATTCAATGCCCGCCCCGGTACCGTCATAGATGAAATCAAACTATCCCCACAAGCCCACGTTTGGCAAAGAAAAGAGTAGTAAAACTGCGACAAATGGTCGCAGAAGCTAGGAAAACGCTACGGTCTATGGAGGTAAGCTGAGATAATTCCTAGTATCCTTTCTATGTTTTGCTTACTCAATACCAGTGATATGGAGCATAAAATGAAAATTACAAAATCAGTAAAAATTCTCGCTTGGATTATGGTTTGCGTATTTTCGACGTTGTCCCAGGCTCATACCGCATTAAAGCAATCTACACCTGAAAATGGCGCCACTGTTAAGGCAACGCCGGAGCATATCGATCTGGTCTTTAATGGACCCGTGCGTTTAATTAAGCTTGATTTGAAAGCGGCCGATCGCGAAATGCCAACCAGTTTCGAGGTTCAAGCTGATGCTGTTGCCAACTACAGGATTGAAACGTTAAATATGCAGGCAGGTCAATTCACAGTGGAATGGGCTGCAATTGGTGCTGACGGACACACCATAACAAATACCTTTAGTTTTACTGTGGATCCGAACGCTATATCGGAATAAGTAGTAGCCACTTTGCTTAGGCTTTCGCACCAGTGTCAGTAATCCCAAATTCATGGGAGCTAGCAAGCCTCTTCTGTAAACTTTTTATTTATTTTGGTGCTGCCGCCATTGTCGGCGGTAGTCTATGCCTTTGGCTATACAACGATGGCAGTCGTCGTACAGTTCAATCCAATCTTCGTTACATCACCTTAGGAGCATTCGTTGGCTTCAATGGTGCGCTGCTTTATTTTTTCATTCAGGTAGGCATGGTAGCCGGTTCTGGCATCTCCGGAATGTTCGACTGGGGGATGGTGTCGATATTTCTCGACACACAGCTTGGTGATACTACATTCTTTCGCCTAGCTGGATTCGTCATTGTATTCATCGCGGGACTGTTCTTCCTCCAAAAAATCACAGGTTTGGACCGTCCACCAGTCCTAGTCTTTTACAAGCTATTAAACACAATCAATTTAGCAGCTTTCTTATTAATACTTTTCAGTTTCAGGTTTGCCGGACATGTTTCAGTGTTAACTCCTATTGCAAAACTCGCGATCGCATTCCACTTCTTTGCTTTTGCTGCTTGGATTGGGTCTTTGTATCCACTGCATAAATTGACCTACGTAGAAGATTTAGAATTTTTGCAGAGGGTGATGAAGAAATTTGGGGATAACGCAATTGGCATCGTATTGGTACTGATTGTAGCAGGCGGATTTATGTTGTTGGAACTGTTCCATTCGTTGGAAGAAGTGTTTACAACTGCATACGGACGTACATTATTCATTAAACTATTTCTAGTTCTAGTTATATTTTCCATTGCAGCATTGAACAAATTTAGGTTTACACCTGCAATTAGATCTGACATGGGTGCACAGTACTTACGTCGCTCAATTCGGCTTGAGGCTGCTGTGGCAATCTTAATTCTGGTAGTCACCTCTTACTTTTCCACAATAGTTGGGCCCCCAGATCATCAAATGTGAGGCCGGTTTCTGCTTTTACATAAGGTTTACACTGACTGAAGATTCAGTGATCTCAGAATTGTCTGAACCTATTGTTGTAATTGATGAGGGAGGCCGTTTTACGTGCTGACAGTTATACGAGATGAGTGTCGCATGTTGTTCTGTGTATCTTGAGCATAAAAGCCTGAGTCTGGCAGTATCTAAATATCCAGCCTTTCATGCACTAAAAAGTTCTCTCAATTGGCCGATTTAATACATGTTAAGAAGGCCTTTTTATCCGCCAATTCTTGGAACTTCGAGGGGCTTCAGGGTTCCTATAAAATTAATGCCGTGCTAAGTTCGCCTGCTGTAGAAAGCGACTTGCGCACAATGGTCTGGAATCAGCCATTGAAGGAACTTCAATAATAACCAGAAGCATATCGACTTAATTTTCAAACCGTGATTCAGCCAAGACCAATCAACTTTTTTCTTTCTATCTTTGTGTCCAGCGTTTTGTTCGGGAGCTCTGTAGCGACTCGTGCAAATGAGATCCACCCTGACCCACTATTTAACTATGATTTTGGGGAATTCATTTATTGGATAAAAACCCAAGCAGATCAAAATAGTATTCCCGGTGCTGCTCTGGCCATTGTATCTAGAGAAGGAATCATGTACTTGCAAACCTGGGGAGAAAAGGCTGTTACCGGCGATAGCCCGGTCACGACTAATTCCATCTTTAGGATAGCTTCAATGTCAAAAACATTTGCTGGCACGGCGGCCGCCTTGTTAGTCGATGATAATTACCAGAGCTGGGACTCTAAATTAACTGAATTATTTCCACAGATGCGAATAGGTACCGGTTCTTCCTCGCAGCGAATAACTCTTAAGCATCTGGTAAGTCATTCCACTGGCTTAATGCCTCATTCCTATTCCAACATGTTGGATGATGGTGTTGCCTACGACAAAATCAAAGATAAGTTTCATCAGATACCGACTGTTTGTTCTCCCGGCCAATGTTATGGTTATCAGAACGTAGTGTTTTCTTTGATCGCCGATGTAGTGGAGGAGAGTACTGGAACAAGTTACGAAAAATATTTGGAAGAAAAAATCTTTCGACCGTTAGGTATGTCGTCAGCTTCGCTAGGGATGGACCCGTTTGTCGACAATCCTGATTCAACTCAACCTCATAGATTAGTACGAGGAAATTGGCGCACAACTACGACTAACCCCGCTTACTATTCTGTAGCACCGGCCTCGGGTATTAATGCTAGTATTTTCGATATGGCCAAGTGGATTCGTGCCAATTTAGGTGCATTTCCAGAAGTATTATCGCCTGACTTTCTTACCCAATTGCATGAACCGATTATTGCCACACCCTATGGAAATTATTTCAATCGCTGGAATGGTTTGGAAAAAGCCTATTACGCAACTGGTTGGCGTGTTTTCGATTACAATGGAATCCGCGCGATTCACCATGGTGGTGGTGTGCGCGGATTTCGCAGCGAAATGGCATTCGTGCCAGAAGCCAATGTAGGCGTTATTCTACTTTTTAATGCTGAATCCAATTTAGCTAATGACGTAGTTCCTGTATTCCTCGATAATCTAACCGATTCAATTTAACCCCAGCCGCTTTGGCAGCCGATGTAGAAGGATAAATTCATGAGCTCAGTAATCGACTTACTGAAATCGCACCGCAGTATTCGCAAATTTACAGATCAACCCATTGAGCCAGAATTACTAGAAGAGCTTTTCATTGCCGGACAGGCTGCAGCAACCTCTAGTTTCCTGCAGGGCACAACAATTGTTCGGGTCACTAACCCAGCTACCCGCGAAAAAATTTCAGAGTTAGCAGGTAATCAGCCATATGTAGCAAAAGCAGCCGAATTCATGATTTTTTGTGCTGATTTAAAGCGAGCAGGCAATTACTGCGAAGTCTATGAGAAATCATTCGAAGGGGATTTTACCGAACATTTCATTATTGCTACGGTTGATGTCGCGTTGATGGCGCAGAGCCTGGTTACCGCGGCAGAGTCAGTAGGATTGGGGATCTGTTATATCGGGGGTATTCGTAATAATCCTGGATCTGTTTCCGAATTGTTAGAGCTACCTAAAGGGGTATACCCAGTATTTGGACTTTGTTTGGGTTATCCAGATCAAGACCCGGAAATAAAACCAAGATTGCCTTTATCGGTTGTTATCAAAAAGGAAGTTTATAACGAAGAAGGTGACAAAGAAATGATTAAAGATTATGACGAAGTTATCAGGGAGTATTACCGCACTCGCACTGGTGGTGGTCATGGCATTAGTTGGTCCGAACAGGTTGCAGTTTTACTCGGCGAAAAATCACGACCGCATATGAAAGGTTTTCTTGCAGAAAAAGGGTTTAAGTTTAAATAACTTTGTGGAAACTATTGCAAAGTTTCGCGGCGATAAGAGCCTGTGGAAGGTAAAACTTCTTCTAGATCACTTACTCGCGATTCAATCTTTTCTGACGGCGGGATGGCTCCAGGACCAAAAGCAAATTTAAATTCGCCATTTACCAGCCCTCTAATATCATCAGTTACCGACCAACGGGCTATATAATAGTCTGAGGACGGTAATTCAAAAGGAATAGGCAAAACAAAACTGTTGTTCTTGCGGCTGGGGTCATATTTAAAACCAATATCTATCCATTCTTCTTCAGCCGTATATAGCGCAAGTTTTAACAACCTAACGTCTACACGAAAACTCATGGTCACCATCTTGGGTGGATCGATAAGTACAGCATCATCCTGAGGAAAAGTAACTCCCGGAGTGAGGATGCCGTGACTGTGTTGTGCTTGCGCAATTATGGGCGCAACAAGCAGAAAAAGTAAGACGACTATGAATTTGAATTTGCTCATGATTAAAAGTGTCGTTCTAACAACGTTACAATTTTAGCAAAAATTGAATCCGCTTCATCCAAAATAAACCATACACTGCCGGGATAAGGCGCAGAGTTGACCGCTTTCATCGAAAATTTTACCGGACTGCTGAGTATAGCCGTCTGCTGCCGCGTCGGCGACAAATTCGAGATAGAACCAATCGGATTTTACTTCTTCCGGTGGAACCACAAACTCCAATGACCACGATAAAGAGCTCGAAGGAATAGGGCCTTGCTCAAAATAAGAGAGAATTACCGGCGGAGGTATATCGCAAATAGTGATTAATTTTTCTGCCTCCAATCCTGTCATATCAGTCTTGTGCCGAATCCATAAATTTAACTCATTGGCAGGATTGCCACCGAACGGAAGCCCACCATCTACCCAAAAACCTTCAAAGAATTGTAGAAAGCCAGGCACACGTTTTTTGTGGTCCTGAAACTTAACGCCTGACTCTTTTGGGGAAGGATTAAAGTCGAATTGAGTTTTAACTCTCAATCCTTCTCGCGGATTACCGAATGCAGCCATAGCTTGCAAACACAATTCGCCATTACAAATTACATTTCCGCACATCTGAGTAACATTCTTTCCTTTCCGTTGGATTTCGGCCTCAACTTTTACTTCTCCGGGTGGAACTGGTGCAATAAAAGAAACCATTAATGAGCGCAAGGGTTTTGGGCTATTGAGTAATTTACGCATGCCAGTGACGGCAAAAGCAGCGGCGATTCCGCCATAGGCTGAGCGACCTTGGGACCAGCTATCATCGAAAATTGTGGTGTTATCTTCACTTTCTTCCAGACGAGTAAGTATCGAATTCAAATCTGATGGCTGCATGCTTTAAACCGTTATTCTGCGGAAGACTTCTCTAAAATTGGCGTCCTCTGTGCTATTCTTCGCATCTAATTTGACTCCATGATTGAGTCGAAGTTTTTAGAAAGAGCTCGTTGTGAAACCAGGTAAAATACATTTTTTAACTTTGTTCGGAATAGGCGCATTATTGGGTTCTTCAGTAATGGCACAACCCTTTGCGTCTTCAGTGCACAGACAACCCGCGGATGTTACAGGAATTGTAGCGAAAACAGAAACTGATCCGCCAGATGATGCGGTCATGTTTGCTGCGCCTTCACTAATTAATCTGCATTTCCCCAGGGCTGTTCGTTTAGTGAAGCTCACTTTACATAATGAGCAGCGGGATTGGGTGGATATTAGTTTTCGTTATTCTCCTAGCCTTCAAGATAACTATGAATGGGATTTGCCGCAATTGGCCCCCGCTATTTATTATACGGCTGACTGGGCTATCCTTGCCGAAAACGATAGGCTGGTGAGAGGAAGTTTCAGTTTTTCCTTTGGGCCAGATGCGCAACGTCCTTCGGTTATTAAAGCAGAAGAGGAAGCTTTCCTGCAGCAACGCTACGGCGATCCAACAATCCGTTACGTGGCTCCACCACGCACAGACATCATTATTAACCAAGACCCACCCCAATATGACCCGCCATTTACTATCGATCTCGAAGAGACGTCCGTCAATACCAACAATAATTGAGGTTGAGGGGTCAAGACTAACTCTAAGTTAGCAAGACAAAAAAAGGGCAGCCACGCTGCCCTTTCTAATATACTGTTGGTTTGCTATTCATCTACATGAACCGTTATGTACGCGTCATGGAAGAGACCACCATCATCTGCTCTTCCCCAAAGTATATAACTTCCAGGTTCATCAAACGTGGCTGTAACATTGTAAATACCATCCTCAGGAATTTCAGGCGGTAGCCACAATTCCCCCCAAGGTGAATTTGCCGCTGTTCGAGTGTCTTCCCAAGGTTTAGGCAGAGGAGGATCAAAGGTGACTTTGCCTTCTCCTCGGTAAACATTCCAGGACAGAAAAAGTCCGTTAATTTTACCAACCGTTACTTGGGAAGGTCGGCGCATCATACGGCGTTCTAATTCTTCAGCAGTATTGGTAGCCCTCTCTCTCCGTGGTTCTGGCAACCCATCGTC
Organism: Gammaproteobacteria bacterium UBA3498; assembly: GCA_002377605.1. Lineage (GTDB taxonomy): Bacteria > Pseudomonadota > Gammaproteobacteria > Pseudomonadales > Pseudohongiellaceae > UBA9145. The sequence goes on along the minus strand of DFQD01000038.1, from coordinate 9,362 downwards.
CCAAATGTGGGTTGTTAGATTTACCGGTTCCCCGACCCTGGCTATACGAACGCTATCGCCTTGAATTGTTATAACAGGAGGAACATTGGCGCGTGATTCAGGGCTGCTTGTACCAGCACCGAGCGATCCGGTTTCACTGGCAATAACCATGTTGTCCACCAGGTAATCCTGACGCAAAGTGGCATAGGCTTTCCGCTCGACGCCATTCACGTTAAGTGTCCAAACTAGTTCTCTATCACCCCAGTCTGAAGGCACAGTTACTTCGAAAGTAAAGCGATTACGTCGCGGTAAGAAATGAGTTGGTTGGCCGCGATCTGCTTCACCAGGGGCAAAGAAATTGTCTTCACCAACGGCAACGTCAGGTTCCTCTTCCCAATTCTCATTCATATATCCAAACATCATATTGAATGTGCCGTCGGGATTTGGTCGCCAACCCTCAAATGCAGGCTCAACATGCTGACCTGAACGATAGGTTTGCGCGTTTACAGGGAGGGAAATGTAGGTTAAGAAAAAGGCTAGCAGCAAAGCTAACTGCTTAGCTTTGCTGCTAATTTTATAAGATCCAACTTGCATGACAGCACCTTAGTCGTTAGCAGCTACTTCGTTGCCGTCTTCGTCTTCTTCTTCAGAGATTGGAGCAACAAGCGGCGCGCCACAAAGTGGGCAGCCAATGACATGGTCATTCGGCCCAAGACTTAGACTTTGTCTGCGCTCTTCCATGGCTTCGTGGAACTGTTCATCAGTCATGGTTACCCTAATGCCAAGGTCGATAAACATGTTTGTCACTGATCGATTACCAGATCCCTGCCAGTTGCGAGGATCAGGAACATTAGGATTGGTTTCCGAATTATTCATATAACCGACGATATGCAAAATGGTTCCCTTAGGCAGCAATGGGGCAGCGTCTTCTGCATAAGGATATCCACGAACCCAGTTGTGGTCGTAACCAACACAGGAAAGAGTTTCAACCGTGTAACCCCAGATCGCTTCTAGGCACATGCGCTCACCCGGAGCATGCAGATGTGGTTCGAAAGTAATGATCTTGGTATGTTGCTCGAGTACTGTGTACGCATGTAGTTCCTGACCGGATTGATTGCCAGCAATACTGATATCAACACCATTACCTAAACCTATAAACGCACTTTGATACTTAGGCTCGTAGTCTTCGTCATGGAAACGAAATCCAATTTCCAAGTGTCCGGTAGTGTCGCGGCCATTTGAGTGGAGGTGCACTGAATCGGAAACAATCCAAGAGTCTGCTTTCAGAAGCCGGCCAGCATCTTCGTCGAAGATGTCAGCATTACGACCAACTTCATGAACAGGCCAAGGAATTGAGAATCCTGGTTGGCGCTCGCCATTCTCATCCATTTGCGCAGTAGCCCAAATCATATGGTGGTAGATATAACGACCACCAACAGTTTCTCTTCCGGTGCCAACTTGATTGTTAACATCATTTACCTCAACAATCTCTACCGACTTAACGTAACGGTCTTCAGTTAATCCAGTTGGAACTGAAGGAATCTCACCCCACCAGTCTGCTGTTCCTGCAAGTTTGGTTATAGGTTCAGTTTTAACGATCAGATCTGGTTCACCTGCTCGCCACTTAAGTGAGTCATCAAAAACTAAAGGCTCTGGTGCATCTGCAACGTCTCCTTTCGGAGTGCCACTGCGAGCCCACACAGAAATAGCTTCAATTTCAGCATCACTCAAAGATGGGTCGTCTTTGTACTCCTGGATACCAATGTCTTTTTCCACATACCAAGGTGGCATCGCACCTGCGCGATCGCGAAGGCCGGTTTTGTATTCGATTAGTCCGGCAAAGGGTGCTACCTGGTCATAGGTCACAAGTGGCATTGGGCCAGCGCCACCGTCGCGGTGACAACTCATGCAGCTCCTTTGCAGAATTGGCTCGATGTCCCTATGAAAGGTGACCTCGGTGGATTGTGCGGAGGCGGTTCCAGTGATTAAGAATGTGGCCGCAAATGCAGCACCGCTGAACAGGGATTTAGCGGAAGACATGCGCATAATTTTGCTACTCCTCATAGCTGAATTGACTTTGGTATTTTCTGAATTAGTTAAACGAGCGAACCTTAGCATTTTTAGTGTCATTTTTGAACGCTTCCTGCCTGTATTTTGTAGTTAAAATCAGCGCCTTATCTAATTATTCGGCTGATTTCGCAAAATCTAATAACTGAAACTTAAAACACGGCTTAGGAGAATGATAATTGTTTGAATATTGAGCATTTTTTTAAGGCCGTTCGGGCCCTCGCATTAGATTCCAGAGATTACTGCTGGCCAACAGAGCGATGAATATTATGATTAATCCAAAGCTAAACCATTGAATTGCATAAGATAAATTCTGGTTTATATCAGGATTGACTGCAGGCCAATGACGTACCAGTGTACCGGGCTGGCCAGCCGTAATTCGGACCTCAAACGGGAAGATAGGCTCGCCGAGAATATCTGAGATTACGTCTATTTCGAGGCTGCGCATGCGAATCGGCCATTCGGAAGGGTCTATCTGGCTGGCAAATACCCGCGCATTCTCCGGAGGCACAAAAATCTGGGCTGAAACCTCCACTAGTCCATCAACTGGCCGCAAAACTGGTGGCATATCAGGAGGCAGCATTGCAGTTGTCCAGCCACGGTGCACTAAAACTAGGTTGCCATTACTGTCTAGGCGGAAAGGAGTCACAACACCGTAACCAATCTGATCATCGAAGAACTCTGCAAGAATCAGAATGGTGCGATCATTTAGGTATTCACCCTTGAGTTGTACATGGCGATTGCGCATTTCAGGATTCGCTGGGTGTAAATGACCGCCTGGAATGTCCTCAATCGTGCCAGCGTTTATCCGTAACTCAGCTTCCAGTACTCGCTGTTCTTCCACTTTTGCAGCCGCACGGTCCAATTGCCACAAACCTAAATTAGCACAGGTGATAGCAGTAATTCCCACGCAGGCAGCAATTAGCCAGTTGAATCGAATTTCGAAACTACCTAATTTATAAATTTTACGCAGGGCCACACTTTAAGTCCGCGATAAAGCTGAGGGAAGTGAGACTAATGCAGGTACGAAAGGAGTTCAACAAGTCAAAAAAACTAGGATGTATAAAGAAACCTATGGGCCAAAAGTTTGCGGACTCAATCCCTAGGATTGCACGTTCTTAGTCGGCTAGTTACCGCTCATTGCAGTGTTGGAATTGCCGAAAATTATCAAAGTTAAATTTATGAGCGACCAAAATTCTACAGAACGCACTTTTTAACACCATAAACACCAATGATAGGGCGGTCTGAAATAGGTAATTAAGCGTCCGCAAACAATAATTACGCTCCAGCAGACTAGAGAAACCAACGCGATAGCCTTGGCGCGGTTAGAAACAGCGAGAGCAGCTTCAGTTGCTTTAACTTGGCTCGATGTAGTAGCGTAAAACCAGAGCATGTTAATTCCAGCAATCAACATAAATAACATCTTAGTTTGAAACGCCGGATTGAAAATATATTGATCTGGGGCTGTCGTTAAAAACATAACGCCAGTTGTAACATTCAATAGATAACCCCCGACGCCGAATTTAACTAATTTATGTAAGTCTTTATAGGAAATGTTTTGACCAAATCCCAGCATCCGTAAATCGAATACGCCAATTGTCCCAATTAGCATGCACAATCCAAGGAAATGAATGGATTCGGCTGTGGGCCATCCCCATGGAGAATTCATGAATTCGTAAATTCCAGTGGTGTGCGCAAAATTAGAAAGAAGCTCGAGCATTGTTAAAAAAACCGCGATGCTAGCAGGACGCTATTGGTGTAGGCTAAAAAGCGACCTGCGGTTATTGCAATGATCCATAAAACAATAGAAAGAGCCGCTATTGCTTTAATTTTTGCTGTGGCAAAGTTCCTTAATCTGTTTGACTGAATTTGTTTTTGCAGCCATGCGGCAATTAGCAAGCCGATAGAGAGGGCCGTGAACTTCAAATAAAAGACTGGATTAGTTAGTGCTTTGGCAGGATAGGCGAGTAGCAAGCCAAGGCCTGATAAAAGCACAACGGTCGCGCCAACCCAATGAATTTGATAGAAGCGATTGAAAGGACCTAGATTGAATTGTGGCACCCAGCCTATCAAACGCAATGCGATTGCGAAGTTGATGCCAACTACAATTGCCATTGCTAGAGAATGCAAAGTTAGGGAAGAGAAGAAAGCGGCACCTGATTCCCTAAACCAGATGCTAAGTGCAGTTTCTTCTAAAAGTGCTAGAGTTTCCAGTATCCCAACCTCAACCCATAAGGGTTTCGCTATAGTAATTGATCGATAAAGCTCTCCATTTCAGCACGAAGCGCGGCATCGGGTAAACGACCACGGGCGGCGTTTAAATTATCTTCTGCATGGTGAGGCTTGGTTGTTCCGGGAATTGGAATTGCGCCTGACGGATGAGACATCACATATTTCAGAAATACCTGAGCCCAAGTGGTGGCATCGATGTCGTTAGCCCAATCGGGAAGAGGGCGGTCTCCCACAGCATTAAATAATCGCCCGCGTCCAAAAGGTAGATTTACTAATACGCCCTTTCCTTGATCTTGCGCTAGTGGTAGCAATCGTTCTGCGGCGTTGCGATTGCCTAATGAATAATCCACCTGAATAAAATCTATGTCATGAGCAGTCATTACTTGTTCTATTTCATTATATTGAGCATCGCGGGAAGTGGTTATGCCGATGTAACGAAAGCGACCTTGCTCTTTCCAGGCTTTCATCGTTTCCAGTTGGATTGCAGTGCCACGAAGATTATGTACCTGCATTAACTCGAAGTTTTCCCCACCTAATAATTCGAAAGAATTCTCCATTCTCTCTATGCCGTCTTGGCGACCTTCGCGATCTACTTTGGTTGCTATCCACAAATCATCTCTGATGCCTTGTTCATTCATGATGTACCCGATGATTTCTTCGGAATTACCATAATTAGGCGATGTGTCTATAACTTTTCCACCGCCGCGATGAAAAGTGGCAAAGGTTTCCTTAAATACCGACATCTTTTCAGAATTTAGTGAGCCTCGATAGTTACGGCAACCTATACCAATAGCAGGTACTTGCTGACCAGAAGAAGGGATAGTGGTCATATTGAGAGGTTCCTGCCCTAAGAGTGATCTTGGCAGGCTCACTCCCGCTGCAATTCCGGCAGCACTTTTAATAAGATCACGGCGTGTTAAAGACATTTAGGGCATCCTGAAAAATGAGTGAGAGTCCCGAATGGTGGGGTTTCTGGTATATCTATGTCAATAACTAATCTGATGACATGATTTCGATTTGCTGTGATAGAATCTCATATTCTGCAGAACAATAAAGTGCTCGCAGCTAATAAAAACAACGACGGAGTAAGAGCATGTTAAGAATCCGACAGAAGCTAACCACACTTCTTTCAATCATTGCCCTTTTAAGTATTACCGCCAGCGTTCAGGCACAGGATATTCCCCGCACTGCTGACGGTAAGCCTGACTTTAATGGGATTTGGCAAGCTATAGGCAGTGCCCATTACAATATTGAGCCCCATGCGGCAGATTTCGGCCCCATGTTTGAGTTGGGTGCAATCGGTGCAATCCCCGGAGGACTAGGAATTGTTGAAGGCGGGGAAATTCCTTACACCGCGGAAGCCAGACAAAAGCAACTGGATAACAAAGCCGATTGGCTAAGCCTGGATCCGGTCGTTAAGTGTTATATGCCAGGTATCCCTAGGGCTAATTATCTGCCTTTTCCATTTCAGATCATTCAGTCACCGGCACACATAGTGTTTGCCTATGAATTTGCTAGCGCCAGCCGGATTGTCTATGTCGACCAACCGGATTTTGAAGCGCCAATATATTCCTGGATGGGCCATAACCTCGCTTATTACGAAGGTGACTCTTTGGTAATCGAAGTCACAGATCAGGTACCGGATACCTGGTTCGATCACGCTGGTAATCACCATACAGAAGCGTTAAGAGTAACTGAGCGCTATACCCACGTTGGTCCAAACGTGATCATGTATGAGGCGACTATGGAAGACCCAAATGTATATACGCGTCCTTGGACAGTGAGCTTTCCTCTTTATCGCCGCTTAGATGAGAACATGCAGCTGTTGGAGTACAAGTGCGTTGAATTTACTGAGGAGTTACTCTACGGACATCTTCGCAAGCAAGATTAATCGCAGCTCCTGGCGCCCTAAGGGCGCCAAGTCTGCTAGCTGATTTCTCGAATCTGCTTTAAAAGTTGTGATATGGACCCGCTCCCCTGCGGGTTTTTTGTCTATAAATTACGGTGTTGATTGAAAACGCTATTAAGCCAATATGAAATCTCCAATTTGCGATCTGCTCGATATTGAATTTCCGCTAATTGCCTTTAGCCATTGTCGTGATGTGGTGGTGCAGGTTTCAAAAGCCGGTGGATTTGGCGTACTTGGGGCGGCTCGCTACAGCATTGAAGATCTGGAAGTAGAATTAAACTGGATAGATGAAAACATCGATGGCATGCCATATGGCATTGATTTAATTGCGCCAACAAGTATGGACGTAACTGAAGAAAATGAAACAGTCGATGATATCCAGAAGAGGGTGCCGGAGCAGCACAAGGAATTTGCCAGCGGTATTTTGGAGCGACACAAAATCGATACAACCGATGTATACAAAGGATACAAACGCAGCTCATTCTTAACTTCTGGTATGGCTGGTAACGTAATTGATGTAGCTTTTTCCCATCCGATAAAAATGATTGCCAATGCTCTGGGAGTTCCGCCTACATATATGATTGATATTGCCAGACAGAAAGGCGTGGCAACTGCGGCTTTAATTGGAACGAAAGAGCATGCCTTAAAACAAGTTCAAGCTGGAGTAGATATTGTAGTTGCTTCGGGTACCGAAGCTGGAGGTCACTGCGGTGACGTGCCTACGATGGTGCTGATACCGGAAGTTTGCGGTGCCTTAGAAGGATTAGGTGTTCCTGTGCTTGCAGCAGGGGGCATCGTAACTGGCAAACAGATGGCTGCATGCATGGCAATGGGCGCTGCTGGGGTATGGACCGGATCGGTTTGGCTAACCAGTGCAGAGTCCGATACTCCGCCGGTGCTAAAAGAAAAAATGTTAAAAGCGTCTTCTCGGGAAACGATTCGATCTCGCTCTCGCACTGGAAAACATTCGCGTCAGTTACGCTCGCAATGGACCGATGCTTGGGAAGCGGACGGTGCTCCTCAGCCTTTACCAATGCCATTACAATCCCAAGTTACCGAAGCGCCATTAGCTCGAGTTACGAAACTCGCCGAAGTTGGCCACGAAGGAGCTAATCAGCTGGTCACTTCCTGGATAGGGCAGGGAGTAGGGCTAATGAATACTACTCAATCAGCCAAAACTATTGTCTACGAATTCATGCAGGATTATTTAGAAGCCAGCGAAAGACTCTCTTCTAGTTTGCTTGATTGAAGTTAATTTTTCGCTTTTTCCAATTTCCTTGATGTCACTGTTTAGCAATTCGTCCGTGGCGAGTAATTCGTTATAGGTTTTCTTATTTGTAAAACTGACGATTGGTATTTCCGGTGGCAGAGAAGAGTATCGGTTAAACATTGAGTGCTCATTTTGCTTCCAATTAGAGGAGTTATGAATTAGTCGCCCATTTCTTCTAATAATGGCTCCGAAACACCGTCAATACCTACAAGTGAAAGCATTATCAATAATGCGGTTTGCGGGCCTACATGAGTATTGATAGGAATAAACCATTCACTGGGAGAATGGGCGCCGCCTCCATTGCCTCCGCCAGCAATAGTTATCGCTGGAATGTTAAGAGCCATAGGCACATTTGAGTCTGTGCTGGATATTCCTAGCTCATCTAATTCGACTCCGATCTCATCGAAGGCCAGTGAGGCAACCTGCACTATGGGACTCTCTGTAGGTGTGCGTCCAACAGGTCGATCGCCGATCAAATTAAAGTCGACCGTAATTTCGCCATTGTTCCAGCGAGCATTTTCTTCGGCCACTGCTTCTAATGCTGCAGCTTTCGCTCTTTCTTCCAATCGAGCTAATTCCTCGCGATCGTTTGAGCGCATATCTAGCGCAAAGATAGCATCTGCAGCTATTGAGTTTACCGAGGTCCCCCCTTCGACGGTGCCAACTGTAAATGTGGTTTTGGGAAATGCCGGCGTTTCGAATTCCGAAATTTTCGCTATTGCTCTGCCCATTGCGTGTACTGCACTCGCTAATCCAAAGGCTCCGAAGGAATGCCCACCAGGCCCTTTAAAGTGAAATTCGAAACGACGACTGCCGGTACCACCAGTAGTTATCCGTCTAAGTCGAACACCGTCAACAGAAACGAAGCCATCTATATTTGGGTGGTCTCGGAATATCGCTTTAATGCCACGCAAATCTCCGCGGCCTTCCTCGCCAACATTACCTGAGAACATGATGTCCCCTATCGTTTCTATACCACTCTGATCTAATGCGCTGACGAGGGAAAGCAAGACAGCGAGGCCTCGAGTATCATCACCGATTCCTGGTGCATAATATCTTCCTCCTCGCAGCTGCACTGTTGTATCTACTCCTTCCGGAAATACGGTATCCAAATGTGCCGCGATTAAAAAGGTTGGCCCATCGCCAGTCCCTTCACGAATGCCGATGACATTACCTTCGGAATCAATATAGGCATTGGGTAAGCCGCGCTCCTGCATTTTTTGTAAGTAGTATGCGGCTCTGCGTTCCTCTTTGAAGGGAGGGGCTGGAATTTCAGTAATGCGAAATTGTTCCTGAATATTAAACGGCTCGGTATCCAAAATATATCGCAGTGTGGCTTGTACACGATTATCTTGACGGACTAACTCGAAGGAATTACGAACACTTTCGTCGATGGGAACGAGTTCTTGTTGGGCGCTAACATGCTTGTTTGAGTACAGTAATATAATAGAGGCGAGCCCGAAAAGAGCTGTCCTAGTTTTAATTGATATTAGCATTCGGTAATCCGTTTTAAGTTTATTGGTTAGCGCTCGACAAAGGGCATGCGTTCATCGATAGATATTGTTTTCATCCATTTTTGGTTGTTATTTTTACTCCGAATTTTACATATTCTTTTATATCCTGCGCAGCTTCATAGGGCTCGAAAATTGCCTTATCAATTACTAATTTGATAGGAAGAGGTGTGCAATAACAACTGCTGCTATTGGCAAGAGTCTTGTACAAGATTCTATCCTGCAACTTCCAATTTCCGGTTCGAGTAATGCTATTGAGCTCCCGTAATAGAGTTGATTCAGGGCAAAGTAGTTGAATATAGTGCACGTGTCCAAGTGATTGTTCAACAATACTGCCTAGCCAACCAATAATAGTGTATTTCACTGCAGCGGCGGAGCCATAAATGAATCCTAT
>DFQD01000175.1 GCA_002377605.1 Gammaproteobacteria bacterium UBA3498 | reverse complement strand
CGGAGCCAGTACGATCGAGAATTTTCCAAATCGATAAGAATAATGTTGATTTTAGTAAGAATGACTCCTCAAACTATTCTATATGCATTCAATTAAATGAATCTCAAATAGAAATAAGCGCCTCGCAAATAATTTTTTGTGCGGGTGAAGGGAATGCAGCATTAATGGAACAAGCGGCAATTCACTCTATTGCCGCGCAAGTGCGACCATTACACATGGTCTATATGAAAAAACAGAACTTGCCGCAAATGTTTGTTCATTATGTTGGTGATGATTTCAGTCTCTCCCCAAAACTAACAGTGACTTCTCACCAGGACGAGCAAGGACAAACTGTCTGGTATATGGGGGGCGACCTAGCAGAAAGAGGTATTGGTAAACCTAAGGAAGAACAAATAGAAATCACACAAGGGCTAGTGCGAGATTTATTCCCATGGATTGACACTTCCGATGGAGAATGGGATAGCTTTACAATAAATCGCGCCGAAGCCAACATCAATAACAACTATCGCCCTGATGATGCTTATATTGCCATCGAGTCAAACATCATAGTGGCTTGGCCAACGAAACTAACTCTCACTCCCTCCCTTGCCGATAAAGTACTTGATACTTTGCAGATAAAATCGGTTTCCGCCGCTGATAGCGACGAAATACAATCTATGCTTGCCGAAGCGGCGAAAACGGCAGAAACGGCAAACACTTACTGGGATTAAACTCCAATGTCTTTACAACAACGCGCGCTTGGCCAAACTGGTCTTAACGTTTCTTGCTTAGGGCTAGGCACTGTTAAATTTGGACGCAATCAAGAAGTGAAATATTCACGAGAATTTACCCTACCCTCAGACGATGAAGTTACAGCTCTGCTAGAACTTGCCAATGAGCTAGATATTAACCTGCTGGACACCGCTCCGGCATACGGAAGCAGCGAACAGCGACTAGGTCGCTTACTGCGAAATCGTGAAGACTGGATTATCTGTACTAAGGTTGGAGAAGAATTCGTTACCGGCAAATCATTTTTCGATTTTTCGGGAGAGCACACACGCAAAAGTATAGAACGAAGTTTGCTGAATCTGAATACTGATTATCTTGACTTAGTGTTAATTCATTCCGATGGCAATGATATGGCCATTATTAATTCCACCGATTGTTTAGCAATGCTTACCGAGCTGAAAGAAAAAGGTGTGATTCGCGCGATTGGTATGTCTACAAAAAGTATAGAAGGCGGCTTAAAAGCAGTGGATCTGACCGATGTCGTCATGGTGACTTACAATCCAAGTAGCACCGATGACGAGACAGTAATCGATCGCGCCCTAGCAAACAACAAGGGCGTGTTAATCAAAAAAGCACTTAATAGTGGTAATGACTGCCCTGATAGCCTGGCAAACAATTTTGATTTCGTGCTTAATAAAGCAGGCGTGTCCAGCATTATAGTAGGGACGATTGATCTATCACACCTGGAAGCCAACGTAGGCCACGCTATCAAAGCGTTAGCTTAATTCAAGGTTTTGAATACAGAGAAACGTGAATTACCGAAAGTTACTTCCCGACTTCTTTCATCTTTTCAACAATTGCAGAGGTAGAGCAGTTATCTAAAAACTCTAACGCTTTTACTTCACCACCATAGGATTTGACGTACTCACCTCCAACAACTTGGTCGAGAGTGTAATCGCCTCCCTTCACCAAGATTTTTGGTTGTAACTGTTGCAACAGATGTTCCGGCGTGTCTTCTGAAAAACTAACAACCCAATCTACCGCTTCCAATCCGGCCAGCACCGCCATGCGTCTTTCAACTGGATTAATTGGGCGACCTGGTCCTTTAATTCTGCGTACAGAATCATCATCGTTAATTGCAACGATCAACCGATCACCTAGCTCCTTTGCTTCAGCAAGATAACCAACATGACCTGCATGAATAATATCGAAGCAACCATTGGTAAAAACAATTTTTTCGCCATGGGCTTTGGCATCCTGGACAGCGAAAATAAGTTGTTCCGAGGTCATTACTCCGCGGCCAGAATCTTGTTCTGCTAAAATTGCGCGACGTAATTCCGGGCCACTGATTGCTGCGGTACCGAGTTTACCAACCACTAATCCGGCGGCTAAGTTTGCCAGGGCGGTCGCATCTGCGAGATTGTCACCGGCAGCCATCGCTGCGGCTAATACGCTGATTACCGTATCGCCGGCACCGGTTACATCAAATACTTCCTGGGCACGAGCCGGCAAATGTAGCTCGGGTGAATCAGGCCGAATCAAGGTCATGCCATTTTCACCGCGAGTGATAAGTATAGCTTCGAGATTCAAATTGCTAACGAGTTTCAATCCTTTGTTTACTAATTCTTCTTCGTTCTGACTTATACCCACAACTTCTTCGAATTCCGACAAGTTCGGGGTAATTAATGTTGCGCCTCGATATTTTTCAAAGTCACCGCCTTTAGGATCAGCAATGATTGGAATGTTACGGCTTCTTCCCAGTTCAATAAGCTGCTCGATTCCCTGCAGTGCGCCTTTGGCATAATCAGAAAGGACTAGAATCTGAGTGTCATCGATTAAAGCCTTTGCTTTTTGGTACAAGCCAGTCAGATCTGGTTTAGCGAAAGGTTGCTCGAAATCGAGTCGAATCAATTGTTGGTGCTGACTGATGACACGGAGTTTTGCAATAGTGGGCTTTTCATCCGACTGGAGAAAGTCACAATAAACACCTGCCGCACTCAGACGTGAGTTCAGTTCCAAGCCGGTTGCATCATTGCCGACAATACCAATCAATCGCGCAGCGGAACCAAGTGCAGCAATGTTCAAAGCCACGTTACCAGCACCGCCAGGCCGATTCTCTTCACTGCCCACTCGCACCACCGGCACCGGCGCTTCAGGTGAAACCCGGGAAGCGGCTCCATGCCAATAGCGATCCAGCATGACATCTCCGATCACCAATAGCCGGGCATCCTGGAATGCCGGCATCTCTAACTTCATGAATATTCTCCAAAAGGGCGCGATGGCATCAAATCATGGCGGCTGATCATATCACAGCGATTAACCTAATAGACTAACCAAGATATTTCACAATTGGGAAGAATTTATAAGAAAGTGGGGATTTTTCGTGCATAAATAACCCAAAAATGACTAAAAGTGGGGTTATTCAGTATTTTTTCAGCAATATTTAGCCTGAAAATTCGAAAAATGTTAAGCGCCTGGCCTTTTGTTACAATTCGCGCCTGCCTGAATTGGATCCAATGCTTAGAGGCTCTAGCAGATAACAGCGATGCACCAGCCCGACCTTTCTCCAGAATACCGATCTTTACGCGGCTTTCTTGCGCCGCGTTACTGGCCGACGTGGATTGCCCTGGGGTTGATGAAATTAGTGGCCCATTTGTCTTACCCAATACAAATTAAAATCGGCCAACTTTTGGGCGTAATGTCATATCGCTTAGCATGGCAACGCCGACATATCTGTGAAGTAAATATTCGCCTCTGCTTTCCAGAACTCAATGATGCAGAACGTAAGCAGTTGGTCCGAAAAACATTTATTTCCAATGCCATTGGGCTGATTGAAGTTGCCATTGCCTGGCACCGTGATCCAGAAGAATTCAGAGATCGAGTAACTGCCGTAGGCCTCGAAAATCTCGATGCAGCATTGGCTCAAGGTAGAGGGGTTCTCCTCCTTTGTGCACATTTTACAACGCTCGAGTTTGGCGGATTCCTTTTTAATCTTTTTAATAAGATGGATGTGACTTATCGCAGTAACAAAAATCCATTATTTGATGCAGCGATGTTCAATGGAAGAATTCGTCACTACCCAGCGGTTCATGATCGAAAAGATATTCGCCGTGCTATTCGCAGTCTTAAGCAAGGGCATATTCTCTGGTATGCCCCTGACCAGGATTATGGTGCAAAACATTCTGTGTTCGTTCCTTTCTTTGGTAATCAGGCTGCCACGATAACTGCGACTAGTCGCTTTGCTAGCGCTAATGAATCTGCTGTTGTTTTCTATAGCCATTATCGCAATGAAGACAACTCAGGTTATCATCTGCACTTCAGTCCTGCCCTGCAGAACTATCCAACTGGAGACCAGGAACGAGATGCTATAACCGTGAACCAAATCGTGGAAGAAGCCATTCGCAAGCAACCAGATCAATACCTATGGTTGCATAAACGATTTAAGACTCAAGCCCACGGTAAATCAGAACGACCTTATTAGTGTTATAAGAGAACTAGCGAGACTTAAGCATGAGCAAGCCTAATTGGTCATTAATCGACAGCCGATTTCTTGCAGTCTTTGCCAGCCTCCTAGTTTCTTTTTTAATTCTGTTTATTGAAGATGCGCCAAACGATGACGCTTACGCTTACATACGTACTGCTGAGATCGCCCTAACAGATGGAATTGGTGAGGCTATTCAACACTACGGGTGGGTAAGCTATTCGTTATTAATTGCTCTGGTAAGTCAGTTAGGTTTCGATTTACTCACCGCTGCTTACATTATAAATTCTCTCTTCTATGCTCTATTAATTTATTCCTATGTAAGCATAGTTCGAATGATCGATAATTCTAATTTAGTAGGAGCCCTGGCAGCACTTTGCATACTATTGTATCCGCAGCTTAATGAATTTCGCTTTGATGTAATTAGAGACGTTGGTTACTGGGCGCTATCTTTATTCGCTTTATGGCAATTCCTAATGTATTTCAAAAGCCATCAAAGCAAGAATCTAATTGCTTTCGGGTTTATTCTTTTGTTTGCAGCAAGCTTTAGGCCGGAAGCAATCGTATATCTGATAGCTACTCCTTTTGTATTATTAATGGATAAGTCCATCGAAGTAAGCGAGCGTCGCCGCTACTTTGTAAAAGCTGCGGGCTTGGTGATAGCCATAATTTCAGCTTCTTTTGTTGTTCTTGCGGTAATGGGATTTAGCGTTGCGACATTGCTTACCGATTTTGTATCAGTCTATGAACCATTTTTCAGAAGCACTTTCAATCCAAGCGAAGTTGATAGGTCCGCTTTCAGCGCTGCGATATTTGGTGAGTATGCCGCTTCTTACTCCGGTCCTTACATTAGTTTGTTCCTGTTTACTGGTTTGCTTGCGGTTCTAATCGCCAAACTTTTTTCAGGAATTGGTGGCCCCTTTTTCTGGTTGCTAGTTTATGGTGGTTACAAGCGGAATGTAAAAGTTGAGCGCAATATATATTTGCCGATTGCCTTTTTTTTAATTATCAATATGGCCATCGTATTTATGTTTATCTTGATTACGCGCTACATTTCTAGTCGCTATGCTATGTTGTTTTGCTTGTTGCTTGTACTATTTGTTCCGATAATCATCTCAAGAATTATTCAACAGCTAGATCAATCACTCATAAGAGATATTGGCATGCGCCTTGTAATTTTGTTCTTTGGTTATTGCGTCTTTGATTCGTTTATTAGTTTTGGCCAATCGAAAACTTTTGTATTTGATACTGTAGAATGGATAGCCGCAGAATCAGAGTCGAATGCCGGTTTACTAACCAACAATCATGCAGTTGCTTACTACAGCGGGAAAATTAAAGACTATGACCAGGTAATTAGGTTTTTAACCGAAAATGAAATTCAAGATTCGAAACCAAACGATCTGATTGCTATAGAGATGCATTTTGAAATGTCGGAATTGGTGGAAAGCGCTTCGATTAAACCTTTATTAGAGTTTCAAACCGCATTTCCAAGCATTGATGACCAACAACTCGCTATCTATAAGCGAGTAAACCCTTAACTTAAATTTTCACTATCTAATTTGGCATTAATTACCAGGTGTTGGACTCTTTGCGTTTGGTAACTAACAAATTTTCTAAAATCATATAATTCAAGTCGGTACCCATAAACATGTTTACTGCATCTTCTGGAGTGCAGACCAAAGCTTCACCTGGGCGACAAAGAGTAGCGTTGATGAGTAAGCCGTGACCAGTGTGGTCTTGAAATCTTTTTAATAAGTGATAAAAGTCTGGATTGTTATCTTTTTTAACTACTTGCGCTCTGGTAGTCCCGTCTTCGTGTACCACAACCGGATACCGTTCCTGCCAACGGGAGCTTACCTGTGAACTAAGACACATGAATTCATCTTGGTGTCCTTTGGGTAAAAAATCTTTAGCTACCGAATCAATTATGCTGGGAGAAAAAGGACGCCAATGTTCACGAAACTTAACTTGATGATTAATAGCATCGATAATCCCAATTTGGTTGGGGTTTGCCAGAATGCTGCGATT
>DFQD01000098.1 GCA_002377605.1 Gammaproteobacteria bacterium UBA3498 | reverse complement strand
CATAGCGATTCTTACCGGCGGTACGGTAATTTCTGAGGAAGTTGGGTTGAGTCTTGAAGGCGCTAACGTAGAAGATCTTGGATCTGCCAAGCGTGTTCAAATCAGCAAAGAAAACACCACAATTATAGATGGCGCAGGTGATCCTAAGAACATCGAAGGTCGTGTATCTCAAATCCGAGCACAAATCGAAGAAACTTCTTCTGATTATGATCGAGAAAAACTGCAAGAGCGTGTCGCTAAGCTGGCAGGCGGTGTTGCCGTAATCAAAGTAGGTGCTGGCACCGAAATGGAAATGAAAGAAAAGAAAGCTCGAGTTGAAGATGCGTTGCATTCGACCCGCGCTGCAGCACAAGAAGGTGTTGTGCCTGGAGGTGGAGTTGCTTTCGTAAGGGCGTTGGCTAAAGTTGAAGGGCTTACAGGAGACAATGAAGACCAGAACGTTGGTATTGCTTTGTTGCTGCGTTCTGTTACTCAGCCGCTACGTCAGATTGTTGCCAATTCTGGTGAAGAGGCTTCAGTAATTCTTGACAAAGTTAAAGAAGGTAAAGGTAATTATGGTTTTAATGCTGCAACTGGTGAATACGGGGATATGATCGAAATGGGTATTCTTGATCCAGCCAAAGTTACTCGAACGGCTCTTCAAGCGGCCGGCTCAGTAGCTGGGTTGATGATTACTACCGAAGCGATGGTGTCTGAGTTACCGGAAGAAGCTGCAGCTGCTCCGGCTATGCCTGACATGGGCGGAATGGGCGGAATGGGCGGAATGATGTAAAAATCGACTCCGCGGCGTTGGCCTATAAGTCAGTTTTATTGGTGCATAAAAAACGCGATTGCGGAATTCCGCAATCGCGTTTTTTGTTGGGTGAATTGATTTAGTTTCTATAAGTATTCGATTATTAACAGTAGGGCAATCATCAAAGCCAGACCGCAATGAATAACTCCAGTAACGCTCGTCATCGGTCCAGTCTTTCCTTTAATAGCGTTGTACTCTATTGCTGCAACTACAAATAGTGTTAGACCAATTGCTAGTTGGCTGGTGCCCTCATCAGCAGACATGGGTACGCGTCCAACACCTGTTAAATGAGCCGATGCTCCCATGAAGAACAGCATTGGCAGTGAGAAAAGAGTATTAGTCCGAGACGCTAGACCGGCCTTTGCTAATGCGCTAGCAGCCTCGGGCATGGCTTCACCACCACCTAGAACTTTCTCATTAGAAGCAATAACAATTTTCTGGTTAGGCCAGATTATAAGCCAAACATTTAGGAACATCAGAGTTCCTAGTACCATGCCGATAGTAATGTAATAGTTAATTGTGCCGCCTAGGTAGGCAGCCAGAATTACACCTGATAGGAAAGTAAAAAGTGCTCCGTAACGGAACCACCACAAGGCTCTGGGTACTAACTTAGAAATCGCCGAAGATTTGGCTGCAGCATCTGTTTCCTTGAAGTACTCAGTTTGAACAAAGTTGAAATAATAAAGAAGACCTATCCACGCTACACCAGCAAAAAAGTGAATCCAGCGGAAGAGGTAGTTAAGTAGATCACTAAATTCCATTATTTAAGCCCCGATTTAGTCAATTTTTGTAACTGTCAGCACTGTATCGGTTGGCTAACGATGAAGCTGAAGTGAAATTCTCACTCGTATGCTAATTGCGCTATCTGTGGCTAGGGATGGCACGATATCGAGTTTTTTAGGATAATAGGCGTATGAATGATCGCGATGAATTAAATGATATTCCACCGATGGTCCCTGAGCGGGACGATGTGGATAATCATCTTTCTAATAAGAAGGCACAGAGCCAGGAGATCGTGCGCCCCAGCTATTACACCCAGAAGGTCAAGGTGAGCACTTTGCCCGTGCGAATTATGCTCACAATCCTTACTCTAGTAGTTGGAGCAGGGAGTTATGGTGCTTATTATTTTTATGGCATCTATGAGAGCGATTTGCGCCAGGCGAGTCTGAGAATAGGCGATTTAGAGATGGCGCTTGCATTGGCTGGGGAATCAGCGGAGGAATCAGATAACAATTTGATGGAAAACATCAATCGAACAATCGAGCAATATGATTTGTTATGGGCCAACTGGCGAAACAACAACTCACAGTTCGATGACATTCAGGGCGAAATAGCTCGCTTAAAGATGGCTAACGAAGGCCAGGATGAAACAGCTGCAACTAATAGTCAGGCAATTGCGGCAGCCAATGAAACACTGATGACTAATGAAACGAGACTGAACAGCCTTAATAATGAATACAATCAACTAGTACAATCGGTAACGACATTAAATACCAGCATGGATGAGCTGAGTAATATGAGTGGTGATCTGGAGGCAATCAAAGCAGCGTTAAGCAGTGGCGATAGTACAGTGCTTGGTTTAGTTGGAAGGCTGGAATACATCGAGCAGTCGATGGAATCTGTGAATGCACACAGACTCCAGATCAATGAAAGTCTTTTTAGACTCCAAGAAAATATCGAGGCTATACAAAGAGTGTCAGGCGTCTCCAGTAACGGAATCTAGTTGCCAGTAAAAACTGGGCTTCGCTTTTCTATAAAAGCGGTTACACCTTCTTTAAAATCACCTCGCGAAGCACAATCGGAAAAGTATTCAGCTTCTGCTTGTAATTGTGATTCGAATTCACTTTCCAGTGATCGATAAAAAAGAGCTTTGGTGTTGCCATAGACATGAGTTGGTCCATTAGCTAATCTGGTTGCAAGCTTTTCAGTTTCTGCTTCAAGTTCGTCGGTTGGCACAACGAAATTTACCATGCCAATATCTTTTGCAGTCTGCGCATCAAACCGATCACCAAGCAATGCAATTTCCATAGCTTTCTTGATGCCTACTGCACGAGGCAAATGAAAAGAAGAAGAGCCGTCGGGGCTCGTGCCTATCTTGCAATATGCCAACGTGAAGAAAGCATCTTCTGAAGCTATTACCAAATCACAGGCAAGCGCTACAGATACTCCTGCCCCTGCAGCAGCTCCTCTGCAGCTTGCGATTATAGGTTTTGGCATTCTACGCATCGCGAACATGATTGTGTGCAAATCATGAATGCGCAGAATAAATTCTTTGCGAATTTCTTCGGAAGATTTCTTAATAGAATCCCCCATGCCTTTCACGTCACCTCCGGCCATAAAATGATCGCCAGCTCCTTTTAAAATAACGCAGCGAATCAAATCATCTCGTTCTATATCGTGAAGAGCATCATTGAGCTCACTGCGCATTTCCATGCTTAAGGCATTGCGAGCTTCGGGCCGATTCATAGTTAGTGTGGCGATTCCATTCGCTGAACTGACTTCTAGGTGTGACATGTCGAATTCCTTTGAATTATTAGTGTTTTTGAGTCGCTTAGTATACCGAGCATCTTGTTTTATCACACTCATTGTGGAGGCTTGGCAAACTAATCCCGTTAGGTATAATACGCGCCCTCCACTATGGTGATTAGATCGTCATGCTACCTGTGCGGACGTGGCGGAATTGGTAGACGCGCTAGATTTAGGTTCTAGTATCGCAAGGTGTGAGAGTTCAAGTCTCTCCGTCCGCACCAACTACTCTAGTAAGTCTCTGAAATCCCTGAAGTCTCTCCAGAACAGGGGTCAAAGTAGGCAATTGGGTAGACAAAAAAGTATCTTCTAACGCTTGGAGCAATTGTACCCACTTGGTTCACAAAGAGTGACTTTCTGAACATCAGAAGAAACATATTGAGCGTGAGCAATGGGGAATAACTGCAAGTCTTTAATAGTAAGAAAAGTCAGGTTCGCTGCTATAACCGCCAACAGGAATTTTATAGTTTTATCAGTAATCATTTGATTCTCCAGATTTTAGGCAAAGGTCTCGCTAGGTGTCTTGAATATGCCACTGATTAGATTAACCTAGCCTTAATTCCTTTTTGCCATCGCTTAGATAAAACTTAATTACGACTAACTACACAACTCTCGGTGGGCGTGTGACATGCACCCAGTGTAAGGCTACCTACTAGACCCCACCCAACTACTTTCCACCCAAAACCTCTAAAAACTGTAGAGCCTCTGGTATATAAACAGAGGAGGGGGCATGGGCTTCACTATTGGGTCTTAGAAAAGGAACGGATGTCTCTCCGTCCGCACCAACCACTCCAGTAAGTCTGTGAAATCCTTTAAGTCCATCCAGGCCGGCAGCCAAAGTAGACAGTAGGGTATACAAAAAAGCATCCTTTATTTACCTATTAGTAGAAGCAAATTATTGGTTACTAATCTGCGTGTATTACATATTATTCTGATCGAATGGTTAGGTGTTTATCTGGGGTCAGCATGTAATGAGCATTTTTGAATATTTGGCGACAATGGTGGCAATCGTGTTGGGGTTGGCAGCTGCAAATCTTTTGAAGGCATTTTCCAAAACAATGATCACTATAAATTGGAGAGATATGGGTTGGTTTCTCTCACTTTGGTGTGCGATTTTATTACTTGTTCTTCTTGGCTTTTTCTGGGCTTTCTGGAGGCTTTATAGTGATAGTACTGAAATATCGATA
The DNA here is from genome assembly GCA_002377605.1 of Gammaproteobacteria bacterium UBA3498. Taxonomy (GTDB): domain Bacteria; phylum Pseudomonadota; class Gammaproteobacteria; order Pseudomonadales; family Pseudohongiellaceae; genus UBA9145. Next base: position 6,300 of record DFQD01000098.1, on the reverse strand, counting down.
TGGGAGTTTATTTGTGTCCCTTTTTTTTTGGTTACCTGTTTCTTTTTAAGTACAGAGTTTCTTCCTGTGCCGGAAAAGGCGGAAGATAAAATAGACCCGTATAAATATTTTATCGAAGCACGGAAACCTTTTTTTATTACTCTTCTCTTGTTCTGGGCACACATAACGATAATGCCTTCGTTTATAGGATACGAACAACCGATGTTAGAAATATATTTTGGTTTGTTAATGGTTATACTTTCTTTTTCGGGTATTTTATTAACCACCATTCGAGCTCACAAAATTCTGGTTCTACTCTGGTCGGCTGGTTTTCTGAGCCAGGAAGCTCTTCAAATTGCAATTGGTTTGTAAGTACAAAAGATATGATTTCTTTGGATTGCCAACCCCATACAAAGGTATCCCAGACAGCTGATATTTGTAGTATCGTTCAAGTATGAATCTGAAGAAAATGAGGAAGAAGTTGTGGAAAAGTCTTTTATGTTTGAGTTTTATGAGGCACTGAAGGTTTATGAGGTTTTACCTAAAAAATGAAAAGTAGAAGAAAATTTCTGAGGATGTTTGGTGTTTCCGCAGCAGGAGTAACTTTTGCTAGCACATTGCAAGCTAGCAAGAAAGTCATCAATGAGGGTGGAGAAGACGCAAAAGCTGAAATAGAGAAATTAAAACAAGCCTATGAAGATCTAGACAAACGTTCAAAGTTAATCCTTCGTGTTTTATTGTTTTTGAGTGGTCTTGATCTCATTGCTGCGATTTAGAAGATGCTAGTGCAATTGAATAAACTACTAACAATTGTACGTATCGCATATGATTCTGGATGAATGGTTGGGTGTTTTTGAGTGTTGCTTCTATATCTACATAATGGCATTGATTATTTCTTCCATAAGAATCCAGGCAGCATTTCGATGAAAATCTTCTATGACAAATGAACGAACTCTTCTCCTCGTGCTGGGTGTGACCTATGTTGTTTTTCTGGCTTGGTATGATGGCTGGTGGATGTCACCACTCACAGACACTGAGGTCGATGCCTATCTAGCGAACTTACATGACGATAGCGATTTCGGTGAAGTTGAAGAACAAATACGTCAGCTTGGCATTAGCGATGATGGCGCAGAAATGTTCATGATGAATCTCAATATTTACAAAGGTAACGCTGGTGAAGAGCATACGACGAATGAAGACTATCAAACCTATGGGCGAGGGGTCTTCCCACTTCTGTTGTCCCGCGCCTCGCATCCAATTTATTATTCTCAGGGAATCCAGACCCTGATGAGTCCACGTTATGAAGAACATTGGCAAGAAGTTTTTTTGGTTCGATACCGATCGCGGCGAGATTTTATTTCGATGATCACATCAGATGCCTACCAGGAAGTCTTGCCCTACCGAACAATCGGAATCAAATACGATGAGTTTTTCCCAACACGAGCAGTGTTCAATATTAGCTCACCCCGATTTATCATCCTCTTCATACTGGCTGCTGTCTACGCACTGGCTGTGATTGTGATGAGACGGCTAACTAATCGTTAGGGTCCATTGAATGCATGCTTTGCGAGGGTTAAGGGAAGTATATGGCACCAATTCTCGATTTTTACTGGGACATAGGAAGTACTAATTCTTACTTCGCTTTTAAGCTGATTCAACCCATAGCTCAGCGTCATGGCGCGACTATTCGGTGGCATCCATTCAATCTTGGCTATGTGTTTCGTTCTAACAAATATGTGTTAATGGATGAACCAAAAGCAAAGATGCGAAATCGTCTTGTGGACTTAAACCGCTGGGCGAAGTTCCATGAATTACCTTTCAGAATGCCAGACAACTTCCCAATAAAAACCAGTAGAGCCCTGCGTGCAGCTATTGCTATGCGTAGGTGGAACCGCGAATTCGAATTTATGACGTTAATCTTTACGGCATATTGGGAGAAGAACATCGGAACGGTCGGAGAGTATAAGACATTATCATCGCTTGCCGAAGAACTTGGGATTAATAAAGATACTTTCCTGGCGGACTGTGAAAGCATCGAGGTTAAGCAAGCGCTGATTGATTCGACCAATGAAGCACTGGAGCGTGGCGTTTTTGGAGCACCATCAATTTATATTGATGACGAACTATACTGGGGCAAAGATAGAATGGAATTTGTCGATGCCCAACTAGCAGCCATGGCTTGAGATGTTAGAAAAATAAAAGACTAACTACACAACTTTCGGTGGGCGTGTGACATGCACCCAGTGTAATGCCCTGAAATACCCTGTTTTGGTATCCCAGATAGCCGATACCAGTAGTATCTAATTGGAGAGACTTTATATGCGGAAACCATGGGTTTTTAGTTTTTTATTGCTAGTTCTATCTTTCGAGGTTAATGCAACTGACTATGCTGCCCGTTGGTCTATATTGGGAATCGATAACGTTACGGAGCTACGGCTCGATTTAGATCTTGGTACATTTTCTATAGCTGCTCATGGCTATTTATTATTAGAAAATGGAAATGCTTCACCACTTGCGGGAAGCTGCTTCATAAACGGAGAGGGAGGAATAGCTTGTGCGATTACTACTTCCCGAAACATTTCACTCTATTTTTCGATCGACGACTCCCTTAACGGACCGATCGCGGAGTATGGCTCCGTCGGTCAAGAACGGAATGCAGGGACAATGACCTTCCTAGGCCTAGGGCTTCCCTAATCATAGTAACTAAAATTACCTCTATGAAACTACGCCGTTTTAGTATCCCAGATAGCCGATATTTGTAATATCGTTCAAGTATGAATATGAAGAAACTAATCAGTACTGCATTTCTAATGGCACTAGCTAATGTTTCTTTTGGGCAGGATGTAATCTTCCGTCCCAGAACGTTGACTGGTGGACCTAATATTGTTGCGCAGCGGTTTTTTTACGTATAAAACGCATGGAAATGGTAAAAGCTGCCTGTCAATGAAAACAAAGTTGCTTCAAATAGTTGCCTATCTTGTAGCGGTCCTTGCCATGCCTGCAGCATTGGCACAGCTGCCGGAATTGGATTTGCCTTCCACGGTAAATGGCGGCCCTACCACTGCCCGTTTTTTCGGTGGAGCCTCGGCCGACGATGGATTAACTTATAGCTCCACCTTTGAATACGATCAAGCCATTGACATTAACATGGAGATCCTAGTTGAGTCGGGCCACGTTAATACAGTTGGAAACATTTATGTTTTGATTGTTTGGGATGATGTGTATTTTATGCGATTGGAATCGGGTGCTTACGAAATTTGGGACCTGTCTCTAGAGAATTTGCAAGCTGCTTTTCCTGCTAAAACACTGCAATCCAGTGAGGCCTTCAATATCGTCGATGACGTCGCATTCGGCCCAGCAGGTGTGTCAGATACAACCCTAGCGCTTTATCTTGCATACGACTCTATCGCAGCTACGGGTGAGATTTTTTATAGTGGTTCAGCTTTGCTGGTAACGATAGGAGCAGAACAGCTAAGCAGTTCGAGCCTTCAATTTTATAACACTAATATTTCATCGATTATTCAAAACAACTGCATAATATGCCACAACACAGGAGGTGTGGCGGCAAGCAGTGCCTTGCAATATGTCGATTCCAGTTCTACAAATTTCCAAGCTACTAACTACAATACCTTGGTCAATTATATTAATAACCTGCTAGGCAAAGCTGTCGAAAGAGAGGGCGCTGCTATGGGACCAGCCACTGATGGTTCGAGTTTGTTGCTTTCCAAGCCCAAAGGAATAAACCACGGTGGTGGAATTCAGTTAATGGCAGGAAGCCAGGATCTTCAGAAACTACAGAATTTTGTGAACTCTGTTCTATCTGAGTAAAGCGAGGCCGAAAAATCTTTTATGGCACTGGCTTACCTGCGCGAAGAAGATGAGTTGCAGCACATGCTTCAAGTAGGTAAATACTCAAAAATCTAATAAGGCTTAACCGCTGCCTAGCTTTCTGATTGCATCAAGATAAATCATGCGGTGATAGACTTACCCTTATGACTAACTACACAACTCTCGGTGGGTGTATTGAATGCACATAATTCAGATTAGCATCGATTTAAAATCTAAGACACAGCTCGCGAGTCTTCCCTTAGGCTGCTATTTTCTGTAAACCAGTCTGAGCTTGCTCATTACTTTATAAACTAATGCATCAGCAGCTCTCAAATAATCGCAGATAAGAAAATAGCGAATGTTATAGCGAAAAAATGACAAAATATGGAGATATTCAAACCCGGCGGGAATTTTTGCACTCTATAGGCAATATTGGTGGGTCCGCTGCAGTTTATCAGGCCATGATTTCGATGGGCCTATTAATGCCTGGGGATGCTACCGGCGCCGAACTTCGAGATAAATGGGCAGCCAAATCAAGCCAAATTTCTGGAGATATTAAGCCGACAGTTGCAGTATTGGGAGCGGGCATTGCCGGTCTTTGCGCAGGTTATGAACTCAAAAAAGCAGGATTTCCCGTTTTCATAGTTGAAGCTCGACAACGACCAGGTGGTCGAAACCATACTCTCCGATCCGGCGCGATTGTACATGAAGTTGATAGTCAGCAGTCTTGCACTTTCGACGATGAAGAGGAACTCTATTTTAACGCAGGCCCCGCTCGTATTTCTCAACATCACACTAATTTGCTTAAGTATTGCCGCGAACTTAAGGTACCTCTCCAAGCATTAGTTAACGACAATAGAGGAGCTTATATCCACGATTCCGCTGCTTTTGGTGGAATTCCAGTGAGAGCGAGGGAAGTAATAACAGCAGTGCGAGGCAACATAACAGAGTTGCTGGCAAAAGCTATAAATGCTAATGCGCTGGACGGAGATATAGGAATTGATGAACGCAGTTTCGTGCTTGACGTGCTTAGGGATTATGGAAATCTAAACCATAATTTTGAGTTTATTGGCTCAAAAAGAGGTGGCATTTTATCAGGGACAGGTGGGTTGATGCCTTCGCAGTCCTCAGAGCCACTTAAATTAGACGATTTTTTCTTCGATACCAGTGTGCCATTTAGAATTAATTTCGGAGAATCTTATAATCAAGCTGCCACCATGATGCAACCTGTTGGAGGGATGGATCGAATTGCCTACGCTTTTGCGAACGAACTTAAACAAGAACTTTATTATGGTGTAGAAGTCACAGCAATGCGTCGCGCAGGGAGTCGAGTTAGATTAGAAGGCCGCACTAATGCATCAGAGGGCGCAATTGAAGTTGATTACGCAATCGTTGCCATGCCCCCTAGCGTTATTAAAAACATCCCCAATGATTTCAGCCTTTTGACACGCAATGCAATCGCTGCTGCAGAATACGCAAAGCCAATTAAAATAGCGTTCCAATCTCCTCGCTTTTGGGAGACGGAGGAGGAAATCTATGGTGGCATCTCTTGGACTGATGCTGAGATTCTTCAAATTTGGTACCCATCTGGAGGGTTTGGTCAGGAAAAAGGGATAATTATAGGCTCTTATCTTTTCGACGGATTTCATGCAGAAAATTTCGCAAATCTATCCATAGAAGCTCGTAAAGAATTTACCTTGGCCGCTGGTGAAAAAGTTCACTCGCAATATCGCGAAAATCTTAGCCGTGGGATATCTGTGGCATGGAATAAAGTCCCCTATTCACTGGGTGGTTGGGTTAAGTCAGCGCCTTCCTCCATCTTGCAAAAACCCGATGGACCATTTCTATTTGCTGGCGACCATCTTACTTATTTGCACGGTTGGCAGGAGGGGGCAGTGATTTCGGGGTTCAACGCTCTTAACAATCTATTGGACATCATGGGGGTTTAATTCCCTTAAATGGATCGGATGTCCCTCCGACCGCGCCAACCACTCCAGTAAGTCTCTTAAATTCCTGAAGTCTCTCCAGAACAGGTACTTTCGATCCAAATTCTCTAAAACATTAAAGCCGCTGGTATTTGTAGGGGAAGGGCTATCTCTAGATCTATCCGTAAGGTATGTACTCAACCCCCGTTTGGGATAAACCTACTAGATCGATCGCCGTAGTATTTAAACTATGATCAGCAGCAATTACAGCTAACCCAGCTGAAGTATAAGTACCGTTATCAATAAGAGCTGCATACTGCCCAATATTGTCAGCTGGTGTTGGAGGCCCAATCAAATTGTTCCAAATAAGCTCAACCACCGATAATGAGCTTGCGTTAGCTCCAAGAACAACATCAAGTGCTGCGCTCATTAACTGCTCATAATTCATACCGTCATCAAGTAATTTGAGTCCTACCCCAACATAGGTTGTATTGGTTGCTTGATCTTTTCCAAGCAGCAAACCCAATAACTTTACTGTTTGTCCCGCATGGCCATCGAGATCCAGAGC
>DFQD01000059.1 GCA_002377605.1 Gammaproteobacteria bacterium UBA3498 | reverse complement strand
GAGATCAGATTTCGAGCACCTACTCTAGGAGAACATACGGATCAGATAATGGGTGAATTAGGGTATTCGGCGGAACAAATTGCCGGCTTCAGAGAAAATCGAATCGTTTAGAGCAATTTATAGTGGTAGTTCCAAAGCTCTCGCATCTTTTACTTAGGGATTGTTTAGAAAATAAATCGCTGCCGTATACATGGCTTCCACGCCTGCCTTAATTGAATTCGGATCAATGAAAAAAAATGGTGAATGATGAGGCGGTGCCGAGGCTTCACCTGCTTCAATTTGACTCATTAAATCTCTCGGTGTACCACCTACATTAAAAAATACACCTGGCACATCATGTTCGGTTTGAGTAAAAAAGGCAAAATCTTCTCCTCCCATTCCAGCGCGTGGACCACTAACTAAAGGGCTATAACCAAGTTGCTCGGTCCAGGCAGGTAATACCTTATGCACCGCGTCATAATCATTAACCGTGGTAGGCGTGCTTTCAAAGCCCACTCTAACAATAGGTAGCAAGTCATTAGGTAGTCCGTTTAGTCTGCCTATATTCAGCGCGGTATCACGAATACTTCCAAGCACTTGTTCTCGCACACCTTCTGAATCGGTCCGCACAGTTAACTGCAAATTCACTTCATCTGAAATAATATTGTGCTTATTGCCTCCCTGGAATGAGCCAACTGTTATAACAGCCGGCGCAAACGGATTTATCTGGCGACTAATTATCCCTTGCAGCGCTATAACTAATTGCGAAGCAACATAAATCGGATCAACCGTCTGATGCGGATAAGCACCATGGCCACCAATTCCTCTTATCTGGATATCGACGCTATCCACACTGGAATACATGATGCCGTCTCGAATCGACACAGCTCCACTGAGCATGCCGGAAGAAACATGTAGGCCAAGTGCATAATCTGGGACGCCAAACCGTTCATATAAACCATCTTCGAGCATGGCCTTAGCACCGTTGATTATTTCCTCAGCTGGCTGGCCTACCAACATAATCGTGCCATTCCATTTATCGCGGTTATCCATAAGCATTTTAGCGGTTCCAACCAATGAAGTGATGTGCATGTCATGTCCGCAAGCGTGCATAACCGGCATTTCTTCACCTCCCAGATTCACCTGGCGCTCTCTAGACATGTAATTCAATCCGCTGTCTTCTAAAATTGGCAAGCCATCCATATCTGCTCTTAACATGACCAAGGGGCCATTGCCATTTTCAATCATGCCAACGATTCCAGTCCCACCAACACCTTCAGTCACCTCAACCCCGAGGGAACGCAGCTCTTCTGCCAGCCGCGCCGAAGTGTTGTTTTCTAGGAAGCTTAATTCTGGATTCTGATGAAACCAGACAAACAGCTCTTCAAGATGATCATCGTAATACTGAGAAATGGCTGACTTTATTATCTGATCAGCTGCAACTGATGACGCAGAGAAACTAAAACAAATAACAAAGATCAAACTCTTAAACTGACTTGGAAATGTTTTTAAGACGGATCGCTTCATAAGAATTTTCTAAAATAATCGAGTAAACCAGAAGATTAAAGGACCGCCGTCTCTTTGAAAAGTAGAATTCGCCATGTTCCTCGGTTAATCTTGCTGGAATCAACACTCCAGCGAGGAGAACCATCATGGAACCGAATCAAAGTAGGCGCCAATTTTTACAGGGCACTGCTGCCGCTTTATTAACAGCAGCAACAAGTCATCCTAAACTGAGCCAAGCTCAAACTATTGCTGCAAGCGATGCAGATGCCTATTGGGCAGTTGTGCGCTCACAGTTCTCTTTTAGTGAATCCGCAGTCCCCATGAATGCTGCCAATCTTTGTCCATCATTTCGTTCTGTTGCAGAAACTGTTGCAGCACTAACCTATGATATCGACAGAGACTGTTCTTTCAGTAACCGAGCAAAGTTTAGTGGTCTGCTAGAACAGTCTCGTGAAATTATTGCGCAACAAATAAATGTTTCCGCGAATGAGATTGCGTTAGTTCGAAACACCAGCGAAGCGAACAATATTATTAATAATGGCCTAAAACTAGCTGAAGGTGACGAGGTTATAGTTTGGGATCAAAATCATCCAACTAATAATGTTGCCTGGGATGTCCGTGCCGCTCGCTTCAATTTATCTGTCAAAAGAATAAGCACCCCAACAAGCCCTGCTAATAAGCAACAGTTAATCGATGCATTCGTTTCACAATTCTCAGCTCGCACTAGAGTGTTAACAATTACCCATGTATCAAATGTTAGTGGCATTAAGCTCCCTATTAAAGAGATAGTAGAAGCTGCTCACGCTCAAGACATTTATGTGCACGTCGATGGTGCACAAACCTGGGGGGCTATGTCTTTGGATCTGGGCGAGCTACACGTAGATTCCTACTCGGCCAGTGCCCACAAATGGTTTATGGGCCCAAAGGAAGTGGGGCTTCTCTATGTGCGTGAACGAAATATAGATCGCATATGGCCAAACGTTGTTGCGCCGGGCTGGGGCAATGACGTAGATACTATACTTGAAGGAGCACGAAAGTTTGAATCACTGGGCCAAAGGGACGATTCTGCGTTGGCAGGCGCTGGAAGTGCCGCGCAACAACATG
>DFQD01000169.1 GCA_002377605.1 Gammaproteobacteria bacterium UBA3498 | reverse complement strand
TCGGTAACTCAGGATCAGCTAGCTAACCATGAAAACATCGATGCCTGTGAGATAATTATTGTGGAACATCCAGACTTGAATGTATCCCGTGCTGTCCGAACCGAATCTGTGGCAAAACTAAAAACAGATTTCAGTGATGTTTTCAGACTTAAGCGCACCCATTGCGGTCCGCTGGAATCAGAACAAATTGCTTATCTCTTTCCCACTGCAAGAAACACCATTCGCTCTACCGCATTATGTCCGGTTATCAACAATAGCGAAGTTTTAGCAATGCTGGCATTTGGAAATCAGGCCGATAATTATTTTAACGTAAATCTCGATACTCTCTTCCTGGACTTTATGGGTCATGTAGTTGGGGCAATACTCGATCGCCACCTAGCAGACGTTAGCACTTAGTCTGTATATTTCTCTTAATGAATTCCTCATAAAGCAGTATCCTTCTTTCCATGTCGACTGAAACCACTGCTACTTCAAGCAATCTAGTCTCTATTATTTGTCGCACTATTGGGCGCGAAGAGCTTTGCCAAGCCCTCGATTCGATAGCAAAGCAAACATACGGGAACATAGAGATCGTACTAGTAAATTCTGCTCAGCAGAATTTATCTGCATTTGATCCTGAACGTTACCAGGCCGTCGTAGTCAATCCAGAAAAGCCACTGAGCCGCACTCAGGCAGCGAATGCCGGTCTCGAATCTGCCAAAGGCACGTATTTAATGTTTCTCGATGATGACGACTGGATCGCAGAGAACCATGTAGAAATATTATTAACAGCTATAGAAAATAATAATGAGTGTAAAGCAGTCTATTCAAGTACGGTTAAAACTGAAGTAGATGGAACAGCTACCCAATATGTATTCGACACTGACTATGATTCATTACTACTAATGCGGGACAACTATATCCCGATTCACTCCGTTCTGTTCTCCAGCGAATTAGTTGAGCGGGGATGCCACTTTGATGAGTCTTTCGATATCTACGAGGATTGGGATTTCTGGCTGCAGATTTCTCAGTACACAGATTTCATTCATATTAATGAACAAACAGCGTTCTATCGTGCAGGAGGAGATTCGGATACCGCAACCGATGACGATAGTCTGCGCTTTAAACCTGAGCATCCACTCGGGAAAGCAAGGGCCCAGCTTTTTAGTAAATGGAAAAACAAATGGGATGGAGATTCCGTTAATCAGATGCTAGGTAATGTGATGCGCTTAGACCTTTCAGAAAAAGTCGATGAGGTAGCCCGCCGTCTCGATGAAGAAATTAGAAAAGGTAGCTTGCTGGACAACCAGGTAACGGACCTAAATCAAAAGCTCGTGGAGAGAGAAACGGCAGTTCAAGACAAGAATGAGAAACTTTTAAAGCTTGAAACGGTAATTCAAGACAAGAATGAAAAAATTTACCAGATTCAATCAAAGCTTGAAACAGTAATTCAAGACAGGGATGAGAAACTGTACCAAATGCAATCAAAGCTTAATGAAATTGAAAATACCCTAAAACACAAATCAGATATTGAGAAGCATTTAAATATTCATGTGCAGCAATTGGAAACTGAACTTTATCGCGTACTTAGCTCCGCTACCTGGCGAGTAATGGGTCCGATACGAAGATTAGGTCGCATTTTCAGCGGATCAGCTAGCACAGAAAACAAGCAATCCGAGATTAGCGAAAACAGCGAAGATGCTCGCGAAGTAGCTGAATCAACACCCAACCCTGAGATCCCAGCTAAAGAATCAGAGAAATCTGCTTACGATAAAAAAGCTATGAAAGCACTCGAAGAGTTCCTTGCAAGCGATGGGCGGCTTGATTTTGCTAATGAAAATACACCATCAATTTCGATTGTTCTAGTTTTCTATAACCAGGCCCACTTAAGTTTGCTTTGCTTGCGGTCATTGCTTGAACATAGCGATGTGCCAATTGAATTAATCATCGTCGACAATGCCTCGGATGATGAGACTGGCAACCTGCTAGCTAAAATAGACGACGCTAGCATAATCCAAAATGATGAAAACCTTGGTTTCGTTAAAGCAGTAAATCAGGGGGTAGAGGCAGCACAATCAGATTATATTCTGTTATTAAATAATGATGCAGTTGTTCATCAACACGCGCTTTCTTCCGCGCTAAAGTCGATTTCCAACGATGCTAGCGTCGGTGCGGTGGGTGGCAAGATAGTCCTGACTGATGGTAGCTTACAGGAAGCCGGCTGCATTATCTGGCAAGATGGATCTTGTTTGGGTTACGGACGTGGAGATGACCCCAGTTATAGTGCTTACATGTTCGAGCGGGATGTGGACTACTGTTCCGGTGCCTTTTTATTGTTTCGACGAAGTGACTTTGAAGAACTAGGTGGATTTGATTTAGATTATGCTCCGGCCTACTACGAAGAGTCGGATTTTTGTATTCGGCTGCATAAGAAAGGATTACGCATTGTCTACAATCCATTAGCAAGAATTACCCATTACGAATTCGCCAGTTCTGGAGGGATCAGTGGTGCGTCTGCTTTGCAGAAAGAACATCAGGCAATTTTATGTGATAAACATGGCGATTGGCTTGGCAATCAATTTTTCAACGATCCAAAGGCAATTCTTTCTGCAAGGACTGCCAATCATTGTCCCAATGTTTTAGTAATCGACGATCGTGTCCCACATCCTAGTTTGGGATCAGGCTATCCCCGGGCTGCCCATTTGCTCAATACTCTTAATATGCTCGATCTGAACATAACTTTCTACCCATTGCAGTTTCCGATGGATGATTGGTCTGAAATTTACAGTTCGTTGGATAAAGAAATCGAAGTAATTCTGGAGAAAGGATGTCTAGGCTTGCATACTTTTCTCGAATCGAGGAAAGGATTCTTCCAATACATTATAGTTAGCCGTATTCACAATATGTCAATTTTTAAAGAACTCATGGTAGCGAATGAAAACCTGCTAGGTAACGCTAAGGTAATTTACGACGCTGAAGCATTAACTGCCTCCAGAGAAATCAAGCGGAAGAAATTAAATCAGCAACTGATTTCAGAGCAGGAACAAGCAGACCTTTTAGCGAATGAAATAGAAAAAGCGTCGGCTGCAGACGTTGTTATTGCAGTGTCAAAGAAAGAATCTGAAACCTATCGCGAGCATGGAATAGAAAACGTTCGCGTGCTTGGACATACCTTGCGATCCTCACGTGGAAATAAAGAATTCTCTGACAGGGAAGGTATCTTATTTGTAGGTGCATTAAGAGACGAAGGATCGCCAAACGTGGATTCAATTCTCTGGTTTATCGTGAATGTTTTGCCACTGATAGAGAAAGAGATTCGGAACGTAAATCTATATATCGTCGGCGACAAGGGTGCACAGTCCCTTGCCAGTATCGAAAAAACCAACGTCAGCTTTCTGGGCCGACTAGAAAATCTTCAAGAGATCTATAACAACAGCAGGATTTTTATTGCCCCAACGCGATTCGCCGCAGGAATACCGCACAAAGTGCACGAAGCAACAGCCATGGGTATACCTAGCGTCACCACACCTCTGTTGGCGGAACAACTCGATTGGCGGCATGAAAAAGAATTACTAGTAGGAGAAACACCAGAGTGCTTTGCGAAACAATGTGTTCGTCTCTATCAAGATGAATCATTGTGGCGATCCGTGCAAGACGCTGGGCTGGAAGCAATTACCAAAGATTGTTCTCCTGAGCAATTCCAGCATGAATTGGAATCACTATTCGATTAGAATCGCCGCGCCATACGGTAGAAGATCCGCTGAATAATTCCTACCCTAGCAGACATACCGGCTGAAATACGCAATCCCAAGTTTTCCCTAAAGCTCAATTGCGAACCAAAGCGCTGACGAAAATCTGCTGCTTGTCTAGCGACTTCGAACAGATGTTCATTGGGTTTCCTAGCAAAGACCTTTCTCCAGAATGAGCGAGAGGCTGGCTGAGGTTTCACGAACTCGTTGGCGCCTATAGTGTTGCTGGAATGTTGGCGATAATGCACCATTGGCTTATCCAAAAATACCACTCTCCCGAATGCTGCAGCTACTAAGGCTAGCCACCAGTCATGCATGATGGCATGGCTGGAAACGGGAATTGCTTTGCGTGCAAGAGGTTCATTGATTAATGCGGTACAACCAGTGACCAGATTACTGATTACCATATTGGCGAACCCGTTTCGCTCAACTTCCAGGCCTTGATAGTGAATCAGAGAATCGGCAATAAGTTCGTTCTCTTCTGAGACCACTTGCAGGTCTGTGTGAATTAATATTGGTGGTGTCGTATCGCCACTACTTTTTCCGTTCTCAACTTCGAGCATGGAATTTACCTGCTGCTCGACTTTATCTTCATGCCAGATGTCATCTTGATCACAGAACATCATGTAGGCTTCATTCAAGCCCAGCTTTGATTTGTTTTCTAAAACGAATTCGATAAGAAATGAAAAAGAACCGCTAGCTCCCAAGTTACCCTTGCTATTGTCAACGATATGCATTTTATCACCGTGACTTTCAGCGAAATAGGAAGTGATATCAGGAGTTGAGTCTGAAGAGCCATCGTCGCGAATAACAACTACGATATTCGAATAAGTTTGACTAAATAGAGAATCTAATTGTTCCTGCAGAAATTTCGCTCCATTGTAGGTGGAGAGCAGTATGGCGATTTTAGGATTAGCGCTCATTTGCTAGCCTAGGGACTTTGCATCCCTAATTCCGGAACGAATATTGTTCCAGTATTGCTTTCTATCCTTGGAGAAGATTAGTAACCAGATGGCCTTTATTGAGAATCGAATCATGTCTCTGAGTTTCCAGCCTAAAGGCGAATAGGGCACCCTATATAAATGAGTTCTATTTCTTGAAGAGTAATAAGTTCGTGCGGGGTTATGCTGGGCCATGATTCCTGCTCTCACCAATGTGCTTGAACTTCGCTCCCCTATCGCATGGTAGAGTACCGCATCATCGGTACCGATTAAATCAAACCCTTTAGATTTAGCGCGAAAACACCACTCCAGATCAACATTATCAATGAAGTAACTCTCTTTCATACGGCCAATTTCCCCTAGGTGTTTAAGAATTAGTAAGGTTCCAGAAGTAATTAGGAAATCAGCAATAAAATGAGATTTCGTACTAGCGAACAATCGATCAGAGCGCAGCATAAATCGATTGAATAACTTAAATGGTGTTTGTCGCATAGTTTGAGTATTAATTATTCTAGGACCAACCGCAGCAATGCCCTGTCTACTTTGTTTGTTTGCATCGTGGTATGCACCAATCATACGACTGACAAATAAATCACAAAGACTACTGTCTTGATCAAACAGAAACGCATAGTCAAAGTTGTTTTCAATCGTCCAGCTAATGCCAATATTTAAGGCCATGGCAAGACCTTCATTTTTATCTAAACGAATTAAATTCTGACATCGGTCATAAACAATAATCGATTCTGCAAGCCTGCCAATATCAGGTGAAGCATTATCAATTACTAAGAAGTCCGTTTCTTTATTAAGTTGTCCTAGCAA
>DFQD01000050.1:10964-17985 GCA_002377605.1 Gammaproteobacteria bacterium UBA3498 | reverse complement strand
CTTAGGTCGCGAAGTATTAACAAAGAGTGGCCTGAATATTATCGCTGCCAATAGCCTAGCAGATGCCGCTGAGAAAGTTGTTGTTGCGGCTGGAGGAACACCATGAGCATCTTAGTTAATAAAGACACCAAGGTGGTCTGTCAGGGTTTTACGGGATCTCAAGGTACTTTTCATTCTGAGCAGGCTATTGCTTACGGAACTACAATGGTAGGTGGAGTTACTCCTGGGAAAGGGGGGCAAACACACCTGAGTTTGCCTGTTTTTAATACAGTAGCGGAAGCATTCGATAAAACTGGTGCAGATGCTTCTGTGATTTATGTTCCAGCCCCATATTGCAAAGACTCCATTTGTGAGGCGGTTGAAGCAGGCATCAAGTTAATAGTCTGTATAACAGAAGGTATTCCTACTTTGGACATGTTGGTTGCTAAAGAAAAATGCGATAGGGGAGGAGTTCGTTTAATCGGGCCGAATTGCCCCGGGGTAATAACACCAGGGGAGTGCAAGATTGGCATCATGCCAGGCCATATCCATCTCCCAGGTAAAGTAGGAATCGTTTCGCGTTCCGGAACATTAACTTATGAGGCCGTTAAACAAACTACTGACCATGGGTTTGGCCAATCTTCCTGTGTTGGTATTGGGGGCGACCCAATACCTGGCTCGAGCTTTATCGACATACTCGATATGTTTGAGGATGATGATCAGACACAAGCCATTGTTATGATAGGTGAAATTGGTGGTACGGCAGAAGAAGAAGCTGCTGCGTTTATCAAAACGAATGTCACCAAGCCGGTTGTAGCTTACATTGCTGGCGTAACTGCACCGCCGGGGAAACGAATGGGGCATGCTGGAGCCATAATTTCCGGTGGCAAAGGCACTGCAGATGAAAAGTTTACAGCGCTTAATGATGCAGGTGTAAAAACTGTTAGAAGCCTTGCAGATATAGGCAACGGATTAAGCGAAATTACTGGCTGGTAAGCGCCTTTATTGTTGGAGAATTCAGCTGTTTTCTAGTGGAATTTTTGATAAGCAAAAGGTTCTAATAACTCAACGTAGTATGGTAGGCTTAGCCGCGAATTCGGCGGAAAAAGTCGAGTTTCAGAGGCTAATTGGCAAATGGGTCACGCCCAATTGCTAAGGTAGGGCCGGTAGTTACTAAGCTTCTCGATTTGATTAAGATTGAGTAGAAAAGTGACTGTCGTTCAGTGTTTTTTAGGGAAACTGCTGATCTCAAGCGATCTGAACACTCATGGAATACTTGAGCAGTTTTAGTTGTGAAGAAATAGAAGGACAATAAAAATAGTTATTCGGCTCTAACTAACTACGATATACCCTCTATCGCGGTGTCTAGGTAGGCCGGAATTATTAACAAAATAATAGGATGGCACATGAATAACCGTCGAATTACCCAGATGGGCATGTCTACTCTGATAGTGGTCATGTCGTGCTTTTTGGGAGTAGCACAAGCTGCGGAAATACTGGTCAATACTGACGTTATTGATCAAGCAATGGATGTAGTAGCACAGAAGTATGAAGAATCTGCCGCTGTGCAAGAGGAAATCACTAGGCTCCAGAATAGCGGGAGCCAGGCATTTGAAGAATTCAAGCGTGCAAATGACAACCTTGAGTCACTGTTAGTTCTGAATGCAGGTTACCGCAAACAGATCTCGATTCAGGAAGAACAAATAGCGACCCTTGATGAGTCGATTGCAAGCGTTCAGGAGGTAACTCAGGGCATACCATTGCTCATGGAAAAAATGCTTTCCAGCCTTGAGCAATTTATCGAGCTCGATTACCCGTTCCACGTTGATGAAAGGGCGGCACGATTACAATTTGCTAGAGATGCTATTGACAATCCCGATGTATCTATCGCAGAGAAATTTCGTCAGGTCTTGGTAATGTATCAAACCGAAACCTCTTATGGCCGAACAATTGAAACCTACCCAGAGACGATTAACATCAATGGTACAGACCGCGATGTAAACATTGCGCGTATCGGGCGTGTTTCTTTGCTCTATCAAACCACAGACCGTCAAGAGACTGGAGCTTGGGACAATAGAGGGAGGCAGTGGGTAGCATTGGATCCTGCTGAATATAGAACTCAGGTGCAAGGTGCGATACGCGTCGCATCGCAATTAGATGCTCCACGCATTATTGAGTTGCCAGTACTAGCTCCGGAGGCAGCACAATGAGAAATTTAACTAAATTTACAAGTTTTTTCGCGGCAGCAGTATTTGCCTTTGCTTCCGGTCAGATTGCAGCTCAGGCAACATCATTGTCTAATCTCTTAGATTTAGTGGAACAAGACCGCGTTGCAGAGTCTGAAGAATATCAGGCTCGCTTGTCGGACTTTGAGTCAAATGCTGCGCGCCAGCAAGAGATACTAGATACCACTAACCAGAGGATCACAGCAGAAGAGCAGACTCAGGTCGAGTTGTCTGATCAATTCGAAGCAAATGAAATCATCATCGCAGACAAACGAGAAATACTGCGAGACCGTCGGGGTGCATTAAACGAATTATTTGGTACCCTGCAGGGTGTTGCCGGTGACTTTTTAAGTAACTTTGAGAACTCTTTGATTAGTGCACAATATACTGGCCGCTCTTTGCAACTAGAAGAAATTATAGAACGCGCCGGTTCTACTATCGAACAGCTAAATGTCGAAGAGATGGAACGCTTCTGGTTCTTTATGCATCAGGAGTTAACCGAATCTGGTCAAGTAGTTTCCTTTAGTGCAGATGTGACATTGCCAAATGGTGATACTGCTAATCGCAGCGTGGTTCGTGTCGGCGCATTCCAAGCTGTTTCTGATGGCGAATATCTTAGTTATACCGGCGATATAGGACATTTGCAGGTTCTGCCTCGTCAGCCAGATGCATCTATCATGGCAACCGCTTCTTCACTGCAAGGGGCTTCGGATGGTTTTACTAGAGTTGGTATTGATCCTACCGGTGGTGTAGGTGGTCAGGTAATGGCCAACCTTGTTAATTTCCCGACTGTAGAAGAGCAAGTACGAAACAATTCGGGTGTGATAGGTTTTATCATTATCGGCGTTGGTATCGTCGGTATATTAATAGCATTTTTACGCTTGTTAATGCTTTCTCTAACTTCTGTCAAGGTGAGGGGGCAGCTTAAGCGTGATAAGCCAACTAAGAATAATCCATTGGGTCGAGTACTATTGGTCGCCGAAGCGAATCCATCAGCCGATACTGAAACACTGGAGTTAAAGCTAGGTGAAGCAATATTGCAGGAAACTCCTGCTCTAGAAAGTATGCTTACCTTGATAAAGATGATCGCAACGATCGCCCCACTTGGCGGTCTCTTAGGTACAGTTACCGGTATGATCCAGGTGTTCCAGCAAATCACGGTATATGGTGCCGGTGACCCAACTATTATGGCGGGTGGTATTTCACAAGCCCTAATGACAACTGTATTGGGTATTGTCGTTGCGATTCCTACTATCTTTATGCATACGGTAGTTAAGAGTCGAAGTGACAACATCATTCATATTCTGGAAGAACAGGCGACTGGCATGATTGCCCAAAAGGCAGAGCGCTTGGCGAATGACCGAGCTTAATACCGGAAGGGGAACGACATGTACTTTGCCTTATTAGATATACTAGATGCTGTTAGTACCTTCATGCAGAGGGGTGGCCCAGTACTTACCGTTATAGCTGGTTTGTTGCTTGTTAAATGGTCATTAGTTTTCGAGCGAATTTGGTATCTAAACACCACACATAAGACAAACGTGAAAAATACTTTGGCGGACTGGAACGCGCGCTCTGACACTAAGTCTTGGAGCGCGCATCAGATTCGTACTATGATGATTTCCAAAATATCATTAGATGTCCGCAACACGCTTCCGATCATTGAGGTATTAGTAACAATTTGTCCTTTACTCGGATTAATCGGCACTGTAACCGGCATGATTGAAGTGTTTTTCGTGATGGCAGTAAGTGGTGGTGGCGATGCTAAGTCTATGGCTGGAGGAGTATCGAAGGCAACCATTCCAACTATGGCTGGGATGGTAGGTGCAATTTCTGGGATCTTTGCGTTTAATTATCTGAAAGGAAAAGTCGATCGCGACTTAGAGTTACTCGAAGACCACTTACCGCTTTCCCAAGAATAATTAGCGAAAAGAGTTGAAGGCTTACAATAATGAAATCAGGATTAATGAAAAAAAAGGACCAAGAGGAAGCGGGTGAAATTGATCTTACTCCAATGCTCGATGTGGTCTTCATTCTACTTATCTTTTTTATCGTAACGTCCGTTTTTGTTACAGAAGCAGGAATCGAAGTTATTAAACCTGAAGCGTCTACTGTCGAAGATACCTCTGGGGACTTGATCCTTATTGCGATAGGACCTTCAGGCGATATCTGGATTGACGGTGACCAAATCGATCCTCGATTCATACGTTCTCGCTTCGAATTACGCTTGGCTGACGCGCCTAACTCAGCAATAGTCATTCAGGCAGATCAGAATGCGGATAACGAACAAGTGATGCTAATACTTGAGGCAGCACGTGATGCAAACATAGATGATGTCAGTATTTCAGCGGAGGCTTAACTAGATGATATTTGTCAGGTGGGTTATTTCAATGGGAATGGCTGCAGGCATTACTCTTGGCCTTTTCTATTTCATGCAATTTCTAATTGCTACGGGTGAGGCATTTGACGAAAGAGTGTCGGTGGTTAAGATTGTGGATGCCACCATGCCGGATATCGAATTGGAGGTGATCGAAGAAATCGATAAACCAGAACCAATTGAAGAATTGCAACAAGAACAACCAGATATCCAGGAAAGAGAGCAAACTCTCGACTCTGGACCTTCTCTTAATATTGAAAGAGCAACTATAGATATAGACACAGGATTAGAGTTGTCCAATGCGTCTATTTCCGCCACCGATGGCGATTATCTACCTCTTGTAGCTATAGCTCCTCAATATCCAACACGAGCTGCCCAGCGCGGTATTCAAGGTTGGTGTCTGGTTAGTTTTACCGTCGATGGTTTAGGCAATGTAATTGAAGACACGATTGCTGTGGTAGATGCAGAGCCACCTAATATATTCGATCGATCTTCGGTTCGTGCCGCAGCGCGATTTAAGTTTCAACCACGAGTTGTTGATGGCCAGGGTGTTGAAGTTGCAGGCGTACAATATTTGTTTCGCTATCAACTTGAGGACAATTAAAGATGATAGTAGCAGATAAGCTCAAGCTCAGTTTTATTATTGCTGCACTAGCAATACCTCCATTATCGTCGCAGGTTGTATTAGCGGGGGAGGAGCAGAGAGCACCACCTTCAGCACGTACCGCTGGAACATTAGGTCCACAAGTTATGCGAGCGATTAGTGAGATTCAGGAACTTATGACCCCTGAAGATGAAGATGATGAGCCGGATTTGCCTCGTGCTAAAGAAGAGTTAGATGAACTGCGAGAGCGTCGCTGGGATCGCATGAATGATTTTGAAAAGCAGACACTTCTCAATTTCTACACTAACTATTGGCTAACGCTTGAAAACTATCCAGAAGCGATTAATACCTTCGAAGAATTGCTAACGATCGAAGAGTTGCGTGAAGATACACGCTTAAGGACTTTGAAGTCGCTTGGACAATTAACCGCTGCTGAAGAACGCTGGCGCGATTCTATTCAATACTACGACTTGTGGCGTGATGTTTCTTTAGAAGAAGACGATATCGTTTTCCGTGGCCTGTCTTATGCACATTATCAGGTGGATGAACTCGCTCAGGCTAGGCCTTACTGGGTAAGTTATATGGAAATGTTATTAGATCGTGGTGAAGTCTTGGAGCGAGACGATTATGCGTACCTCAATGGACTACATTTTCAGTTAGAAGATTTTGAGAGTGCATTAGATCTTACTAAAACTATGGTCGTGTTGTTCGACGACCAAACCGATTGGATGAATCTTAGTGCAGTGTATGCCAGTGTCGATGACGAAGAACGACGCATCCGTTCCCTTAATCTAGCTTACCTTAAAGGAATGTTGGACGATGAAAATCGTTACCTCAATTTGGGGCAGTCTATGGGGGGAATAGATGTTCCTCTTAGCGGAACTAAGATCTTAGTAGATGGACTGGAGCAAGAGATTATCGAGAATACCGAGGAAAATCTGACTAGTTTAACCCAGATGTATTTGATCGGATCTGACTTCGAAAATGCTTTGGAGCCTGCACGTCAGGTTGCTGAGCTCTCTGAATCTGGAGACGGCTACGATACTTATGGATATATACATTATGTGCTCCATAATTACCAAGAAGCAGCCGATGCTTTTCAAATGGCTGTCGACAAAGGTAATTTAAGTAATCGTGCTGATACCTTACTGTTTCTTGCTCGCTCTTTGATAGAATTAGATGACTTTGATGGGGCTTTAGAAGCAGCAAGAGACTCTGCTGACGCTGGAAATGAGAATGAGAGCAGGAGTGCAAACGACTATATAAGTTTTATAAGTAGCACCCAGGAACGTTTCAATATCATCGAAGAAAGAAAAGCTGACGCAATAGATTTCTATCGCCCTTATCCTTCATTAATCGATTAATTTTACAGGTAATTTTAGCGCTAAGCGCTTGAATATCCGCTAAATGGCCCAATAAAAGAGCTTGACCAATTCCTGGTCAGGCTTTTTTTTGAGTTAAATTTGGAGATACAGAAATGACTGTCGGTACGGGTTCAGAAACCCTTGGCTTTGAAACTGAAGCGAAACAATTATTGCACTTAATGATCCACTCTCTTTACAGTAATAAAGAGATATTTCTACGGGAATTGATTTCCAATGCTTCAGACGCAGCCGATAAATTGCGTTTCGAGGCCTTGTCTAAGTCAGATCTGTACGAAAAGGATTCTGAATTGAATGTACAGATAGAATTTAACGAGAAAAAGAAAACGATAACAATTTCAGACAATGGTATCGGTATGACTCGCGATGAAGTCATTTCTAATTTAGGAACTATTGCCAAATCAGGCACTGCTCAGTTTCTTGAATCTTTAACAGGAGATCAGCAACGAGATTC
>DFQD01000050.1:3457-10579 GCA_002377605.1 Gammaproteobacteria bacterium UBA3498 | reverse complement strand
GTATTAACTCGAAAAGCTGGTACAAGCGACGAAGAAGCTACATTGTGGAAATCAAAGGGTGAGTCTGAATACACAGTTGACTCTGCTAATAAAGAAACTAGAGGCACTTCTGTGACCCTTTACCTCAAGAAAGAAGCAAAGGAATTCGCAGAAAGTTTCCGTTTACGGAGCATTGTTAAAAAATACGCTGACCACATTTCCATTCCGGTTATGATGGAAAAGCAAGATTATTCGGCGAACGAAGAAAATAAAGATAAAAAGAAAGGGAAAAAGAAAAAAGAATACGAAGCGGTAAATGATGCCAAAGCACTATGGACACGATCACGAACAGAAGTTAAGGATGACGAATATAAGGAATTCTATAAGCACATTTCCCACGATTTTGAAGACCCTCTAGAGTGGAGTCACAATAAAGTAGAAGGAAAACTCGAATACACAAGTCTCCTATATATACCTAGCCGACCACCATTTGATCTTTGGAATAGAGAGGCAGCACGTGGTTTAAAACTTTACGTGCAGCGCGTTTTTATTATGGACGATGCTGAACAGTTCTTGCCTCTATATTTACGCTTCATGAAGGGAGTTATTGACTCAAATGATATCTCCTTGAATGTGTCTAGAGAGATATTACAAAAAGATCCGGTTGTTGATTCTATGCGAAGCGCATTAACAAAACGCGTTTTGGATATGCTCAGCAAACAACGTAAAAAAGATAAAGAAAAATACAATGAGTTTTGGAAACAGTTTGGCCAAACTATGAAGGAGGGGCCCGCAGAAGATTTCACTAATAAAGAGAAAGTAGCGAAACTACTGCAGTTTACTACTACGCATTCAGAAAACGATGAGCAAGAAGAAAATTTTGAAGAGTATGTCTCTCGGATGCAAGAGGGGCAGGAGAAAATTTACTATGTTGCGGCAGAGTCGTTAAATGCAGCTCGAAATAGTCCTCATTTGGAGATCTTTAAAAAGAAAGGGATCGAGGTAATATTGATGCACGATCGAATCGATGAATGGCTAATGGGTCATTTGAACGAATTCGATGGTAAACAATTCCAGGATATTGCTAGAGGCGAATTAAATCTTGGTAAGCTTGAAGATGAAGAAGACAAAGAGCTACAGGAAAAATCTGAAAAAGAATTCTCAGATTTAGTAAATAGAATCAAAGAGGAGCTAGGCGAAAGAGTCAAAGAAGTTAGAGTAACGCATCGCCTAATAGATTCGCCAGCTTGTCTTGCCATAGATGAACATGACATGGGTTCACAAATGCGCAAGATTATGGAGGCATCTGGCCAAGCAGTACCCGAATCGAAGCCGATATTTGAAATTAACCCTGAGCACCCCTTATTATTAAAACTGGATAAAGAACCGGATGAAGAGCGATTTGGAGATTTAGTGACCGTGTTATTCGGACAAGCTAGTTTGGCAGAAGGCGGCCAGATTGAAGACCCCGGTGAGTTTTCTGCGCGCTTGAATAAGCTGCTGTTAGAGCTGACTAATTAAAAGAGATTAGCTACATTTTCTCTAGGGTTTCGATCCCTAATAGATCGAGTCCCACATGAAGGGCATCAGCGGTTAACGCGGCGAGAGCTAGTCTGGAGTTCTTTACAGTTCCGTTAGCTTTGAGTATCGGGCAGACTTCATAAAATCGCATAAATAACCCTGCCAGCTCATACAAGTAGCTACACAACTGGTTAGGGAAGCATTCATCGGCTACTGCTTGCACAACCTCATCTAATTGAAGAATTTTTAACAGTAGTAGACGCTCTTCTGGCTCTGAAATCGATTGGATGCTTGTGTGTAGCCCTTGAGCTTCATCTTTGCGTAAGATGGATTTAATTCTTGCGTATGCATACATTAGGTAAGGCGCAGTATTTCCTTCGAAAGAGAGCATCGTAGACCAATCAAAAACATAGTCCGAAGTCCTATTCTTGGAGAGGTCGGCATATTTTACGGAAGCGATACCGATTTTCTCTGCTATATGCTGTCGGGCCGATTCATCTAAGTCTGGGTTCTTTTCTGAAACCAGATCGTATGCACGCCGAACTGATTCGTTGAGTAAATCGACCAATTTAACAATATCGCCTGAACGTGTTTTAAATGGTTTTCCGTCATTACCCATCATGGTGCCATAGGCAATATGCTCAAGAGAAATTCTTTCTGAAGCGATGCCTGCTTTTTTAGCAACTGCAAAAACCTGTTGGAAATGTAATGACTGTCTTACATCCACAACATAAAGGGAGCGATCTACATTCCATTCGCCTGAACGTAATCTAATAGCAGCTAGATCGGTAGTAGAATACAAGTAGCCACCATCGGATTTTTGGATTATTACCGGTAATAAACTTCCATCTTTACCCACAAATTCAGAAAGAAAAACAACGGTTGCGCCATCCGACTTCGATAGTAAGTTTTTACTCTTTAAGATTGTTACGATGTTTTCCAAGTCGTCATTGTAGCGGCTCTCTGCGTCGAGATCGGCACGAGTAAGAGTGACGTTTAACTTGTCATAAATAGTTTCGCAGTGAGCAAGGGATTCCTCGATAAATTGTTCCCAGACCTGATTGTGTTCAGAATCGCCACTTTGTAATTTAACAACGCTTTGCCTGGCTGTATTGGCAAATTCTTCATCGGAATCAAATCGTTCCTTTGCAGAACGATAGAATTCTTCAAGATCTGAAAGTTCTTGTGGTAATTGATTTGCTTTCTGTCTTTGGATTTCTTGGAGATGGGCGATTAACATCCCGAATTGTGTGCCCCAATCACCAACGTGATTTTGTCTTATAACTGTATTGCCATTTTTTAGTAAGACACGAACCAGGCTGTCACCAATAATTGTGCCGCGTAAATGGCCTACATGCATTTCTTTGGCTAGATTTGGAGAAGAGTAATCAACAACAATGGTTTGCGGATTCTCGGCGGTGCTTATTAATGTGTCTGGATTTGACAGAGCGGTATTTGCTCTAGAAAGCATAGCTTTGGAATTAAGCCTTATATTGATGAATCCAGGTCCAGCTACTTCAAAAGATTCCACTAGATCGCTTTTATCTTGCTCTAGTTGGGCTATTACTGACTCGGCCATCTCTCGAGGGTTTTGTTTTAGCTGTTTGGCAATTGCCATAACTCCGTTAGCCTGATAGTCGCCAAATTCAAGCTTAGAAGCTGTAACGACATTGGCATTGCAATCTGCGATTCCTGTAATTGCTGACAGAGCTGATTTAATTTGTAAATTGAGTATTCGTTTTATGGGTTCCATCTTAGGAAATCTGCTATATAGCGGCTTGAAAAACGGTGGGATTGTACACCATATAGAATGAAACGGATTATTGTAGAATGCTTATGGCCTAACTTTATTAAGACTAAGAACTGGCACATGGCCTTATAAGCATACAAAAACAATGTTGATTCAAAAAAAATCGCGAACAGAATCTAAGAGACAAGTGCACATTGTCCGCATTTCTGAGAGGCATGATGGCCAACGTCTGGACAATTTTCTTATCAGAGAATTAAAGGGAGTGCCCCGTACTCGGGTTTATCGATTGATACGCCGTGGTGAAGTTAGGGTAAATAAGAAGCGCTGTAAGCCAGATTTAAAGCTTAGCTATGGTGATGAAGTTCGGATTCCGCCCGTGAGAACAGGCAAAAAGAGCCAAACTGAAAAGGTATCTCCCGGTTTGACTCAATTACTTAGATCTAGCGTATTGTTAGAAACTGACTTACTCCTGGTATTAAATAAACCGGCAGGGATGCCTGTTCATGGCGGCACTGGAGTTCGACTGGGGATTATCGAGGCTCTGCGCCAAATGCAGGAGGATTGGCGCAATTTAGAGTTAGTTCATCGGCTAGATAGGGATACTTCAGGCTGTCTTTTAATTGCAAAAAAAACTAACGTTTTAAAGGTATTACAGAAAGAATTTAAAGAAAAACGTGTCGACAAAACCTACCATGCTCTCGTTCACGGACAATGGCCAGCAGACCTCAAAAGAATTGATATTCCTTTACGAAAAAACAAGCTCAGCTCAGGCGAACGCATAGTCCAGGCTAACAAGGATGGTAAGTCAGCTACAACTGGTTTTAAAGTGCTAGAAAACTATTGCGATTCTAGTCTTGTTGAGGCCCGCCCAACAACCGGGCGGACGCATCAAATCCGCGTGCATTGTCAATATGCGGGTCACCCAATAATCGGCGATGGGAAATATGGTCCAAAATCTATTCCGGATACACTAAAAGGCGCCAAGAAGCTCTGTCTTCATGCTGTTAGAATTAAGTTTTTGGATCCTGCTTCAGATGGATGGTTGGAACTGGAGGCACCTTGGGATAAATTCTTTAAGGCCCTGCAGATTGAATTAAGAAATACTTAATTATTTCAGCCATATAGAATGGTATTCTAAGATCGAAGCTAATCAAAAATTTCTTTGACACAAGCACTACCTGGGCCTATTATTGCGCGCCTATGTCAGAGAGCCTTTTGCCAATCTATGTTGATACTCGCAAGGCTTTTCTGCAGCAGGAAGAGATTAGTGGTTCGGTCGCTCTGGAAAATCTCCCAAGATTTGCCGATTCCCTGGTAGATAATCGGGGGGTAGTTAACGTTGAGTTGCAATTTTCAACAAACGAATCAAATCTAAGACTTATAAAAGGTCATATTTCAGCCCGAGTTAAAGTTGCTTGCCAGCGCTGTCTCGAGCCTCTAGCAGTTGAGCTAGAGGATGAAATAAGCCTGGTATTATTTGAACAAGATAGAATCGAGGCGGAACTGGAACCCCAGTTTGATTCTTGGATTAGTGGAGAATACAAATTAGTTTTAGCTGAATTGGTGGAAGAGCAGTTAATACTTTGTATGCCAATCGTAAACTTTCATGAAAACAAAGATTGTTTAGATAATCTGAATTATCTGGGTAACGAAATAGAACAAACGGATGAGCAAGCGAACCCAATGAGCCCGTTTGCAGTGCTTAAAAAACTTAAGAAGTAGTAGTCAAAAATATGAATTTAATGGCTATGGAAATATCTGATTAGGAGCTAATAATGGCTGTTCAAAAGAGTAAAGTAACTCGTTCTAAGAGAAATAAACGGCGTACACATGATTCTCTGTCTGGGCCGACACTATCTACCGATAAGACAACCGGTGAAGTACACCGTCGCCATCACGTAACAGCGGATGGATTTTATAAAGGTAATAAAGTGCTCGACCTCAGTGATGAATAATCGAGATTCTTACCAACCTTAAGGATGCCGACTGGAAATTTGCATAGACAATGGTAAATACGTTGTGACTAAAAGCTATAGATAGTCCAGTAGGTTAGAAATGCAAAATTTTGGATTCGTTTTTCCCGGACAGGGATCACAGAAACTGGGTATGCTTAAAGAGCATGCCGAGCGATCGCCCATTATTAAATCAACTTTTGCAGAAGCTTCTGATGTCTTGCAGCTAGACCTTTGGGAAATTTGTCAGCAAGACACTAATAAAAGCCTCGATCAAACTCATATCACTCAACCAGTCCTGCTAACTTCTTCTGTTGCTATTTGGCGCCTTTGGTCTGAGATGTCTACTTTAAGGCCGTCTATATTGGCAGGTCACAGTCTAGGAGAATATTCTGCTCTTGTTTGCGCCGATGTTATCGATTTTCAGGACGCAGTTAATATCGTTCATCATAGAGGGATTTTAATGCAGTCTGCTGTGCCGCCTGGAGAAGGCAAAATGGCTGCAATAGTTGGATTAGAAAATTTTCGGATCGATGAGATATGTGACATAGCAGCAGAACAAGGAATAGTTTCTGCGGCTAATATTAATTCTCCTAGTCAGATCGTAATTGCAGGTAAAGCGTGCGCTGTAGATAAAGCTATCGAACTCTGTAAGGAGGCTGGAGCAAAGCGAGCGCTACCACTTAACGTAAGTGTGCCTTCGCACTGCGCACTGATGCTACCTGCTGCTGAGAAACTAGAAGAAGAGCTTATGGAAGTTCAGATGAATGCGCCCAGCATTCCCGTTGTGCAAAATGTAAATGCCGGAATTGCTAAAGAACCCGCGGAAATTAAAGAGAATCTGATCAAGCAACTCTCCAGACCCGTCCTATGGCTAAATTCCGTGCAACTTATTCATAAAACCGGTGTCAACAAGGTGGTCGAATGTGGCCCGGGCAAAGTCTTAAGCGGATTAATTAGACGTATCGAATCGGAAATCCAATGTTTTGGCAGTGATAGCAATGCAAATCTCGATTCTGCTGTTGCTGAAATGACAGGTTAATAGTCTGAAATATAATCGATAGGAGTAATATTGCATGAGCGAGTCTAAGATCGCTCTGGTTACTGGGGCAAGCAGGGGTATCGGAAAAGCTATTGCTTTCGAGCTTGCTCGACAAGGTTGTACTGTAATAGGTACCGCAACCACTGATAATGGCGCGGACGCCATCACGGAATACTTAACTCAAGCCAATGTATCCGGCGAAGGACTTTGTGCTAATGTTTCAAACGATGATTCTATAACAAATCTCATGGATGCAATTATAGATAAGTACGGTGCGCCAGAAATTCTTGTAAATAATGCAGGAATAGCTCGCGATAATCTGTTGATGAGAATGAAAGATAATGAATGGCATGAAGTCATTGAAACCAATCTTAGCTCGATGTACCGCGTTACAAAGGCATGTTTAAGAGGAATGACCCGGGCACGCTGGGGAAGAATAATTAATATTTCTTCCGTTGTAGGGTCAAGTGGTAATCCAGGCCAGTCTAATTATTGTGCCTCAAAAGCAGGAATAGAGGGATTTACAAGATCTGTAGCAAAAGAGATCGGTTCTAGAGGGATAACTGTTAATGCAGTTGCGCCAGGGTTTATAGACACAGATATGACTCGTAAATTACCCCCACTACAAACTGAGGCATTATTGTCCCAAATTCCCCTTGCTAGACTTGGTCAGCCTCAAGAGGTTGCTTCCGTTGTTGGGTTTTTGGCTTCTGAAAATGGTGCTTACATAACAGGAGAAACGGTCCATGTTAATGGCGGTATGTATATGGCTTGATGTTTTTCGATATGAAAAATCACTGAAATTACTACCAGAATTTGATTAAAATTTATACATAGAAGGCTTAAATTTAATTTGTAATTTAAACATTACAACTACC
>DFQD01000050.1:0-3068 GCA_002377605.1 Gammaproteobacteria bacterium UBA3498 | reverse complement strand
TTTAAAAAAAGCCTTAAGAAACAAAGTATTAGGAGCTAATAAAAGATATGAGTAGCATAGAAGAGCGCGTTAAGAAAATTGTCTGTGAACAGCTTGGTGCAAAGGAAGACGAAGTGAAACCTTCTGCTTCATTTGTGGAAGATTTAGGCGCTGATTCTTTAGATACCGTCGAATTAGTAATGGCTTTAGAAGAGGAGTTCGAAACTGAAATTCCTGATGAGGAAGCTGAAAAAATCACTACAGTCCAGCTTGCCTGCGACTATATCAACGAACACCTCTAATTTTTAACTAATGCAAGTAACAAAGCTACTCTGGAGCATTCTGGAGTAGCTTTTGTTTATATGGTTAAAAGTAATTGAGATAGGAGACTCACCGTGAGCACTAGACGAGTTGTTATTACTGGAATGGGATTAGTTACTCCCCTAGGTAATGATCTTAACACCTCATGGGATTCGATTAAGAATGGTAAGAGTGGAATTGAAACTCTTACACATTTTGACGTTAGTGAATTTAGCACTCGATTTGGTGGGGCAATTAAGAGCTTTGATTGTAGCGAATACATGGAAATCAAGGAAGCTAGACGTATGGACGAGTTCGTACAGTATGGAATTGCGGCTGGCGTGCAGGCAATCGATGATTCTGGGATCGACATATCGACTATCGACGCTGAACGTGCAGGGGTTGCAATAGGGTCTGGGATTGGTGGTATAAAAACCATCGAAGAAACCTCTATACAAGTTAAAGATTCAGGTCCGCGCAGAGTTTCACCCTTTTTTGTTCCCGGTTCAATTATCAATATGGTCGCAGGTAACTTATCTATTCGATATGGCCTGAGAGGTCCCAATATCGCTGTCACTACTGCGTGCGCGACTGGAACGCATAATATCGGGTTAGCTGCTAACATGATTGTCAATAATCAGGCAGATGTTATGTTAGTGGGCGGTGCCGAGATGTCTACTTCGCCGGTGGGCTTGGCCGGATTTTGTGCAGCACGCGCATTATCGACCCGCAATGACGATCCGCAGCGTGCGAGCCGACCTTGGGATAAGGACAGGGATGGGTTTGTGTTAAGTGATGGTGCCGGCATTATGGTTCTGGAAGAGCTAAAACATGCGAAAAAGAGAGGCGCAAATATTTACGCTGAAATTTCCGGATTTGGTATGAGCGGTGATGCCTATCATATGACAGCTCCTTCAGAAGGAGGTGCTGGCGCAGCACTGTGTATGTCCAATGCACTACGAAGCGCAGGTATGAATCCTGATCAAGTGGATTACATCAATGCCCATGGCACGTCCACGCCGGCTGGAGATATTGCTGAGACTGAAGCAATTAAGTCAGTGTTTAAAGATCATGCGAACAATCTTCCCGTGAGTTCTACCAAATCTATGATAGGTCATCTTCTAGGTGCTTCCGGTGCAGCTGAAGCGATAGTCTCTGTGTTATCAATTAAAGACCAGGTTATATCGCCAACCATAAATCTAGACAATCCCGATGATGAATGTGACTTGGACTATGTTCCTCGTACAGCCAGAGAGCAGTCGCTTAAAGTTGTGCTTTCGAATTCATTTGGTTTCGGTGGGACTAATGGAAGCCTAATCTTTTCTAAATACGGGTAATGCGCGCCGCTGCGGTCGTGCTTAAAGTAAAATAAAATGGTAACGTTTCCTTGAGCTACGAGCGAAACGAAGCATGTCTCTATTTCACACAGACTCCTTCCAAAAAAGAAAATGGCTTGCTCCAGCACTGTGTCTGTTGCTGCTGATTTTTCTCATTCCATTGCTAGCTTTGGCCTACTTAATCAATGATCTAAACGAACCCATGGAAATCCAAGGCGAATCTATCTTGTTTATGGTGGAGTCAGGAACTTCTTTAACTCGTGTAGCAAATGAGCTTGAAAGCATGGATTTAATTGATAATTCGGGCAGCATGACACTCTATGCCAGAATTCAGAGAACGGCTGCATCGATTCAATCTGGCGAATATGAATTAACAGCTGGTATGACTTCAATGGATTTTCTGAGAAAGATGTTAGCTGGGGATACTTATCAATATAGGATCACGCTTATCGAAGGCTGGACGCTTGAGCAAGCACTTAATGAGATTTGGAGTGACTCCAACATTGTACGAGAGTTAAATAGTAACTCTGGGGAATTAGTAGCAGATTCTTTAAATCTCGTAGAAGAGTCAGTGGAAGGGTTGCTCTATCCGGACACTTATTTTTTCACTCGAGGTACTACTGACCGTGAAATACTTACTCGGGCATATGAAAGAATGAAAGAAGTATTAACAGAAGCTTGGGAATCTCGACTTGGAACTTTACCTTACAATGATGCGTATGATGCTTTGATTATGGCTTCCATTATAGAGAAGGAATCTGCTGAAGAAAGTGAGCGCGGGCATATTGCTGGTGTTTTTGTACGCCGACTTGAATTGGGTATGCGCTTGCAATCAGATCCTACTGTTATATATGGGATGGGGGATAATTTCGATGGGGATATTAGACGCGAAGATTTATTAGAGGAAACAGCTTACAATACATATCGCATCAATGGTCTCCCGCCTACCCCGATTGCCCTTGCTGGTATCGATTCAATAAATGCGAGCTTGAATCCATTGCCGTCAGATTACTTGTATTTCGTATCTCGAGGGAATGGCACTCACTACTTCTCCAGCACCTTGCAAGAACACAACGACGCTGTGAGTAGATTTCAATTGGAATCACAATAAGGTGTTAATTAAAAAATGATCCAAGGAAAATTTATCTCTATTGAAGGTGTCGAGGGAGTTGGTAAGAGCACTAGTATTGAAGCTATAAAGAAATTTTTAGAAGTAAAAAAAATCGATTTCGTAGTAACTCGAGAGCCGGGTGGCACTGTCCTGTCGGAAAAAATACGAGAGCTCCTTTTGCAAGTAAATAGTGAGGCGCCCGGGGGAATGACCGAATTGCTATTAATTTTCGCTAGTCGCGCTCAACATTTAGAAAAGGTCATTCGGCCCGCACTTGAAAATGGAATATGGATTATCTGTGATCGATTTACAGATGCAACTTATGCATATCAAGGAGGAGG
>DFQD01000212.1 GCA_002377605.1 Gammaproteobacteria bacterium UBA3498 | reverse complement strand
CGGATGGATTCAGTTTTGGCAAGCGCGATCATCATATGGGATTTAGAGGCATTTATAGTGCCGATATGTATTTCGATAACGTAGAAGTTCCCTTCGATAATATTTTAGTGCCTGCCGGAGGCTTTAGTAAGTTAATGGAAGCATTCGACCTGGAGCGCTGCGGAAATACAACAATGTCATTAGCCGTTGCACAATCAGCATTCGATTTCGCACTTGATTACACTCAGGAACGCAATCAGTTCAGCAAGCCGCTAGTAGACTTTCAAGCCGTACAAATTCAACTAGCCGAAATGAAGTTAAAGTTAGACGCAGCACGTTTGCTTCTTTATCGTGCGGTAGCAAACGCAGAGCAAGGATTACCTTCGATTGCAGATAGCTCAATCGCAAAATGTTTTGCCAACGAAATCGCACGAGAAGTAACAGGCAAAGCCATGCAATTAATGGGCGGCTATGGTTACTCCCGAGAGTTCCCTATCGAACAAAAAATGCGAGATGCTTGGGGCTGGGGAATAGCCGGAGGGACAATTGACATACAAAAAGTTAACATCGCATCTGCCATAGTGGGACGGCGTTTTAACCAGCGCGCAAAGTAACCTTGAGGAGAAAAGTTGGGAAAATAAATATGGAACCAATGCGCTTCTTAGTAACCGACGTTGAGTCATCCAGTCGCATTAGCGGTAGGCTAATCAGCGGTCAGATAAACAACGAAGATAGTGTTGTAACTGCCCCATCAGGTCATCAAACTTCTATTCTTAGCATTGAAGCAAATGGTGCTGAATGCTCTAGCATAGAAGCTGAAGCCGATTTGAATTTAAATCTGACTTACTCAGTAAACATGAATCCGGGTGATATCTTGGCCGCTGCCGATTTAAGACCAGAGTTCACTGATCAATTTGAAGCACAAATCGCGTGGCTAGGTCAGCAGGAATTACTCCCGGGAAGAACCTATCGTTTGCAAGCCATTGGCGGCGAAAGAGAAGCTATCGTAAGTCGGCTAAAGTATCGTCTAGATACTGAAACCAGAAAGCAGATCGCTGCAAAGACTTTATCGACCAATGAAACTGGTGTCGCAAATATCGCTTTGACAGACCCCATAGTTTATGACTCTACTTCCATCTGCTCTGCTACCGGCAACTTTACTCTTTACGAAAAAGACTCAGACATAATTGTTGCAGATGGCGGAATCAGGCACGGATTGCGTCGTGCCAGCAATGTTCACTGGCAAGCGCTCGACGTAGACAAACAGAGTCGCGCAGCAATTAAACGACAGGCACCAAAAATTATTTGGCTCACCGGTTTATCAGGTTCAGGTAAATCAACCATCGCAAACTTGGTCGAAAAGAAATTGATTGCCAAAGGCCGTCACTCTTATCTTTTAGATGGGGATAACGTACGCCACGGACTGAATAAGGATCTAGGTTTTACCGATGCTGATAGAGTTGAAAATATTCGCCGTGTAGCGGAAACCGCCAAGCTTATGCTAGATGCAGGACTCATAGTCATCACGAGTTTTATCTCGCCCTTCCGCGCTGAACGGGACATGGCACGGTCCTTGTTTACAGAACAAGAATTTATCGAAGTATTTATAGATACAAGCCTGGATGTCTGCGAGCAGAGGGATCCAAAGGGGCTCTACAAGAAGGCGCGGGCGGGAGAAATTAAAAATTTTACCGGTCTGGACAGCCCTTATGAAAATCCTCTAAAACCAGAAATAGTGATCGACACAGTCGAAATTACCGTGGAACAGGCAGCAGATCACATTATTGAATTTGTCGGTTGCTAAAAGAATCGGTCCCAGAACTGCAGCGATCGCTTAGTGTAAAACGGAAGTATTTGGTTTTGATTTGCGTTCAGCAAACTCAGGATGTAGCAGATCAATGCGCTTAACTAATAACAAATCATGGCAGCACAGCTGCTCATAATCTTCGATTAAGCGGACATCGATATCATCAAGTAGCACACAGACCACATCATCGTCTTCAACATCCACCACGACACATGACACAAATCCGCTGACTGTATTTAATGATGCAAATGATCCGATTTCAAAGTTGTGCACTGGAAAACGCCCATCGGCTTCATTCAATAAGCCGAATGAAGTAAAAGCAACGCCGAATCCTGCAGCGGCAACGATATGGACAATTTCAATAATTTCCGGGTCAGTTAAATCAACATGCACCGATTCTGATATTGGTTGGTTGTTATTAATCTGGCTCTGATTAACCAGACGGATAAACAGATCGACGTCTTCCTGGTTCCACTCGAGAGTCTCTTCGGTCTCAGACCGCGAACTATCGGAAGATAAACTTAAAACGCTGGTTTCGATGGTGAGATCAGCAATTTCTGTTTCCGGAGGACAAGGCACTACCATGGAAACTGAACAATAGCCTTCACTGCTCTCCGGACTGAGCCTCCAAAGGAAAGGAATTTCACTCGTTAGTTCTATCATTACGATGCTTCAATAGGATGTTGAAAATTAACATATCATATTTAAGCCTGCGGCAGAATCTGGCGACGAAGTAGTCAGGTTTCATAATGGAGTCGAGGTTATCACAAAGACTTAGCGATTATTGCTAATTACCACATTAAAGTAACCCCACTAAGTTATTGAGGATTAAGTGGTTTTTAATAATTATCGTGAGCTGAATTTTTGTCCACAGATTCTGTGGATAACTCTGGGCATAAAACCAAAAGAAATCTCTCAAGCCTCGAAATTCTGTGAAAGTGACTCAATCTGATTAATTTTTGTGCAAAAGGTATTCTTTCGAAATATCAATGGTTTATGATTTTTGGAAGGAACGATATAAAATAATACCCGCTATTTTTAAGGGTTTTATGACTTCGAGGTAATTTTTGTGCATAAAATACCGAGGAAAACGTATGTTTCGAATTTCAGTGTTGTATTTATCATTGTTTTTATTAAAGTTTTTCCGACTATAATACCGCTCGTTCTTAAAGCTATTTCGCACCCACACTAATGATTTAATGAGCCGTAAAGCCTCAGCAAAAAATCCAATTTTAATTAGCTTCCGTTATAGCCGCTGTCTAATTCATGAAAAGCCAGTTTACCCTGAGAATCGCCCCAAATTCTCTGCAATTCAACCTCTCATTTAGATTTTTGAGCCTAAAGTATAAACTTTTCTCTACATCCGTCGATCAAATCGGAGTGACCGTAACTAGAAGCAGATTGAACCGATATTTGAGCTTATTACTAGTGCAATACATACTGGTAACCATGGCTTACGGCCAAGCATTTGAGCTGTCACAATCAGAATTAGAATCGCTAGGAGAACAGGTCTTTGCCAATGAATGTGCTGGCAATTTTAATTGCCTGACTAGCTGGAATGAAGGCGAAGAATTTCCGTCCCTCGGTATTGGACACTTCATTTGGTTTAAAGAAGGACAAGTTTCCCCTTTCGAAGAAACTTTTCCAGCATTACTCAATTACTATCAGGCAAGAAATGTCGAACCTCCCTCATGGATAACGGAGGACAGCCATTTAGATTCACCCTGGCAGTCGCGAGAAGACTTCTATCAAAAATTTGATAGCGAACAGTCCCGGGAACTCCGCAGATTTCTTGCTGATACCAAATCGATTCAAATAGATTTCATCGTGCAGAGACTCAGCGAGTCACTGGAACAAATCGTTACTTCTTTTCCAATTGATCGGCAAGCAAAAGTTCGACAATTGCTTAATACGCTCGCTCACAGTCATCCCCCCTCTGGACCCTATGCACTGATCGACTATGTTCATTTTAAAGGGACTGGGCTCACGCCGAGTGAACGCTATCAAAACCAGGGCTGGGGGCTTAAACAGGTAGTAGCCGCGATGGAAAATTCTCCAATGACCCTCTATAGTTTCGTACGAGCAGCCAAGCAGGTCTTAAACAACAGAGTTAATAATGCCCCTCCAACAAGAAACGAAGAAAGGTGGTTGTCAGGTTGGCACAAACGAGTGGAAACCTATCTGCCTCCGCAATAATTTTTCGTTCCAAGCTTGCCGCCTAAGAGGCTTAGCTATACCCTTCACGCTCTTTAACAAGCACCTTCACTGAACATGAGTTTCGAGCGCAAAAATATTGCCAAAATGCAGGGTTATGTTCCAGGCGAACAACCGAAAGACCGAACGATCGTTAAGCTAAACACAAATGAAAACCCCTATCCTGCTAGTCCTGCCGTGGCTGATGCATTGGCAAATATTGATGTGGAAGATTTACGGCGCTATCCACAAGCAATAGCAGAAGATTTTCGACAAATCGCAGCGGATGTCCACGGTGTCGATGCTGAAAACATCATACCGACCAATGGTGGTGATGAATTACTGCGCTTAGCCTTGACTACTTTTGTCGAAGCACGTGACAAAGTTATTGTTACTCAACCTACTTATTCGCTCTATCCGGTGTTAGCGGAAGTACAAAACTGCAACCTTGAAGAAATACCACTTAGGGATGATTGGACACTACCAACAGATTTTAGAGAATCTTTGAATCGATCACGGGCAAAAATGTGCATCCTCGTAAATCCTCATGCTCCAACCGGCTGCCTGTTATCTAGTAGTTATATAGAAGAACTAGCAGAAAGTTTCAAAGGTGTGCTGGTTATAGACGAAGCCTACGTGGACTTTGTTGATCCCACAGAGTCTTATAACTGCGTGCCACTTATCGACTCGCACCAAAACATTTTAATCCTTAGGACTCTTTCAAAGGGCTATTCACTCGCCGGCTTACGTTTTGGTTACGGTATCTCCAATAAATCATTGGCGAACCCAATAATGTTTAAAACCCGCGACAGCTACAATACAGATCATGTTTCTCAGATCTTAGCTTGTGCTGCACTGCAAGCACAGGACTCCGCTCAGGTAAACTGGGAGAAAATTCGTAATTCTCGTTCAGATCTAATTGTTGCTTTAAACGAGCTGGGGCTTGTTACTGGCGCTAGCCAAACTAATTTTGTGTTGGCGCAGGTGCCAACTACCCACAGTGCTATAAATATCTCTCAAGCTTTGAAGGATCAGAATATTCTTGTAAGGCATTTCCAACAGCCGCGCCTAGAAGACAAACTGCGAATTAGTATTGGCACCGAAAAAGAGAACAAAGCGCTACTTAGGGCTCTCAGAGGAGTTCTTCATAACTGATTTAATATTTTCTCCACTTCTGATCAGAATTTAAACAGGTTAGAAGCTAGCATTAGCTCGATGTATAAAATCCGTCAGCATAACCGTATGAAAATTACCCTGTCAGTGGAGATCTACCAAGCTTACCTGACCTCTCTACATGTGGAAATCAGTAACATGTCAGATGGCCGCAGCTTTCTTACATTTGATGAATGCTTTCAAACCAGATAGAAATCGATAAACTCATAGAATTAAAATGGCAATCTCGACCCCACTGGGGTTGACAACATCCTTAGCCGGGTCTAGAAATTAAAATACAGTCCAATCTCTTAGCTAATTAGAAGATGTCGCTATGAATGCCTCAGAGACAGAAACGACAACGAAACGAACCTACTATTGCCCTGAATGCAAAAAGCCTATGCGGCGCATCGATGGCAAAATGGGCCCTTTTTGGGGCTGCTGTGGCTTTCCGGAATGTCGAACCACGCTCAATGATATGGAGGGAAAACCTTCAACTGAAGTCGACGAACACTATCGCTGCCCTATTTGTACTCGTAGATTAGTCAAAGCAACCAAGGGTAAGGATGACTATTGGTTTTGTAGTGGCTATTCAAAGGGGTGTAAAGTTACTCTTGCAGATTATAATGGGGTTCCAGAACCTGCTCATCGCTGCCCAAATTGCGGAAACTTACTTGTTAAACGCAAAGGCAAGAATGGTATTTTCTGGGGATGTAGTGAATTTCCACACTGCAAAGCAACCTACTCTGACTTAAACGACGAGCCAGATTTTGATCTTTTCACTACTAAACGTTCGTAAGAAAACCGCGGCCATCCTGGCTGGAATCTCTCTTGCCGCGCTTTCCTTATGGGGATTATCTATTTGGCAGAACATTCCGTTAGCAGAAATGTTAAGCATACTGGTTGCTACGCTAATCATGTTAGGATCAATTATGCTCGGCGCTTTTGCCTTAATTGCATTGATAAAGCTGTTATCGCGTATTTGGCAAAAAGCTACTCACTTCAAGGCAACTGAAGACTGAACTCAGGGAATCGGTAACTCTCGGGACATTATGTAGGCGTCTTCTCTACCCTCATTTCCGGCATAATAGTTCTTTCTTTCGCCAATTACTGTAAATCCCACCGATTGATAAAGCGATATAGCAGCTTCATTAGTTGTTCTGACCTCGAGGAAGCACTCTGATGCTTCCAATTTGTACGCGCGATCTAACAATAATTTAAATAACTTCCGCCCATATCCATGGCGTTGATAATTCGGATGCACGCATAGAGTTAACAAATGACACTCACCGATTGCTACCGACATGACTCCATGAGCTACTATCTTTTGCTTATTTGCCAATACCCAGCATTGATAGCCAGACCGCAAGCAGTCGATAACGACGCGCTTGCTCCAAGGATGATCATAAGCTGCCGCTTCATTTTTTAAAACAATATCGACATCACTATAACGCATATTGCGAGCAAAAAAATGAAGCTGACTTTCAGACTGAGACAACATAAAAATATTTTCAATCAGCTGACTGAATTCTTAACAGAACTGGCTGCAATTGATGCCACACATCTTTCTTTAATTCAGGAAAAGACAGCATAAACTGCAGGCTTTGGGTGATAGTAATAAAAATATCAGAATCCTCGATCTGATAGTCGCGGCGATTTTCAGCCCTCTCCGGACCTACCAGTAGATCATCAATAACTCCTGCAAACAAAATCAAATTTTTGAATCCATCCTGATCCTTTCTTCCAGCAATAAACCCCTTCAGAGCCTGTCTGGCTGCATTGGTAGAACTATCTTCTTCTGTCATCCCCTCAATGAGTGGCCAACTAAATAGTTCGGGAGTTAATGCTTCGGCTTCAACATCGATATTTAATGCACGCAAGATATTCCTTAGAAGATGCAACGACTCATCCCGTGAATGCGCGGATTGTTGCATAGGATATTCTTCAATTACCGCAACAGAATCTGTTACACGGTAGTAACGAATGGCGAAACGGAGCTCACTACTTTC
>DFQD01000073.1 GCA_002377605.1 Gammaproteobacteria bacterium UBA3498 | reverse complement strand
CCATGGATTCCCATAGGAAGTCCACCGTACTTTAGAGAATTTGCGGCAAATATTGGCGAAGAAAGAGTTCCGGCAAGTAGCGTACTACTCAATTGGAGAATCTTTCTTCTCTTTAGTCTATTCACTAGCTAAATCTCAAGGTTGGCGACTTCTGCGCTTCAGTCCTATATTCCGCGAAGAAAGTCTTAAGTTCAACTTATAAAGAAACGAAATTTCAGTGAGAACACTATTCGACGAAGGCACGCTCAATGACATAGTGTGCTTTTATACCCTGTCTGGATTCTTCAAACCCCATCTGCTCGAGAATGCAACATGTTTCTTTTAGCATACTGGGACTGCCACAAATCATGAAGCGGTCGTGTTCTGGATTCGGTATTGACTGGCAAATATCCACGAACAGTTTTTCTGTATTCATTAAATCCGTTAACCGACCTTGAGTGTGGAAGTCTTCTCTGGTCACGGTCGGATAATAAATTAGCTTTTCTTTAACATCATCACCTAGGAATTCGTTCTCAGGAAGATCTTTCAGAATGAAATCTTGATAGGCCAATTCACTGACGTAGCGGACTCCATGGGTGAGAATTACATTGTCGAATCTTTCATAAACGGTTGGGTCTTGAATAATGCTTATGAAAGGCGCTAGACCCGTTCCGGTGCTTATAAGATATAAGTTACGGCCTTTTAAAAGATGATCCAATAGCAGGGTTCCGGTTGGCTTACTGCTTACCAGTAATTCATCACCAACTTTTATATCTTGAAGTTTCGAGGTAAGAGGACCATCGGGTACTTTAATACTTAGAAACTCCAGTTCATCATCATAATTGGGGCTGGCAATACTGTAGGCCCGCATTAGCGGCCGTCCTTCTACCTCCATTCCTAGCATGACGAAGTGTCCATTTTCAAAGCGCAGAGACTGATCCCTGGTCGTCTTGAAGCTGAACAAGGATTCGTTCCAGTGATGGACATTGGTTACAGACTGAGTTGATAGACTTACCAGAACTAAATTCCTCCGAGCAGGGCAGGAATTCTAATTGCATCTCTTATATCTGTATATTTAATATTTTTTATAATATATATCTATTTTTTAGATATAATATCTCCCCATGTACTTTACCCTGAAACAGCTCAAGGTGTTCTTGGCTGTGGCCAGCCATGAAAATGTCAGCATGGCCGCGGAAGAGCTTGCTATGTCTCAGTCTGCGGCCAGCACGGCCTTGAAAGAACTGGAGCAACGCTTTGATCTTTTTCTATTTGATCGAGTCGGCAAACGGCTGAAATTGAATGAACAAGGTGCCCTGCTAAGGCCGCAGGCTGCAGCATTATTGTCTCAGGCGGAACAAATCGAGAGCTCTTTAGTCCGTCATTCTGACGTTGGAGGACTGAAAGTTGGCGCCACTTTGACTATTGGCAATTATGTGGCAATCGGTATCATGGCGGCCTTTATTAAAGATCACCCTTCTGCCCAGGTGGAGCTTGATGTCGAAAACACTCAAGCTATTGCCAGTAAGGTGCAAAATTTTGAGTTAGATATAGGCCTTATTGAAGGAGAGTTACAGGAACCTGATCTTGATGTTCAGTACTGGCGTGATGACACCCTCTCGTTGTTTTGCTCTCCCCAACATCCCCTAGCCAAAAAGAAGGAATTATCGGACGCAGACTTAAAACAAGCAGATTGGATCGTCAGGGAAAAAGGCTCGGGAACACGTCAGGCTTTTGATCGAGCCATGAGCGGTATGTTGTCAGAGATAATTCTAAGATTAGAGCTACAACACACAGAAGGAATTAAACGGGCAGTTGAAGCAGGACTTGGTATTGGTTGCCTGTCTGAATTAACTTTACAAGAGGCTTTTAAAAGGGGAACGCTAGTTCCGTTACTTGCACCACAACGAGACTGGGCTAGAAAATTTTATTTCATTCTGCATAAACAGAAATTTTTAAGTCGGGGTGTGCTGAGTTGGATAGAGCATTGCAAAAAGTATTAGACAGAAATCAAAAAGCAATTTATGGAAGCTAAAAATCCAGTCATTTCCCAGCGGGTAGCACAATATACGATTGCTAATCGCTATGCATTACTAATACTAGCCACATTTCTGACAGTATTTTTAAGTACCGGTATTTTGCGCACTAGTTTTGATACCTCTCTAAGTGCTTTATTGTCCAATTCTGATCCTTATTTGGATGAATTGGATCTACTGGATCAAGAGTTTCCAACCAGTTCAGAGATTCGATTTGCATTTACCGCTGAGGATGGTGAGACAGTTTTTACACGAGAGACCCTCGCTGCTATTCAGGAGCTGGAAGAGATCTTTGTTGAGATTCCGCGCATTCGAGGCATAACAACGGTGCTGGAGTACACAGCACCGGAAACGCAACGTCGATTGTTCAGTAAGGAATTAGCTGAATACACGGACGCAGAACTCCGGGAAGTCGGAGTAACCGCAATGAACGATCAATTACTCACCAGCAATCTGCTATCAAGAAATGGTGCTCTGACCTTTGCCGTTATTACATTGAATGCCCGTGATGTCAGCAGCGAACAACGGCTTGAAATAGCAGATGCTGTGTTGGTTGTGCAAGATCAACTCCGGGCAAATCACCCTGATGTGGATCTATTCGCAAACGCGGATCTGCTACTTGAACAATCAAGTCAAAAAGCAATGATTAATGACTTAACTAGCTTGCTCCCCATTGTGATTTTGCTATCCGTCCTGGTTATTTGTTACTGCTTCAAATCAATAACTTTAGGCGCTTGCATTCTTACTCACGTTGGATTCGTGATTTTAAACACTGTCGGTGCCCTAGGATTTCTAGATTTCGCCTTTAACAGCATTTCGATCATGGCACCTATTGTAGTGGTAGTTATATCTGTCGCCACAAGCGTGCACATTATTTCAATTTACAAACAAGCACTGCATAAAGGACAAAACAAAGTTGATTCCATGCGACATAGCATGGCTTACAATTTTCAACCAGTTACGTTAGCTGCATTAACCACTGCAATAGGATTCTCTTCACTAAACATGTGTTCTTCTCCTGCTGTACAGGATTTTGGCCGCATTGTCGCAATAGGAATCTTTTTCTCCTATGTATTAACCTTCTTAATGGTACCAACACTACTAATCTGGTTTTCGAAAATAACTGTCGATAAGAATGAAGTTGGTGTGTCTTTTTTACAGAAAGAGCTACATCAGATAATCAGTTTTACTAATCGACAAGACAAAAATATTTTCTACGGTTGTAGCGCATTGGCGATACTAACGATTCTGCTGCTTCCACTGAACGAAACGGATTTTGATCGCTTGGATTTCATAGCGTCAGATTCAGACATTCTGCTCTACTACGATCTGGTTAGCGAGCATATGAATCGAGGCCCAGTAATTACTTACGGAATAAATAGTAATACCGAGGAAGGAGCAATAGATCCGGAGTTTCTCGCACAGGTGGATGAATTTTCTAACTGGCTTGCTTCTCAAGATGACGTCGAATCAATCATCAGTGTCACAGAAGTATTAAAGACCATTAACCAAATCGTTAATGACAACGATGAGGATTTCTTTCTTCTTCCTAAAGAGAAACAAACTAATACCAATTACCTTAATGCCTATCGGATGGTGGAGGCGAATTACTTACCACTATCAAACTTTCTAAATGACGACAGTTCCTATTTAACTTTGACTGTGAATGCAATTCCGATGTCAAACCAGGAAATCATCGATTTGGACGAGCGAATTACAAAGCGCTTCGGTGAATCATTTGCAACTGCAAACTTGGTGCACGGTAGTGGCATTTTACTGTTTGCGAGAATGGATGAACTAGTTACCTTAGAATTGTTACAAAGTTACTCAGTCAGCTTGTTACTAATTACCCTTTGTCTGGTAATTGGTTTTCGCAGTTTGTATTTTGGCGTGTTAAGCGTATTACCCAATTTGCTGCCGGCAACAATTGTTTTTGGCTTATGGGCCTTGTTAGTTGGTCAATTGGATCCCTTCGTGATGATGCTGTTCAGCATTAGTATCGGCATGGTAGTGGATGACACGGTGCATATACTGAGTCACTACCTTGAAGGAAGACGAGCTGGGGCAGATAAAAGCAGCGCTGTGTCTCATTCCATAAAGACTGCTGGACCTGCTTTAACTATTACTACCATGGTATTGGCCTTTGGCACGACAGTTATGATCTTTGCTAATACCTTGTATTTCCAACAATCTGCGAAATTATTAGTACCGATAGTTGTCCTTGCACTGGTGTTAGATCTAATTTACCTCCCAACGATTCTGAAGAGATTCGACAATCAATTTAAGACTGCAGATGCTGTGACATCCTAAACAGATTTAACTATTATTGTCAGCCCAACTTTAGGAGAGCAATAATGAATTATCTAATTAAAGAATTGCGCGTGATTATTTCACTTCTTACTATAATTTCGCTTACAGGAGTTACT
Organism: Gammaproteobacteria bacterium UBA3498; assembly: GCA_002377605.1. GTDB lineage: Bacteria > Pseudomonadota > Gammaproteobacteria > Pseudomonadales > Pseudohongiellaceae > UBA9145. Next base: position 20,763 of record DFQD01000073.1, on the reverse strand, counting down.
CACATGGCATCGGCCCAATCCCCTGCAAGCAATTTGGAATCTCAATTTGCTTTCGAATTATTGCTAGATGTTGCTCCACAGCATGATGCAGGCCATACACGAATTGCGCCAGTTACAGGCGGTACGTTTTCTGGTCCTCGATTAAGTGGAACAGTGCACAATGGCGGTGCGGATTGGATCACACAAGTCTCTGGCCATTCTAGCCTAGACGTTCGCATTACCTTAGAAACCGATGATGGCGCTATCATCTATATGACTTATAAAGGAATGGTCGTGCCAAGTGATAGCGGTTTGTACTGGCGGGTCACTCCGAGCTTTACGACTTCATCAGAAGATTATGATTGGTTGAACCACCGAGTATTCGTTGGAAAGTCTAAGCAAGTCGAAGGCAAGGTTGCCTATGACATCTTTGAGATTCTATGAGTGTGAAGTAGCGGCTAGCGAAAAGTCTAAGTGCGAGGCAAAAACTCAGGGAATAGCAGAATAGGTAGTTAGTAAATGAGCAACTTCCCTAAGCTCTTTAACGAAGTAATTTTGTTTCACAGCCGTTAAATCACAGATAAAAAAAGCCCGATTGCTTCTCAACAGTCGGGCTTCTTTATTAAAGAAAGGCTAAATAACTACTAGAAGGACCTAACTCGCTGTCCTTTCTCTTCACCGCTTTGATCAATGTCTTTCCAATTAACTGCTCCGAAAAACATCTCATCCCAGCTCTCATTACCCCAATCAACATTGCGATCTGGATTTGGGTTCGCTGGGTTCTGTGCTGAGTTGTCCCACGCGGCTACTGCTGTGATCTTGGTACCGCCTGGAACAAACTTAGGCTCCTCATAGGTATAGCTAAGCTGCCAGTTGTAGTTGTACTTGGCGATATTGATTAACTCTTCGGATGTACCATCAGGATAGTCAGCGTAAAAACGCATGTGCTTACCACGGAAGTGCATGTGGGGCAGATAGCTGTGAATATGTGCATCGTTTTCAATTACTATGCTAGCAGTCTGCTCAAATGCTGGATCGTGGGCAGGAATCGTAGTCCAGGTATTTGGGAATACACAAGCACACCTACCAGACATTCTTTCTTCAGGCACTTCACCCAAGGGATAGAACCAAACACCCAGTTGGCTGCGGTCTACAGTTTCACGGCCGTTTGGTGTGTAGTGCATATTCAAGTGAAGTGTTGAACCAGCTTTGACTAGCCCACCAGTGTTTGGCGGATCCATGTCTGGAGTGTCTCCAGGAATATAAGCAGTAATGTCTGCTTTATCCCTATTGCCATCTCCACCGAGGAAGCGACCACGAGTTTCGCCAGGGAAATCCAATCGATTTACGGTGTGGTGCAGCACGGTCCTGTCACCAGCAATGATCTGGCTTCCACGCACCCATCGATCTTCAGGCATATCGAATTTAACCTCAACATTGACGAAAACGCCGTTGCCAGTAGCAGGAACAGTAGTTGCAGGAATGTCCAAAATCATATCTGGCTCACCGAAAGCCCACTTGGACTCTGGCCAAACTATCTCGGCCAATGGATCGTGATCCCCATCTTTCGGTGCACCAGCGTCGACCCAAGCAATGATCTTGCGAATGTCCGCGTTATCAACCAGACGATCATTAATGAATTCACCAATATGACCATCGATTTGACCTGGTGGCATACGACGAGTCATTAATACTTCGCGAATCATCGGCGACCAGCCCTGCACCATGGTATGGCTATCCATTGCAAAAGGAGCAACTCCGCCCTCTCGGTGACAAGTAGCACATTGCTCAGCTAAAACTGGAGCGATGTCTGCCACGTAAGAAGGTACTCCTTCAGATTCGTAGGTTATTTCTGATCCAGCAGTTTCAACGAGGCTTGGCGAAACATCTTGGTTAGCTAAGATTTGTTCGATCGCTGTTTCAGCAGCCTCGACTGATCCCCTGAATTGGACAGCGAATCTTCTTGGATCAAAAATAAGCACTTCGCCAGTACGCTCAATTCCAAGAGCCTCTGAAATCACTCTGGCATCATCCATAAGCACTGGAATTTCCACACCATACTCTGCAACTTTTTCCTGCACTGCCTCGCGATTGTATCGACCCATCGGGTTGATCATCAGAAACTCAATTCCAGCTTCATCAAACTTGCTTTTTAAAGCATCAAATTCTGGAACTGCAGCAGTCGTTGCGTCGCTATCGTTGGCTTGCACCAACAGCGCTATGGCTTTGTGGTCATCGTACCAACTCATTCCGTGGTGATAACCATATTGATCCAAAAGTGAAAAATCCCCCACTCGTTCCTGCGCGACTACAATTGCAGGCGCAAGAATCAAAGCAAAGAGAGAAATAATAGGAAGGATCACTCTTTTCACTGTCTTCTCCTCAAGATCAAAAAATTCGATTGTGACATACGTGAAAGCCACGTAACTTAGGGCATCCAGCCGTTTCAAATTGTATTTTCTAGGTTCGTTTATAGGTATACGAAAACGCCCTAGAAAGCATTCATACCTTACGGGGTATAGGAAAATACGTCAATTGGATAAGGGTCGTTTCGCCGATTTCTAAGTATCGCTTAACCTACAGATATTTCGGGGGTTTATTACTTTAGCGCGGACTGCAGAACCGTTAGGAGTTGGGGAAACAAAACTTCATTGGTGACCAGTAAATCCTGATCATAAAATTGCGGGTCTATTCCTTCTGGCACTTCGCTGAAATTTCCACATTTAGCACCTGCCTCAAGAGCAATCAAGCGAGCAGCAGCGAAATCCCATAGACTCAGACTTTCGTAATACCCATCTAATCTGCCGGATGCCACCCAACAAATATCTAATGCCGCTGAACCAAGTCTTCGAATATCGGCGCAATTAGTTAACACTGCTCGCAGTCTTTTTATCATTGGCTCGAGATTGGATTTTTCATAAGGAAATCCTGTAGCAATAATCGCGCGTCCAATCTGAGATTCCTCTGCTACTCGAATGGGATTGCCATTTAAAAAAGCGCCTTCTCCTTTTTTTGCAGTGAACATCTCGTGCGTAAAAGGATTAAACACTACGCCCAGCACAACTTGCTGGTCATTTACAAATGCTATCGAAACAGCGGACTGGTTGTGGCCATGGGCGAAGTTTACTGTTCCATCAATAGGATCGATTATCCAGAACGGACCTTTAATATCCTTAATAGCTGAAGTATCGGGAGCTAATTCTTCAGATACAATTGCGTGATCCGGAAAGCGCTCACCAATTTTTCCGCTAATAAATTTATCTGCAGCAAAGTCTGCATCGGTTACCAGTTCAGTTCCTTGCTTAAAAAAACGTAAAAAATCCGCCTTGCCTCTATATTGACGAATGAGCTCCCCTGCACCACGGGCTAATTGAGCTGCAAATTCTTGAACTTCCTCTAAGTCCATGTTTTTCTAGTCTCAGGATTCTTGTCGCTTCAAAAAATTAATGAATAACGCATTATAGCTGGAGGAAAAATTAGAACCTATCTCATTTCTCTGGGAAAGCGACTAATTACGAAATAATGAAGGTAATGAATATTGCCACTCGCTACTCGGGCTTTGCTTTTATTGCGACTCTTCTAAATCTTCTTACCCAGAAAGTTTCATTGCAGATATAAGCAGGATTTTTAGATGTTTATATCGGAATCTTTGTAGGTACTATTATCGGACTAATGTGTAAGTATTATTTGGATAAACAGTTTATATTTTCTTATCAGACGCAATCATCTGCTTATGATGCACAAACATTTTTCGCATATAGCTTGACTGGCATAGGACCAACACTACTGTTCTGGATGATGGAAGTCGGATTCGATCTAATTTATGGGACCAAGAGAGCAAGGTATGTTGGTGCTGTTATCGGCTTAACTATTGGTTATGTAGTAAAGTACCAACTCGATAAGCACTACGTATTTTCCAAACAGGATATCTGAATGCAACTACATGGTTGGGGCCGATTTCCTCGAAAAGACGCTAACTTGTTAGAACCAAGTTCTCCTGAATCATTTCTCGAGATTGTTTCTGAAAAAGAAATTGCAGGATCGTTGATTGCTCGGGGAGCTGGAAGAAGCTATGGAGATAGTGCGCTCGCGGATACTGTATTGAGCAGTCGCTTTCTAGATAGCTTTCTTGAAATTAATTCGACTAATGACACCATTCGCTGTGGGGCAGGCGTCTCTATGGACACGCTGTTAAAAGTGGTAATCCCTTATGGCTTATTTCTGCCCGTATTGCCAGGAACAAAATACGTCAGCGTCGGGGGAGCCATAGCTGCTGATATTCATGGTAAGAACCATCATCAAGATGGCAGTTTCTGTGACCATGTAGAACGATTCTCATTATTGCTGTCTTCAGGTAAAACAATAGAGTGCAGTCCTACAGAGAACAAAGATGCGTTCTGCGCAACATGCGGCGGCATGGGATTAACAGGCGTGATTCTCGAGGTCACTTTGAAGCTAGAAAAAGTTCCAAGCGTTACTATACAAAGAAAATCGATTCCAGCTGCGAATCTCGAAGAATGCATGGACCTAATCGAAGAGAATGAAGAAAGTAAACATTCCGTAGCTTGGGTTGATTGTCTTGCAAAAGGGGAAGAGCTTGGCAGGTCAGTTTTACACTTAGCAGAACATAGCCAAATTGGAACTAAGGAATACAGATCGAGGAAAGGTCCTTCGATCCCATTTAGTACTCCATCTTTTTTAATCAATAAATTTACAACTCAATTGTTCAACAATTCTCTGTACAAACTACGTAAGCAGACGGCAAAAAGACGTTCAGTAAACTACGATGCATATTTTTTCCCCTTAGACAACATTCGAAACTGGAACCGGCTTTATGGCGGCAAAGGATTTATACAATATCAGTTGGTTTTACCCTTAGAAACGGCCAGATCCGGGCTAAGAGAAATAATTGACCGCGTTTCAGAGTCAGGTAAAGGGTCGTTTATCTCTGTTTTGAAAAAGTTTGGCAATAAAAATGAGAATTTGCTGTCCTTTCCGATCGCTGGTTACACTCTGACTCTCGATTTTAAAAATGAAAAAAAAGTTTTCCCCTTACTAAAACAGTTAGATGAAATTGTACTAGCGAATAAAGGCCGCCTTTATCTGGCAAAGGATTCAAGGATGAGCGAAGACGTATTTAAGTCTAGTTATCTATCTTGGGAAAAATTTCTAGAAATAAAAACGGAACTAGATCCAGAATGTAGATTTGCATCTTTGCAATCGACTAGATTGGGTCTCACATAAAAAATTAAACATGAATATTCTTCTTATTGGAGCTACATCCGCAATCGCTAAAGCCGTTAGTCGACTTTATGCAGAACGCAATGCTCGATTGTTTCTAATCGCAAGAAATGAAGCTCGACTTAAAGTTCTAGCTGACGATTTAACAGTAAGGGGAGCTCAATCTGTAGATTTCCATGTAATGGACCTTGCTGATACTGAAAATCATGCAAATGCCGTTAGCAACGCGAAATCCGCTCTAGAAAATATTGACCTTGCGCTGATTTGTCATGGTTCGCTCCCAGACCAAGAAACTTGCGAATCTGATTTTGAACAAGCAGCGCAAGAAATTAAAGTTAATGGGTTAAGTGTGATCTCTTTGTGCACTGAAATTTCAAAGCTGCTTAAGGAAAAAAAATCAGGGACTATAGCTGTTATCACCTCTGTTGCTGGTGATCGCGGCCGGCAATCTAATTTTATTTATGGGGCCTCCAAATCTATGGTATCCACGTACTTGCAGGGCTTAAGGGGCAAATTGCTGCCGCACGACGTACACATCTTGGACATTAGACCTGGTCTGGTTGATTCTCCCATGACCGCAGGGTTAGAAAAAGGCGTGCTGTGGTCCTCACCTGAGTCAATTGCAACAAAAATAGTAAACAGTATTGATAAAAAAAAGCACACAGTATACGTGCCTGGCTACTGGCGCATCATCATGGCAACGGTGCGCTCCATTCCTGAAGTTCTGTTTAAGCGAATGAAGTTTTAAGCAGTTGGAAAATTCAAGCTCCAATCTTCCTTTGTACGTCGATCTCGACGGGACTCTGATTAAATCAGATTTGATGTTCGAGTCCATTCTTATTCTATTAAAAAATAATCTTTTCTTTTTGATTGCGATTCCTATTTGGTTGTTAAAAGGAAGGTCCTACTTGAAACTGCAATTAGCAAAACGGGTGCAGATCCCAATCGATCTAATGCCAGTAAATAAGGAGTTCCATGAATTTTTGCAAAAAGAAAAAGAACGTGGCAGGAAACTAGTTCTCATCTCTGCATCAAATCAAACTGCGGTAGAACAAGCCAGCTCATACTTTGGCTTATTTAATGAATCCTTTGGTAGTAACAATTCCACGAACTTAAAAGCAAACAACAAGCTAGTGAAAATCCAAAAACTAAATAACGGCGAGTCATTTTCTTATGCAGGAAACTCCTCTGCAGATATACCAATTTGGAAAGAGTCAGCAGAAGTGTTGCTCGTTAACTGCAGTCAGTCTCTAGAAGGAAAAATAAAAACCGCCAACACAAGAACCTTTGATAGCGCTCCTGCGCAGTTCAACAAACTCTTAGAGGCAATGCGACCACATCAGTGGCTTAAGAATCTACTTGTATTTGTTCCACTGATTTTGTCACATCAGATTAATCAACTGGATTTACTCTTTCTTTCAATTATTGCTTACACCAGTTTCTGCTTGTGCGCATCCAGCGTGTATTTGTTAAACGACATGCTCGACTTAAAGTCCGACCGACTGCATATAACCAAATCTAAGAGGGCATTTGCGTCGGGAGATCTTCCTTTAGCAACGGGATTTCTTGCTGGGCCATTATTATTCCTGATTGGAGTATTGTCTGCGTTATTACTGCCACACTCTTTTTTATCAGTTTTGCTGATCTATTGGCTTCTTACTTCCTTATATAGTTTCTATTTGAAACGCCTGTTCTTGGCAGATGTAATTACCCTGGCAGTTTTATATACGATGCGAATTATTGCGGGGTCAGCCGCGATCTCTGTCCAAACCACAGTGTGGTTAATTACATTTTCGTTCTTCTTGTTCCTAGGTCTTGCGTTGGTAAAACGCGTTACAGAATTATTAAACTTAATCAGGGAAGGAAAACAGCGAGTAGAAGGTAGGCCCTATTTGAATACTCACCTACCGCTGTTATCTAGAATTGGCAAGGCATCCAGTGCCACAGCAATTATTGTGTTTGTACTATACATTACGGCACCGGAAACTACTCAGCTTTATAGTTCGCCATTAATACTTTGGCTTATTTGCCCGCTTCTTATGTATCTGTTATTCCGTATTTGGCAATTCACCTATAAACAAAAACTGGAAGAAGATCCCGTATTATTCGCTATAACTGATAGAATCGGACAGGGAATTGCAGTGATTTGTGCAGTGCTAATTTGGCTTGCTGCTTAGAATACTTAAGCTTCCATCATTAAAATTCTTGCATGAAAGTACAAGTGTTTCTCGATGAAGCTAGATATGAAGAAGTAGCTATGGTCGTATCCATCCCTTTGATTGAAACTTAACGGGTAACCAGTTTCATTGGCCGCTTCAACCAATAATGAAGGTTTTAGTTGTTCCTCTAAAAACTGATCAGCTGTCCCCTGATCGATCAACATGGGAATTCGCCGCGACGCTTTTTTCATTATCTCGACAGAGTCATACTGGGCCCAAGTGCTTTCATCATCTCCAAGATAATTTTTGAAAGCTTTCTGACCCCAGGGGCAGTTCATGGGAGAAACGATAGGAGCGAAGGCTGAAACACTGCGATAATTCTCCGGATTCCTTAAGGCGACAATGATCGCACCATGACCTCCCATAGAATGGCCCATAATAGATTGGCGATTATCATCGATAGGAAACTTTTGCTTTACCAAAGCTGGAAGCTCTTTAACCACATAGTCATACATCTGGTAGTGTTTTTCCCAAGGCTCTTCCGTAGCATTCAGATAAAAACCAGCGCCTAAACCAAGATCATAAGCTCCGTTTTTATCATCGGGTATGCCTTCCCCCCGCGGGCTAGTGTCGGGCGAGACAAGAATAATGCCTAAGTCAGATGCAAGTTTTTGCGCACCGGCTTTTTGTACAAAGTTTTCGTCGGTACAGGTTAATCCAGATAGCCAATAGATCACTGGCAATTCTAAATCTTCTTCGGTAGACAATTGTTCTGGCAAAAACACAGAAAATGTCATCTCACAAATAGTAGTTGTTGAAAAGTGCTTACAGCGAACTTGAGTCCCACCAAAACTTTTATTACGAGCTATTTCTTCCATTTAATTCATTAGCCTATGGTTGTTATTGTTCAACTAATTAAGAATCATGAAGCTGTCTTCAATAGGATTCCATTTACTGGGTTTATCAATCTTGGTAACTATCATTGGTTTCTGAACTTTTGGTTCTAGTAGCGGTTCAAATTCTTCGATGTCTTTAAATTCTGGATCGAGCCACTTCTCAACTAAAGCTTCGTCTTCAAAATCCAGCATAAGAGGCATGGATTTAGAATGAATGTCGTTCCATTGTGGCACCAAGGGAGGGAGCGTAATGATAGAGGTTGAGTAAACAATTTCTCCCGTTTCCCTATCTATGTTTTCTTTACACAAACCGCCGAATGCTATCGCTGATCCTTCTAGTTCAACTTTATGGTAAGTCTGTTTATCTCCTAGCCCTTCTACAAAGGCACTGGCTGGAATAATACAGCGAGATTCGCGAAATGGTATGTATGAAATGGAGCGTTTCATGAACAACTTATCCGAGCGCGAATTGAAACTTGCATACTTATAGTTGGGTTTAAGGGTTTCTTGATCAAGAAACAGCCACCAAGTTGCTACTGAAACAATTCGCTCGCCCTCCACTACGTGAACGATGGCAATTTTATTGCCCGGCGCTATGTCATGACTTAGTTGATCGGATAAAATTCTTATACCCAGTGTTTCGCAAAGCCAATGAATTTCCGGGCTATCGATTAAATTGAATCGTCCGCACACTGCCTGTACTCTCAAGTCTTATAAATTTTTGAAAAGAATAGGAATTCAGGTGTCCCCATGAAATGCATGCGCAAAACGCTATCCCTTCTTCTTCTATTAGGATTTGCCAACCTATCATTATCCCAGAGCTTATCTTCTTCAGAAGTATTAGCCTGCGAAAATTTGAGGCAGATTCACAATCTTACCATTACCTCCGCGCAGATAAGCGACAACGATCAATCAGATCAACCTTACTGTTACATTAGAGGAATCATTTCTCCTGCCATACATTTTCATGCGCAATTGCCTTTGCCGAGAAATTGGAATGGAAGATTCCTACAATGGGGCGATGGCGGTAAAGATGGTGATCTTGATTACGCTAATCATCGAGTAGCAGAAGGTTATGCGGTAACCAACAGCAATACCGGACACGACAACGGTGTCGAGCCTGGCGCTTCCTTCGCGTTTAATAATCGCCAGGCAGAAATTGACTTTGGCTATCGCGCAGTGCACCTGACTGTAATGGCAGGTAAGTTATTAGTGAATGAGTATTACGATCGAGGTCCAGATTATTCATACTTCGAAGGCTGTTCCCAAGGGGGCCGGCAGGGCCTGATGGAAGCTCAACGCTATCCAAATGATTTCGATGGCATTGTTGCTGGAGCACCTGCTTTTGCATATCAAGCTTTGAATGCATCAGGAGTTTGGAACTTGCAGCGCATGTATCAAAATAATCTCGCTGGTAATCTTGCTGTAGATACTGATGGCAACGGTAGCTATAACAGTCTCAATCTAGTGGATGTTTTACATGAGCAGGTTCTGGAAAAATGCGATGCTATCGACGGCATTACTGATGGAGTTATTGATAATCCTCTTAATTGTAACTTCGATCCGCGCACCGATCTCTCAGATTTGATGTGCCCCTCCAGCGGCATTAGCGATCAATGTTTCACCAATGATCAGCTGCAAACAATTATCGACTTCTATACTGGCCCAGCAGATGACGCGGGTCGTCAGGTTTATCCCGGTAAAGCTTTTGGTTCCGAGCCACGTTGGCCTGGCTATTACATACCCCACGAAGGCAATGATATGGGCCCATCAAAATTAGTCGGTGTCGCTGGCGATCATATGAATTATTTATTTTATGAAAATGATCCCGGTGTGACTATTCCTGATGTACGGGATTACAACTACGAAGCAAGAACCGATGGTGTGTTCCCAGAATTTCATTGGAAAGATTACAACATCAATGAGTTTTATTCTGGCAAAGGCGACTTGATGAAGTCGATCACGGATGCCGAAGATCCCAACCTAACCCAGTTTTTAAAATATCGGGGAGGAAAACTCATTGTCTACCATGGCTGGGTTGATACGTTGATTGTTGCAGAAGATACACTGGATTATTTCAATGAAATGGTGAATGCGACTTTCAATGGCAGCTTAGCTCAGGCCAGTGATTCAGCTCGTTTGTTTTTAGCGCCAGGCATGGGTCATTGTCGTGGTGGTCCCGGTCCAGATAGTTGGGATAAATTAGCACCCATGGTGAATTGGGTTGAAAACGGAATCGCGCCTGATTTTGTTACGGCCGAACATCGAACTAATGGGCAGGTGGACAATCAGCGACCTGTGTGTGCGTATCCGCAGCAGGCACAATATATCGGCCCTTTTGATGGTGCTAATGACCCAGACAATTGGATCGCTGAAAATTTTCAATGTGGAAATTAAAAGCCATCTCTGCTCTATTAACTGACTGGAAAACGTGAAAGTTCTTGCCGTGTGATTGCAATATCGCGCGGTTTGCTGCTAGGTTTCACAACAGATTTCTCAATAACTTGAGCTAAGAGGTAATCATGAAACTCGGCCGCAAATCTTCCCTTTTTGTTCTTATAAGCACATTGCTTTTTTCAACGATCACACAAGCTCAAGAAGTATTTAGAGCACGTCTTTCCCCAATGCCAACAACCCCACAAACTGTTGCAACGATTCTTGGAGAAGGAGAAGTGATCCTTACCTTAAACGGCAACTCATTGAATGTGGAAGGCAGTTTTGAAGGTATGAGTTCAGCGGCAACAGGCGCACATATTCACAACGGACCACCAGCACTACCAGGGCCAGTAATTCATGCTTTGGAAGTAACTCAGGCTACTGGAGGATCAGTTGTGGGCGAGCTTACATTAACTGAAGAGCAGGTAGAAGCTTTACACAATAATGAGTTCTACATACAGATTCATAGTGAAAGCAATCCTCCTGGTGAATTAAGAGGTTGGGTATTCTTGCGCAGCCATTTCGATAATTAGTATTAGCGGAATTACTCGATGCATTTCAATTTGCTTGAAAAGAAAAGTTACCTGGTACTTAGTGGGTTTTTAATTCTAGGGTTAAGCGCCTGTGGAGGAGAAAGGACTACCCCTGAGCCAATTGTAGCTGCTGCTCCTGAAGTCGAATCAGCACTCTCATTTGAAAATCAGGCTACTGCGGGAGCGGACAGCTACGCAACTAATTGCGCTGCCTGCCATGGTGCAAACCTGGAAGGATCTACATTGGGGCCTCTACTTTCTGGGTTTAGTTTTATACAGCGTTGGGGAACACAAACGCCGGCATTGCTACTCGGTAATATTCAATCGAACATGCCACCAGGCGGTAATGAAAACATTAGCGATGAAGACTTCCTCAGCATCGTCGCTCACATTTTAAGTGTTAATGGAGTAGATTCCATTAGCAACGCTTTAACTGCTTCTTCCGATTTTGAGATCGCCGACAATATTTCTCGAATCATTGCGCAACGCCAACGCCCCGAGCCACCTGCCCCTCAAGGTTTGACTGTGGCCGGAAACACGGAAGAGTTTGTTGAGTTTATTCCTCTTACTCAAGAAATGCTGAGGGACCCGGATCCTGCTGATTGGCCTATGCATCGCCGGAATTTTTATGGCCATAGTTATAGTCCGCTAGATCAAATCAACACCGAAAATGTAAAGAATCTAAGCCTGGAGTGGGTGTGGAATATGCACGAGGGCGATTCTGAACCAGCGCCTCTTGTCTACAACGGAATTATTTATCTTATTAATCCTGGCAATGTCATCCAAGCACTCGATGCCGAATCTGGAGAATTAATCTGGGAACACTGGACTGGTCCGGCTAATCGACAGGACATGCGAAATATTGCGATGTATGACGATAAGATAATTCAAGCAACGACAGATGCACGCCTGGTTGCTCTGGATGCTCGCACCGGCGAGCAAGTCTGGGAAACTGTTGTAGCGGATAACACTAAAGGGTTCGCTAATTCATCAGGACCCATTGTGGCTGATGGAAAAGTTATACAGGGGCTTGCGGGATGCGCCCGCTACATACCAGAAGACTGTTACATCAGCGCTTATGATGCAGATAACGGCGAACTACTTTGGCAATTTGTAACTATTGCCAAAGTAGGAGAACTAGGCGGCGATACGTGGGGTGGCTTGGACAACATATTCCGTGCCGGTGGTGAAACATGGATTACGGGCAGTTATGATCCAGATCTAAACCTAACCTATTGGGGAACTGCGCAACAAAAACCCTGGGTTCCAGTGTCACGTCACATGACAATTTTCGACGTGGGACTGTATACCAATGCCACAGTCGCAGTCGATACCGAATCAGGAGTACTCGACTGGTATTTCCAACATGTACCGGCAGAAGCACTCGACTTAGACGAAGTATTTGAACGAGTATTGGTTAATCGCGGCGATGACAAGTTTGTTTACTCGATTGGTAAGCACGGCATTCTATGGAAGAACGATCGCGTCACTGGGGAATTCCGAGGATTCCAAGAAACAGTCTTTCAAAATGCATTTACACATATTGATCCGGAGACTGGCGCAGTTACATACAGAGAGGACATTCAGAACGCACAATTAAATGAATGGACTTCGGCATGTCCTTCAAGTGCCGGTGGTAAAGATTGGCATTCAATGACTTATCATCCGCCCTCAGGATTAATCGTTGCCCCCTTAAGTCAAACCTGTTTGGAAAACGCAGCACGAGAAGTTGCATTAGTACAAGGCGGCGGAGGGTTAGCTGCGAGTCGTAAATTTTTTGAAATGCCCGGCACCAATGGCAATCTCGGCAAGGTAGGTGCTTATCATGCAGACACGCTAGAAGAAGTTTGGAGTTTTCAGCAGCGAGCATCATTACATACCGGTACTATTTCCACCGGTGGTGATCTGGTGTTCGTGGGTGATCTCGATCGCCGCTTTAAAGCATTTGATGTTAATAGTGGTGACGTTTTATGGGAGACCCGCTTAGGAACTTCTGTTCAGGGTCATCCGGTTTCTTTTGCTGTAAACGGCAAACAATACATTGCAGTAACTGCTGCTTTGGGTGGCACCAGTCCTCGCACCGTGCCTGGAGTGATCGCAACTGAAATCACTTACCCAAGATGGGGCAACGCAATCTATGTCTTCTCTTTACCTGACGAATAAAAACGAATATTCCTTAGTAGGCCTATCACAATGAAAAAAATAAACACTGTTCTAGGAATCTCCACTCTTACTTTACTGGTTGCCTGTGGTAGCGAATCCGGAGACGGTTCTGGAACCGAAGCGAGCGCAAGTGCAGGTGGTGGAGCAGGCACCGCAATGGAACAGGAACCAGTTGCTACATTTGCAACACAGGCCGATGCAGGACTGCAAGCCTATGCTACTTATTGCAGTGCTTGCCATGGCGCTGGATTAGAAGGAACTGCTTTAGGTCCGATGTTGAGCGGTGGTGGTTTCCTTGGAAGTTATGGCCGTCAATCACCATTTGAGTTTTTTAATTTCCTGAAAGCCAATATGCCTCCCGAGGGCAGTGGCAATGTCAGTGATGAAAACTACTGGGCCATCGTTGCCCATATCATGCGCAGCAATGGTGTTGCTGATACTAATCCGATGCTGGACGAAACAGCAGCTTATGCCATTGCCACAAATATCCCAGGCGTTAATCCAGCGCTGACTCAGCGACGCATTGAACCTAACCGTCCCACTGGGGTAGTAGTGGCAGGCACAGTTGAAAACTATGAACCAGTTACCGATGCCATGCTAACCAATCCGTCTCCAGATGATTGGTTAATGTTGCGAGGTAACTTTGAAGCCTGGAGTTATTCACAACTCGACGAAATTGACTCGGACAATGTCAGAGATCTTCGCCTGGAATGGATGTGGAGTATGCATGAAGGCGACTCCGAACCTTCTCCACTTGTTTACGATGGCGTTATCTATTTAGTCAATACCAGCAATATTATTCAGGCACTTGATGGCAAAACTGGCGAACTGATTTGGGAACACCATGCCGGCCCATTCGACACTGAAGACATGCGCAACATCGCCATCTATAACGACAAGATTATTCATGCTACAACCGATGCACGCTTACTTGCGCTAGATGCTCGAACAGGAGAATTGGTTTGGGAAACAGAAATTGCTGACGGAACTAAAGGCTTTGGTAATTCTAGTGGGCCTATCGTTGCCGATGGAAAAGTAATTCAAGGGCTGCTCGGTTGTTCGCGTTTCATTGAAGATGACTGCTACATTAGTGCCCATGATGCGGACTCAGGAGAACTTTTATGGCGCTTTAACACAATTGCTGAAGCTGGCACACCTGGAGGTGATACCTGGGGAGGTATTGATGACTTATTCCGAGCCGGAGGTGAGACTTGGATTACTGGCTCCTATGATCCGGAACTCAAACTGACTTATTGGGGTACGGCGCAACAAAAGCCCTGGATGCCAGCGAGTCGATCGTTGTCCATATTCGATGCCGGATTGTTTACCAATGCAACTGTCGCCATCAATGTCGATAGTGGTGACTTGGATTGGTACTTCCAACATGTTCCTGCGGAAGCATTAGATCTGGATGAAGTATTCGAGCGAGTCTTAATTAACCGTGGTGATGACAGATTAGTTTATTCGATCGGTAAGCATGGAATTCTTTGGAAACATGATCGAGTAACTGGCGAGTTCATCGATTACAAAGAAACGGTTTTCCAAAATGCATTTACCAACATTGACCCTGAAACAGGTGAAGTTACTTATCGCCAAGACATTCAAAATGCCCAGATTGATCAATGGATTTCAGTCTGCCCTTCCACGGCTGGTGGCAAAGACTGGCACTCCATGAGTTACCACGAGCCAACTGCAGCTCTAATTATTCCTTTGAGTCAGTCCTGCCTGGAAATTGCCGCAAGGGAAGTTCCTCTGGTTCATGGAGCGGGCGGTACCGCCGCAAACCGACGCTGGTTTGAAATGCCTGGATCCAACGGAAATATGGGTAAGCTTGCCGCTTATAACACGGATACCATGGAGGAAATCTGGTCTTTCGAGCAGCGCGCTGCATTTTTAACCGGAGTTCTTTCTACAGCAGGTAATGTTGCTTTCGTTGGCGATCTTGATCGTTACTTCCGCGCGCATGATGCCTCCACTGGTGAGATCCTGTGGGAAACTCGACTAGGGACATCAGTTCAAGGTCATCCTGCTACTTTCGCAATTGACGGCAAACAATACATTGCCGTAACCACAGCCATGGGAGCTCGAGGTGTAAGCCCCAGAACCGTTCCGAGTGTTGTAGCTCCTGACGTCAGACATCCGAGTTCCGGCAACGCACTCTATGTATTTAGCTTGAGCAACTAGCAACCAGCTATCGCAAAGTAATTCATAATCTCTCAAGCTCATCTTCAAATGAGCTTGAGATGAATACTTGGTGTAGTTTTATTGTTTTTCTGCAGTAGGAATGATGGCCAAATGCAATGAACAACTACCTGGTGTTCATAATGAATTTATTGAACCTCCAGCGAAAGCCCGAGATATCGAAAAAATTCTAGGGAGAAAAGAATAAGGTTAGTATCGATTGTTTACCCACAAATAATATTTCTGAACAAGCTACGGAAGACGAAAAGGCAAACACATGAATGACGAACAGAAGGAATCAGCAGAAGTCGAGGAAGAAAAATCGAGCAATATCGGCAAGATCGAATGGTTTGATTTAACAGTAGATGATGCCTCCAGAGTAAAAGACTTCTATTGCTCAGTAGTCGGTTGGAATAGCAGTGAACAAGACATGGGAAGTTACAGTGATTACAACATAAACCTGCCGAATTCGACGAATTCTATTGCTGGTATTTGTCACGCCCGAGGCCCTAGCGCTAGTTTACCAGCGCAATGGTTAGCTTATGTAAAAGTAGTGAGCGTGAAAGAAAGTGCGGAGAAATGTGAAAAGCTTGGCGGCAAGGTGATCGATGGACCGAAAAGACTAGGCAACATGCAATTTTGCGTCATACAAGATCCCGCCGGTGCAGTATTAGCTTTACTGTCAGAGAGAAATACATGAGTCAATTAAATGGCCAATGTCACTGCGGGGCGATCAAGTTTACTGTGAATTCTTCAGAAGGACTGCAAGGACTGCGCAAATGTAATTGTTCTTTATGCAGAAGAAAAAATGTTGTTATGGCTACAGCCAAACTACCGGAGTTTCAAATTACTGTTGGCGAAGACAAACTAAATCTTTATCAATGGAATACTAAGATTGCAAAGCACTACTTCTGTTCGGTCTGCGGAATTTATACTCATCACCAAAGACGAGCCGCACCCGATGAATATGGGTTTAATGCTGCCTGCATTGAAAGGATAAAAGTTGCTGATTTAGAAGAAGTTCCAACAATCGATGGCGCTGCAATGACTCTGGTCGGAGAATAGGATGGGTATAGTCGAAAGTATTTTCATTGCCAACGGCAAGCGTCAAAAGGTTGAACCGCTGGAATTTGCGACACTTGTAGCAGGAAAAGGAATCCTTGGCGATCGTTATCATTTGATGTCATCGAACATGTTGGCAAAAGGCAAATCGCCGCCTCTCAATCACATTACTTTCATAGCCCAAGAAGAGTTGGACATATTTTTGAAACGACATGGTGCAACTCTTGGATATGGAGATTTCCGTCGTAACGTCGTAACTTCCGGTATAGATTTGAACACCCTCGCTCTCAAAGAATTTAAGGTTGGCACTGCCCTCTGTCGCGGCGTGGAATTGTGTGAACCATGTCAGGTGTTATCTAGAAAAGTTTATAGCGCGGTAATCCCTGACCTTGTTCATCGCGCCGGGCTAAGAGCTATTATATTAGAAGACGGCGAAGTCAAACTCGGTGATGCGATAGGAGAACAGTAAAATGATTAAACGACTAAAAGAAAATATGGCAAAGCGTCCTTATTGGATGAGCGTAGTAATGTTGTTCTGCTTCTACATGACCTTTATATATCTCCCCTGGGATATCTTTATTAAACCGCTGGCAGTTGATCAAGAAGTATGGTTCGGCATCCTATTTTATGGCTGGTTAGCAAAGATTGGCGCCCTGATACACTGGTTTATTTATGGTGCTAGTGCTTACGGATTATGGAAGATGAAAAAGTGGTTGCATCCATGGATTGAACTCTATGTTCTCCAAGTTGCGTTCAGTATGGGAATATGGGGCTTTATCGAACGAGACGGTGCACCCGCGTGGATTGGGTTAGTTATCGGCGCTCTCTTTATTTTTTTGGCCTGGTGTTTCTACGAAAAACGAGATCTTTTCTCAGCTAACTAATTAATTACTGAAAGCAAGAGCGAAAAATAGCTCAAGGTCATACAGATCCAATCGATGAGTTTGTTAAAGAAACGAAATACTGTTTGTCTAATGAAACCTTCTTCAGAATCAGAATCAGAATTCTGAGACTTGTGCCAAATAACAGAGCAAGAAAGCCTCCCTCCAAACTAGCTATACGCCGAAGGTAGTTTATGAGAAAAATTTGTATTCTCTTCATAACAGCAATTATTTTCGTAAGTTGCGCTAGCTCCCCTCTTAATCGGCGTCAGATCGTAATTTATTCTCAGGCAGAAATGGCTGCACAAGGAGAGCGATCTTATCGCCGGATGCAGCAAGAAGTTCCTATTTCTTCTAATATTTCTGAAAATAACTACGTGCAGTGTGTAGCTGACTACGTGATCGATGTCTTGGATCCTTCGATCCAAAGTAGAAACCAGTGGGAAGTAACTCTGTTTTCTGAAAACCAAGCCAATGCCTTCGCACTTCCAGGTGGGAAAATCGGAGTCTATGCAGGACTATTGGATGTCGCAATTAATCAGCACCAATTGGCCGCCGTCCTCTCCCACGAAGTCGGCCATGTAATAGCCAACCATGGTAATGAGCGGGCGAGTCAAAATGCGATCCGCGATGCAGGTGTGGCCGTCGCGCAAATACTCGATGTTGATGACACAACGATTGGGGCGATCGAAATGGGTGCTCGCTATGGGTTGTTCTTGCCTTTTAATCGTACTCAAGAAAGCGAGGCAGATTCCATCGGCATCATGCTCATGGCCGAGGCTGGCTTTGACCCAGAACAGAGTATAGACCTTTGGGTAAGAATGAACTCCAATGGGGGTCAACGTCCTCCGGAGTTTATGTCGACGCACCCTTCTCCTGATTCTCGAATCTCTGATTTGACGCGCCAAATGGATACCGCACAATCACTGCGTCAGACAGCCAATGCCAATGGTCGGAATCCCGATTGTGTGCCAGGCATAGCGTCCCCCAGATAATTCCTACCATCACTTAAAATCTTGCCGCTTTTGTAATAACTTTGCTTCATTAACAATTAGAAGTGGAGCGCTCATGTTAAGTACTAGAGCTTTGGGAGTTATTTTTAGTCTGTTCTTGTGCAATCTTGCCTTTAGTCAGCAAAGGCCAAATTTTATCGTGGTGATGGCCGATGACCTCGGATTCGGCGATCTTGGAGTCTATGGTTCAAACTTAATTGATACACCAAACCTGGATCGTATGGCTGCTGAAGGAATCTACTTCGAATCTTTTTATGCCAGTGCAAACGTATGCACAGCCTCCCGGGGGGGATTGCTCACAGGCCGTTATCCTATTCGCCTTAACCTGGTGGAGGATGTGGCACGACCCACAAATGAAATACACCTGGCCGAATATGAAGTTACTATCGCAGAAGCTCTCAAAGCTGAAGGCTATAGCACTGCAATATTTGGCAAATGGCATTTAGGTTCAAGGATTGAATGGTATCCCCTAAACCATGGCTTCGATAAATTCTTTGGTGCGCTTCATAGCAATGACATGCCTGAATTCAGATTGTATAGAGATGATCAAGTAATTGAGGACCCAGTTGATCAAACTAGATTAACCGAACGCTACACCGCCGAAGCCGTGCGCTTTATTGAAGACAACCGAGACAACCCTTTCTTCTTATATATACCTCACAGTTTCCCCCATGTACCTTTGTTTGTTGCTCCAGAGTTTGCTGGAAGTTCTGATGCCGGTTTGTATGGCGATGTGGTTGAAACAATAGACAGGAGTATGGGTACTCTCCTGGATAAGTTGGAGGAACTCGACATCGAAGACAACACCTTAGTAATTTTCACTTCCGACAATGGCCCATGGTTTGAAGGTAGTTCCGGTCAATTTAGGGATCGTAAAGGTAGTTCATGGGAAGGTGGGTTACGTGTCCCCTTTATCGCAAGATGGCCCAGCCAAATCCCAGCCGGCAGTTTTACCAGCGAACCCGCCATGAATATCGATCTTCTACCTACTTTGTTAGATTTTGCTGGCATTGATCTCCCAACGGATCGACCTATCGATGGACGAAGTATTAAAGGAGTCTTAACCTCTCAAGAATCTTCCCCACACGAAGTACTTTACTTGTTTAATCGGGACCGAATTGCTGGCGTGCGCATGGATCGATGGAAACTGGTTGTAGAAAGCTTTTATCGAGGAGCTGTTTTATCTAGTTTCGACCATCAAGATTCCTATTACGCTCCTTTTGGGTTGCTATTCGATTTAGAAAAAGATCCTACTGAAACCTACAGCTATACCCGTGAGTATCCAGAAATTGCCGAACAGCTACGTGAATTTCTTGTTCGCGGTCAGCAGGAGTATAACTCCATAGTATTACCTAACATGTGGAATCGATAAAAACAGCAGTGAGTATTTAGTAAATGAAAACTATCAAAGGACCAGCAATTTTTCTGGCTCAGTTTGCAGCGGATGAGTCGCCTTTTAACTCATTAAACGAAATAGGCAGCTGGGCAGCTAACTTAGGCTTCAAAGGAGTGCAGATTCCGAGTTGGGATAGCAGATTGTTTGATCTGACTCAGGCAGCGGCGAGTCAAACCTATTGTGATGAAGTAAAAGGGACATTAGCGCAACATGGTATCGAAATAACTGAGTTATCTACTCATTTACAAGGCCAACTTGTCGCTGTGCACCCAGCTTACGATGAAATGTTCGATGGCTTTGCAACTATAGAAGTGCAAGGCAATCCAGCGGCGCGACAGGCTTGGGCAGTCGAGCAGATGATGTATGCCGCGACCGCGTCAAAAAATCTCGGCTTAACTACTCATGCGAGTTTTCCCGGCGCTCTCGCTTGGCCCTATTTCTATCCTTGGCCACAACGACCAGCCGGCCTTGTGGAAATGGCGTTCGACGAACTTGCTAGGCGCTGGCTTCCTATTCTGAACGCATTTGACGAAGCGGGCGTGGATATTGGATTTGAAATTCATCCTGGCGAAGATCTTCACGATGGTATTACTTTTGAAATGTTCTTAGAAAGAGTAAACGATCATCCACGCTGTAACATTTTGTATGATCCTAGTCATTTAATTTTGCAGCAATTAGATTATCTGGCTTTTTTGGATGAATATAAGGATCGGATAAAGTTGGTACATATAAAAGATGCCGAATTTAATGCAACGGCTAAACAAGGCGTTTATGGTGGCTATCAATCATGGATAAATCGCGCAGGCCGCTTCCGCTCTCTCGG
>DFQD01000110.1 GCA_002377605.1 Gammaproteobacteria bacterium UBA3498 | reverse complement strand
CTCTCCACCGTGAATCTCATTAACTCCTAGATGTTGAAGTTGGAGTTTGGCTAACTCACGTAAATCAAAGTTCAATTTGCCTTGTTTCTCTGATCCCATAAATGATTGATTAATTATTTCGCGTTCATCGTCGGATGAACAGCCAAATAAAAACTCTTGTTTGATTTCATTACCTACTTCGTAGTGGCAAGGACCAATAGCAGGACCTAACCAAACAATCAAATCGTCGCTAGAACTCTCTAAGGCAACAACGGTGTTTTTTAAGATTCCTGCAAGCAACCCGCGCCAGCCCCCATGGGCAACTGCAATCTCAGTTCCGCTCTTGTTAGTAAATAGTACCGACAAACAATCTGCGGTTAGGACACAGCAGGCTATGCCTGGCTCCCTAGTTACCAAACCATCTGCTGTAATTACGGGGCCGGAGCCTTCAATAACTTCTACATCAGCGCTGTGCACTTGATTTAGCCACTGATAAGAAAGTCGAGGTGGTAATTCTTCTCGCAGAAGATCTCTATTACCTGCTACTGCAAGTGGAGAATCTCCAACGTGATTTGCAACGTTAAAACTCGCATAGGGAGCTTCGCTGATTCCCCCATTTCGGGTCGTAACCAACGTGTGTACATTTGCAGGGGCTGGCCAATCAGCTATTACCTTGCGTTGTTCAATCATCAATCATTCCTGTTGGATTCTGGTCTAGAATCATTTCAGCGATCAATTCTTTAAAGTCGGCAGGTGCCTCAATTTGCCAGGCCATAATTTCTTCTGTAGACGGATGTATTAATGCTAATCGGCGAGCATGCAATGCCTGACGTTTGAAACTACGCAGTTTGTCGGCGAATGCTTCACTGCAGGCAGCAGGAAGTTGAAAACGACCACCGTAGAGTTGATCACCAACCAGAGAATGATTGATGTGAGCCATATGCACACGAATTTGATGTGTTCTTCCGGTTTCTAAGTTTAGTTGAACATGAGTATGAGAACGAAATCGTTCTATTACCCTGTAATGAGTAACCGCTTCTTTGCCATTTTCATTAATCGCGTTCTTTTTCCTGTTCACTGGATGTCGCCCCAGAGATTCATCGATTGTTCCCCCTCCAGTTAGAACACCATGAACTACTGCTTCATATTCCCGCTCGACCGAACGTTGCTGAAGCTGATTAACCAGAGAAATGTGACTTTTTAAAGTTTTGGCAACAACCATAAGTCCTGTCGTGTCCTTATCAAGCCTATGCACAATACCGGCGCGAGGAATTGTATCGAGCTGAGGATAGGCATAGATCAATCCATTTAGGAGAGTACCTTGATAATGCCCTGCAGCAGGATGGACTACTAGATTTGCGGGTTTATTGAGGACCAAAATGTCGTCGTCTTCATATTGGATATCTAGCTCCAGTTGCTCAGGCTCAAATTGATCACTGGCCGCTATTTCTGCTTGAATTTCCAAAAGATCGCCATTCTTTAACCGGTCTCTAGGCCGCTGAGATTTCGCATTTACCTTGAGGCTTCCGTCTTTAATCCAGGATTGCAAGCGGGCACGAGAATATTCTGGAAACAATTTCGCGGCAATCTGGTCTAATCGGCTACCTGCTAGGTCTTCCGTGACTACTGCCGACAAAGAGATATGAGCTGACATTACGCTATAATAGCCCGAATCAGCCACTAGCGGCACTTTCCAGCTCTATGGTTAAATATGCAGGAACTAGATGTATAGCGTTAAGAAATATATGAAGGTAAACAAGTTAGTCATTTACCCAATCCTGAGCTTCGTCATTAGTGGCTGCGGCCTATTTGGTGATGATGATGAGAATTCGAATGAATTTGCCGGACTTTCAACGGAAGAGCAGTTCTATGAAAGAGCTCTCGACCAATTAAATGGGCAAAATTACCGAGGTGCAATTTCTACATACCAAGCCTTGGAGTCTCGCTTCCCGTTCGGCCGTTTCGCTGAGCAAGCACAAATTGAAATCGTTTATGCCCATTATCGCATTGACGATATGGAAGCGTCCCGAGCTGCAGCTGACCGATTTATCAGGCTCCATCCAGACAGTGACAACATAGATTACGCTTACTATATGCGCGGCTTGTCTTCATTTATTGATGGCGGTGGATTATTTAATCGATTCTTGCCTATCGATCACACTAAGCGTGACCCTGGCCGAGCTCAGGAATCTTTTAATGACTTCGCACAACTTTTGGCACTTTACCCAGATAGCGTATATGCCGGGGATGCCCGAGCAAGAATGATATATCTGCGCAATAACTTAGCGCGCTATGAAATTCACGTTGCGAACTATTACCTGGAAAGACGAGCGTACATTGCAGCCTTACGCCGTTCACAATATGTAGTAGAAAACTTTCAGGGTACTCCAGCAGTTGCCGATGGAGTAGCGATCATGGCCGAATGTTATTTACGGCTTGGACTTACTGAGTTGGCTGACACCTCTCTGGCACTACTCAGGGAAAATTATCCCGATCACGTGTCCATCGACACCAATGGCGATTTCATTATTCAAACCGAAATCACCAATCCTTCTCTTTTGTACACCGTCACCTTTGGTCTGGTAGGAGACAATGCGGTAGATCCTCCCCTGGCGCCGACGCGAAGACCAATAACTTCCGGAAGCCAGCAAATTATCAATGACCAGCAAGATATTGAGGTCGAAGAAGATAGGTCCTTCTTAAGTAGGATAACTTTCGGGGTACTCCAGTAAGCAAACTCCCATCAATACTGGCATTACGTCCTAGCTGACATTTTTCAAAATTTCTCGATTCCCCGTAAACCGATCTCTTATAATCCAATCAGGCTATTAGACTGCACTGCACCAAACAATAGCAATCAGCTCCAGCAAAACATCAATAATCACTAAGGACTCTTCACCTAATCCCCGATAGGCCAGGCATTGGTTATGGGATAGCGTCGATCCCGTCCGAAACCTCTCTCAGTTAATCGAACTCCGACAGGACTTTGGCGGCGCTTATACTCATTTAAATCTACAAGGCGCAAAACTCGTCTAACTTCTTCTTCGTTGAATCCGAGGCTAATAATGGCATCAGCGCTTAAATCTTTTTCTATATAGAGCTCGAGAATTTGATCTAGGAGCGCATAGTCTGGAAGACTATCTTGGTCAACCTGACCAGGTGCCAGTTCCGCTGATGGCGGGCGATGGATGACTTTTTCCGGGATGATTTCCTTTCGCTCGCCCATGTATTCACAATTGCGATATTTCGCTAATTTATATACAAGAGTTTTAGAAACATCTTTCAACACATCAAATCCACCGGCCATATCTCCGTATAGTGTGGAATAGCCAACAGCAATCTCACTCTTATTTCCAGTGGTTAGCACCAATGAGCCCTTCTTATTGGAAATTGCCATCAACAAAACACCCCGAGCACGAGCCTGAAGGTTTTGCTCGCTGACATCGACTTCGGTACCGGTAAATTCATTTTCCAAGGCCGATATAAACGATTTGTAAATGCTATTTATCTCGATAATTTGATAGTTAACACCCAGCATTTCCGCCTGCTGGCCTGCCACTTCAAGACTTAGTTCTGATGTGTACTCAAAAGGCATCATTACTGCTTCAACTCTGTCGCTACCTAGCGCATCAACAGCCACTGCAAGTGTTAATGCCGAATCAATACCTCCAGAAAGACCTAGGACTACGCCTTTAAATTTATTCTTGTTGACGTAGTCTTTTACGCCAAGAACTAGACTTTGATAAACACTTGCTTCGAGTGACAACTCAGTTGCAATTTCTTGTTTAGGAACTTCACATTCTCCATTTTTCACATTCACCTTTACAGCAAACATTCCTTCGACATAATTCGGAGCTAAGTAATTACATTCGCCATCAGCGCTAATCACCATTGAGCCACCATCAAAAACGAGCTCATCCTGACCACCGATCAAGTTGACATAAAGAATGGGAAACTC
>DFQD01000052.1:3719-28264 GCA_002377605.1 Gammaproteobacteria bacterium UBA3498 | reverse complement strand
GCACTGGATGTTGAAACTGGTGAAAGGCTTTGGCATTTCCAAACAGTTCATCATGGTCTGTGGGATTACGATATTGGTTCAGCGCCAAACCTGGTGGACATTGTAGTCGATGGTGAACCCATTAAAGCTGTCGCTCAAGTATCTAAAACAGCCTTCACTTATGTATTCGATCGTATTACTGGTGAACCGGTATGGCCCATCGAAGAAAGATCCGTCGCCCCTAGCACAGTTCCAGGTGAACGGGCCCACCCAACCCAACCGTTTCCAACCAAGCCTGCTCCATTTGATCGTCAGGGTGTAACTGAAGACGATTTAATTGATTTCACACCGGAGATAGCTGCAGAAGCTCGAGAAATTGCTAACAATTTTGTCTTGGGTCCGATTTTCACACCTCCAATCGTTCGTGGCGACAATGATAAACTGGCAACCTTTGTAGTGCCCGGTGCCGGTGGAGGTGCGAATTTTCCAGGTGCCAGCATCGATCCTGAAACAGGCATATTATATATACCGTCTGCAACGCGTCCCCATGGTATGTCGTTAATCGCTCCACCTGAGGGCACCTCAGACTGGCCCTTTGTTATCCAGATGGAAAGACAGGTAGGACCTTTTGGATTACCTTTATTAAAACCACCTTATCGTCGAATTACCGCAATAGACCTGAATACTGGCAACCATGTATGGCAGATTCCATTTGGAATGGGCCCGGCCAATCATCCTATGCTAGAGCATCTGGATTTACCGCCACTGGGATCTGTCTATGATGACGTTGTTGCAGAAGGCGGCATCTTGGTTACAAAGACTCTTCTAGTGTCATTCCTCGCTCAGAAAGATGAGATTGATCCACAAGCCCATGGTTCGATTCTTGTAGCCTTGGATAAGAATACCGGGAGGACCGTAGCGGAAGTGCTAGTTGATCAGCGCCTGCATGGTCCGCCCATGAGCTACATGCATCAAGGCAGGCAATACATCGCGGTTGCCGGCGGTGGTCGTGACAACGACGACGAATTGGTGGTTTTCTCGCTACCTGAGTAGTTTTGAAAGCGCTAAACAATTAGAGTTGGGTTGCTTCATCGCAAACTTCTGAGTATTCACCGATAGCAAAAAACAGGCTAAAGTTGGATGGTGTATTTGGAGGCAGTAGAAAGAACCTGGAGAAAACCTCATGAGAGGACGGATAACAAAAGCCCTTGGGGGCGCAGGTATTGCGACATTACTGACGTGCAGCGCAGCTTTTGCGCAGCAAGGAGGCTTAATTTCTTGGCAAGACGATCTTTCCCCCCTTGCTAGTACTGATTGGAATTATGATCGAGCAGCCCACTTATTAGAGCGAGCTGGATTTGGTGGCACTCCCGCTGACATTGACCTGCTGGCGTCCATGTCCCCTGATGAGGCAGTACGCAGCTTGGTCTATTTTGATCCTGCTGCGAACAGCCACTTGCAGTCCTTCGACCATTCTGGAATTCATGATCCAGGATTAGAGCCTTTTCCTCCAAGTCGACCAGCTACAACTGATTTAGCGAAAGAGACTGGGGAAGCATTAGGTATAAAAGTTAAGCCTACTGGCAATCGTCGTTTACAACCTGTCGTAAATAAATTCTTTTATTGGTTGAGAGCCAGTGTGTTGGAGACTAATCGGGTCGCCTATTGGTGGGCGAATCGCATGGTGGATTCCAATAATCCATTGCAGGAAAAAATGGCTTTGTTCTGGCACGGCCACTATGCAGTTAACGAAACTAAAGTGCGCGACTATCGCAAACTATTAGTCGAAATTGAACTCTTCCACGAAATGGGAACTGGCAATTTTCGCGATCTTATGGTGGCTATTGCCCAAGACCCAGCCATGCTCTCTTTTCTTGACGCAGGTGTGAATGTAAAAGGTGCACCAAACGAGAACTTTGCCCGTGAAATCATGGAACTGTTTACCATGGGTGTAGGCAATTACAGCGAAAGAGACATTCGAGAAGCAGCACGTGCATTTACTGGATGGAATTATGCTGATCTTGAGTTCGTCATTAACGAAGATGAACACGACAATGGCGTAAAACAATTTTTAGGACGGAGCGGAAACCTTGATGGCGTTGAAGTAATTGACATTATCATGGAGCAACCGGTTACTGCTGAATATATCGCTGGAAAAATCTATCGATTCTTCGTTCGTGAAGATCTCAGCCCTGAGCTGCAAAACGAATTGGGCAATGTGTTTCGCAATTCCAATTATGAAGTTGCGCCCCTGTTAGAAACGATATTCCTGTCTAAAGATTTCTATAGTGCTGCCTCCGTTGGAACTCACATTAAGAGTCCGGTAGAGCTAGCAGTTTCCACCTATGTGAAACTGGGATTAGAAGATGTACCTGGTGTTCCTGATTTTAATTCTGCCACAGGAGCCTTGGGACAGACTTTGTTTAGGCCTCCGACAGTTGCTGGTTGGGCAGGTGGTCGAAGTTGGATAACTCCAGGCTTGTTGCTGGAACGAGGAAACTTTGCCCGCGATGTCTTGTTCCCAGATATAAATTTTATTCCTTCCGATCGCCGCAATGGGAGTCGTGAGATCCAAAGTGTTGCTCGTCGTATTCGTGAAGGACTAGATATCACTTCGGCGACCCAACCCTCCAGCATTGGTGAAGGACAGGTAATGGCTGAATCCAACATGCTCGCAGACAGAGATGAAGACTTTAATACTCGCTATGGAAGCTTCCGTGGTTGGCAAATGGCAATTGAACGGGTAAAGCCGATTCCTCGTCACACGGCGCGGTTGAATTTAAGTAAGATGGTAATGGATCAACAGTTAACGAATACTGCTGAAGTAATTGATTACTTTGTAGCCAGATTTATGCGGGTTGCCCCTGGAGCGGACGCTCGAAATATGCTGATAGATTTTCTTAGCAATGAAATTGGCACAACGAATATTGTAGAAGCAGAATCCTATATGGAAGATTCGCTTCGAATGACTTTGCATCTGTTACTGAGTCAGCCTGAATACCAATTAAGTTAATAATAAATCTAGCCCAAGAAGAAAAGTTATGAAAACTAAAGATTTGTTCAAAGATAAGTTGAAACGTCGTGATGTACTTCGCAAAGGCATGGGCGCTGTAGGAATTGCTGGCCTCGCAGGCTCTAGTCTCGCGCCTTCGATGTTTGGTCGAGTTGCGGAAGCTGCGGCTAGTGCGGCCGCTAATGGAAAGATTCTTGTTATTTTAGAATTATCCGGTGGTAACGATGGTCTAAATACTGTCGTTCCTTATGGAGATGATGCTTATTATCGTCATCGTCCAGAAATCGGGCTGCCTAAAACCGACTTGCGAATTCTTGATGATCATTTTGGTTTGAATCCCGGAATGGCTGGATTTGAGAGTCTTTTTAAAGACGGCAAGATGGCGATAGTTCATGGTTGTGGTTATGATAATCCATCTTTTTCCCACTTTACTTCAATGGCTTATTGGCACACCTCCGCGCCTAATAGCGGCGAAGAGTACGGTTGGGTAGGGCGCTTGGCCGATGATATGGAACCATCTGCCCCGGCTAACTATGTAGTGAACGTAGCTGCACGCCAATCCCTTGCAGTTCGCAGTAAAAGCCACGTCCCAGTCGTGTTTGATCAACCTAATAGATTTGTCCGCGAAGCTTTTCATGAAGAAAAAAATGCGTTGGAAAGAGTGCCGGATGTTGGCAATGTGGATAATCCTTCTCGACGTTATCTCTTAGATATTGCGCGCAGCGCTAATGACGCATCTGCTTTAGTAAGGCAGGCATGGTCAAATTACAACTCGCCAGTTGATTATGGTGTTAACAGTCTCGACTTACCAAAAGTTGTATCTTTAATCGATGCGGGCATGCCTACTAAACTGTATTATGTTTCTTATCGCAACAATGCGTTCGATACCCATGTGTTCCAAAATAATGTTCATCGACGATTGTTAACGTATACCTCTGATGCTGTTGCAGCGTTCATTAGAGATCTGGAAAGAATCGGCAGAGCAGATGATGTAGCGCTAATGATCTTTTCTGAATTTGGTCGTCGCGTACCTGAAAATGTCAGCCTTGGGACGGACCACGGAGCTGCTAATGTGATGTTCGTAGTGGGCAACAAGGTAAAAGGTGGTCATTACGGTGATCTACCAAGTCTGACTAATCTGGCTGAAGGCGATAATCTTGGCCATACCACTGACTTCCGTCGGGTATATCAAACTATGATCCAAGGTTGGCTAGGTCATGACGCAGAGCAGGGCTTATTGAATGGTCGTTTCAAACCGTTCGATATGTTTGGCTAAGCAGAGCTAATAGTCTTCACAGATCTGGCTCAAAAGAAATTCTATGGGAGCCAATTAACGAGCGTCAGCTCGCTCATAGTCCAAGTGATCAAACTTGAGAGTAAAAGTCACGGGCACTGACATTGGCAGATAGCAAATGGCGTCATCGCATGCCTGATAATCTAAAGTTCCGGACAGAGTCAGTGCATTTATTTCTCGTAATTCTTCTTCTTTGTCGGCCGATGTCGCAACTATTGCTTCTTGTAAGATTGTAAACGGGCGCTGGTAAACAGACACAAACTCATCTAATGGTTTGAAGTGGTAGATCTCGGACTCAGGAAATTCCATACCTTCAAAATTGACATAGTCCGAAGGCGCCATGTTTAGTCCTATAACTTGATAACCATTATCCTCTGCTCCTGGTGCATACACATGCATGTTTTCATTGGGAACAACATCAATTGCGATAGAAAAACGCGAGCCATTTGTAACAATGGGGTTACTGGGATAGGCGGTGAAACTTAATTGCGCTGAGGTTCCTTCGATGGCAGCGATAGGAGTTAGGGCGATACCTTCTTTTAGCATCACAGAAGAAGTTGTAACTCGTTCTCTATAGAACTCTTCGAAATAACGCGAACTTACAACGCCATTTGCGTCCAACATAAAAGTTCCTGGAAACGGTGTTCCATTAATCATTCGCCTCAGACCAGGAGAATCAAAAACTTCAGCAGCAACAAATCTGTGCACATCTGCCGTGACATCTGGATCTTCCGCTCGAGGCCCTAATCCTTCTGCAACGATAGTGTTTAGGATTCCGAAATCGCTAATAACCATCGAATCGTCATCAGAAAGAAGTGGATAAGTAATCCCGCGGCGCTCCGCGAATTTAGAAAGCGTATCTTCTGAATCGTAGCTAATTGCAGCTACGCCGATGCCTGCGCTTTGCAGCTCTTCTAATCTATCTTGCAGCTCCACGAGCTGCGCTTTGCAGTATGGTCACCAATCTGCAGAACGGTGAAACAATAACATCGCACCGTTAGGCCCAAGGATCGAATCTAAAGATCGTAGCTTGCCATTTTGATCTGGTAATTCAAATTTAGGTACAGCTTCGCCAACTTGAGGGCCAAGCGTATCGATATCAACACCAGTTTTAGATTGAGCCGCGGTCATAGAAGAGAAACTCGATATTGCGATTACCAATCCACTAACGACTAAAGACCGGAGCCTAACAGAAATTTTATATTTCATAGATAGATGTCCTCATCCGGCGAGATCATATCATAGTAGATTGAGTTCTCAATCACACAGATTTTGATACACTGTTCTGCCCTGACCTTATAAGCGAAATAAGATGAAAAGCAAGATCGCCATTAGTCTCCTCGCTACAGTATTGTTTTCTTGTGCTCCAGAACCTGAGCAGATTAATGCTCCAATAATTGGAGAATGGCATCACGCCGGTGGCAGTCATTTCTCTGATAAGTATTCTCCTCTGGAGCAAGTTAATAAATACAATTTCAATGAGCTCGAAATTGCCTGGCGTTGGCAATCCATCGATGTAAATCTGCCACGCAATTTGGCCTATGCAACTGGTCACTATCGTGCCGTACCTTTATTGGTCAATGGAGTCATGTACACCAATACCAATCATGGTCAGGTAGTTGCTTTAAACCCAGCTACTGGTGCACTAATCTGGAGCTTCGATCCAGAGAGTTATGCTCTCGGTAGGCCAGTATTTTCTCCCGCGCAAACTCGTGGTATCGAGTACTGGACCGATGGCAACATTGAAAGAATTTTCATTGCTACTCTAGGCAAGCAATTAGTTTCGATCGATATTCATACTGGGCAACCTGATCCAAACTTTGGTGAAGATGGTTTCGTCGATCTGCGAAGCAACTTCGGCAAACTGGAATTCGAAATTGACAATATCACTCATGGTGCGCCACCTATTGCGGTAGGTTCTTCTGTAATTATTGGTTCAAAGATTTTCGATTACACGCTTTTTAATCGCAGTCCTCCTGGACATGTTCGCGCCTATGATGCTTACACCGGCCAGTTTAAATGGCGATTCAATACAATTCCCCAGGATGGAGAATACGGATCAGAGACTTGGGAAAACGATTCCTGGCGCGAAGCAGGTAATACGAATGTATGGACATTTATGTCGGCCGACGATGAAGCCGGTATTGTTTATCTTCCCACCTCTACACCGACCAATGACTATTGGGGAGGTAAACGCCTGGGTGAAAATTTGTTTGCCGAATCTATCGTTGCCTTAGATGCAGATACCGGTGAACGGATCTGGCATTTCCAAACTGTCCATCATGGCTTGTGGGATTACGACGTTGCCTCTGCGCCTAATCTGGTAGATATCGTTGTCGATGGGGAGCCTATTAAGGCTGTAGCCCAGGTTTCCAAAACTGGATTTACTTACGTATTTGATCGCATTACTGGTGAGCCGGTGTGGCCAATTGAAGAGAGACCAGTACCTCGCAGTGATGTGCCAGGAGAACGAACCCATCCGACCCAACCATTTCCAACCAAACCTGCACCATTTGAAAAACAAGGAATGACGGAAGAAGATCTCATTGACTTCACACCGGAAATTCATGCGGCTGCGCAGGAAATTGCTTCAAAACTTGTATTGGGACCGCTTTTTACTCCTCCAATTGTGGCAGGGACTGATGGTAAAGATGCTACTGTGTTTTTACCCGGAGCAGGTGGTGGTGCAAACTTTCCCGGCGCAAACTTAGATCCTGAAACTGGAATTTTGTACGTCCCATCCCACACGCGTCCTTATGCCATGTCTCTTGTTCCTCCCGATGATCCAGATTCCGATTGGCCCTATATAATCAACGTACAACGTAACATTGGTCCTATGGGCTTACCTCTGATTAAACCTCCCTATCGGCGCATCACCGCGATCGATTTAAATACTGGTGAACACGTATGGCAGGTGCCATTTGGAAAAGGACCAGCAAATCATCCGCTATTAGAACATTTAGATTTGCCCGATCTAGGATCTGTATTTACCGATGTTTCAGCTGAAGGCGGTATCTTAATAACTAAAGGCTTAGTGATTTCTCATTTGCCTCAAAAAGATGAAGTTCACGAAGATGCTGATGGATCGGTGTTAGTGGCCTATGACAAGCACACTGGAGAAAAAGTAGGTGAAGTTATGTTAGATCGTCGCCTCCATGGTCCCGTGATGTCATACCTACATGAAGGTAAGCAGTACATTGCTGTTGCTGGTGGTAGATTCGATACTGCCGAAATGATCACCTTTGCATTACCTGACTGATTATGAAGTTTCTTCGTTATAAAACGTTTGGTGCCAGAATTAAAAAACTTGCAGCTGCGCTTGTTCTTTCTTTAAGTACATTTCCTGTAGTAGCTCAAACTGTCTCTTTTACTATAGACCAAGTTGAAGCTGGTAAAAAAATCTATGACCTGAACTGCGGCAGCTGTCACGGGATGGACCTGGAGGGAGCTGCAGTTATTCCCGGATTGGCAGACAGTACTTTTGCGGCGAAATGGAGTGGAGCCGAACTTAACAACTTGGCAACTGATCTGCGACGTATGCCCCCTGGCAATCAATCGCAACTCGGAGATCCAGACTATCAGGCTTTAGCGGCATATATATTAGCTTTTAATGGTGCCGAAGCAGCCAACATCGTTGCACTGGATTTAGATTCCGGTTTGCTACTCCCGCAACTCACTGACTCTAAATCTGAACTATCCATTACATTTGCGGAGCAAGCCGAAGAAGTATTACAGCAATACACAACAGTTACTGATGCAATGCTACTCGACCCACCAGATAGCGATTGGCTGATTTGGCAAGGCAGTTACGATAATCACGGCTTCAGTTCTTTGGATCAAATCAACCGGGAAACTGTTAGTGAATTAGATCTTAGCTGGCGCATGCCGCTTCAAACCGGCGTCAACAATCCGGGCCCACTAGTAAATAACGGCATTATGTACATGTTCACCTTTCCCGATACGGTTCTTGCGATTGATGCCCGCAATGGCGCTTTATTATGGCGCTATGAACACCAATCTGAAGTGCAAGCCAGTCAGAAAAAAGGTGTCGCCTTACATGGTGACTTGGTTTATGTACCAACCTCTGATCTTCATGTACTGGCACTCAATGCACGAACTGGAGAATTAGTCTGGGATCATGCAATTACTTTTGACGAAAAATATGAGGGATACCATTTGCGCATGGCTCCTTTCGTTGTGGGTGACACAGTAATCCAGGGAATTACTTCATTACGAATTCCTGAAGGGGGTTGGATTGATGGGATTGATCGCATCACAGGAGAACACAAATGGCGGTTCTATACGATTCCACGTCCAGGTGAGCCAGGCGGACATAGCTGGAATGGCATTCCGATTGAAGAACGCAGTGGAGGCTCGGTTTGGAATGCCGGTGCCTACGATCCCGATTTG
This sequence comes from Gammaproteobacteria bacterium UBA3498, assembly GCA_002377605.1. Classification (GTDB taxonomy): domain Bacteria; phylum Pseudomonadota; class Gammaproteobacteria; order Pseudomonadales; family Pseudohongiellaceae; genus UBA9145. The sequence goes on along the minus strand of DFQD01000052.1, from coordinate 19,568 downwards.
AATCTCGTTTATTTTGGCGTTGCACCGACCTATAACACAGCACCGCTCCTTTATCCGGTCAACATAGATGGCATTACTAACGATGCACTCTATACCAATGCCACCATTGCCTTGAATCCCGATACCGGTGAATTGGTTTGGTACTACCAACATATCGAAAATGATCAATGGGATCTGGATTGGGCATTTGAAAGACAAATCGTTGAAATAAATGTTAACGGTAAGGCACGCAAAGCTGTTGTTAATATGGGTAAGTTAGGAATTCTTGATGCTGTTGATGCCGCTACCGGCGAGTACTTGTTTTCGATGGATATGGGTCTGCAAAACGTAGTCGATTCTATCGACCCGGAAACTGGTTATAAAAGTATTAATCCCTACACGATTCCCCAATTAGAAGAACAACGATTGATCTGCTCCAATCATTATGGAGCTAAGAGCTGGCCACCAGCAGCTTACAATCCCAACACTAAACGTCTTTATTTGCCTTTGAATGAAGGCTGTCTGGAAGTAGGGCCGGATGGTCGCTATCAGATTCTCACCACCAATATTCAAATGAGTGAGGCATTGTTTCCCGATAGCAATGGAAATATGGGTCGGGTGCAGGCTCTGGACCTAGAAAACCGGGAGTTCGATTGGATTCATCGTCAACCGAGCCCAGTAATCAGTTCGATTCTGGCAACTGCTGGCGGCTTGGTTTTCGCTGGGGATTTAAATCGGAATTTTCGAGCTTTCAATGATGAAACCGGTGAAATTCTCTGGGAAGGAATAATGGACGATGTACCAAGTTCCAACATCATTACCTATGCAGTAGATGGAGTTCAATATCTAGCTATTGTGGTAGGCCAAACTGGTTATCATGTTAATGATTGGGCCCGCATGTATGACCTCTTTGCCGAACCTGAAGGGATGCCCGTTAACGATGCACCAAAAGGTGGTGCGGCTATCTGGGTATATGCTTTAAGTCAGTAAAAAGTCTTGGCGATATTCTCCTTTCATCTATTTCTTCATTTCTTGGTGCCTGCGGGTATTACCGCAGCTTTCTATAGTAACCGGTGGCAAATCAGCTATTTGATAATGATGGCCACCATGCTGGTAGATGCCGATCATCTGCTTGCCGATCCAATTTACGACCCAGGTAGATGCAGTATCGGTTTTCACCTGCTACATGAGCCCATGGTTATGCCTCTGTATCTTTTTCTATTTATATATCCTAAAACTCGCATCGTAGGCATTGGCCTAGCGGTCCATATGGTTCTGGATTCTGTGGATTGCCAGTTCACTAATGGCGTTTGGTTTATGTAAGCTCAAATAGCGGCAATAAATAGTGAATTGAGATCACATAGACGCAAAAATTGAACTGACCCGAAGGTTAAACTGAGGCTTGCGAACCTTTTAAAATCGAGCGTTTTCTACTTTTTTGACGTAAAATTCTGAGACTTCGACCCGACAGAGCCCAAAAGCTCTGAAAAGATTGGTGGCTTTCCCAAATGGTTTTTTTTGTTTACAAACATCTCACAAGACTGCTCCTGATATTGAGTACAATGCTCTTTATGGCTAACACTGTCGGGCAAGATGTTATCGTGACTCACTGTGATGGGGCCTGTCCACAATATGAGTCTTCCTTGGCTACTACTCGAGCAAATGTTGTTATTCATCATGTTTATGCAGCAGGCCTGAATGGTGATACGGGTTTAGCGGATTGGGTTTCCTATCGACTAACTAAAGATGCTATTGGAGTTGCTTCTTTGTTGCCTCGAGTATGGCATCCAGATCGACTGCTGGAATTCTCCAGTGTTGAAGATGTATTGGAGATAACCACTTCTGAACTGCGCTTGGCGGAAGTTGCAGTTAGTAATAATCCTTATGCAGGATTAGGCGAATTGCCGGAACACGAAGAAGAGAGTGCCAGGTTGGCTCCTATGACTTCTTTTGCTAACACCCCTTATTGGAATGATTTGAATAATCTAACCAATATGGTTCCAATGCCGAAACCACTTCGTTTGGGTCCATGGCTGCAATTGGAACAACGACTTAATGCATTAGTAATGAGAACCAAAGAGCTGCAAGTTGTCACCGGTCCGCTTTTCCTGATCAGCAATCTCTCTAGGACGCCAACAACGAGGTCAATTGAACCCGCAGCCTATTTCAAGATCGTGGCTCGCGATGATGATTTCGTGGCTTTCGTATTTCCGAATGATCTGGGACAGTTTGAATCTTATTGTGGTCATGTCGCCAACTTAGATCAGCTTGAGGAAATGGTTTCTATCAATTTCTTCCCTGATCGTACAGTTCAAGAATCTGAGCAACTTCTTGCGGATCTGAATTGCGTCCAATAGACGCCGTTCTCACTCTATTTTTAGTTCGTCTCCCACCACACTGCTCCTTGTAGTTATTGCGTAGGCGTATAAGAATGGACGCCTTGTAGAATAACGACAACAACAATACCCTAAAGGAGCGCTACATGTCTGATTTCACACCTCTCCTTAAGAAATACAAAGTCTTAACTGTGGTTTGTCTGGGAGCGATAATTCCAATACTAACTTTTGCTCAAGACAATCCTTATCAGGTTGTTTATTACTGGGGTGAACTGCCCGGCGGCAGGCCTATGGGAGTAGTAACTGGAGTACAACCTGATATCGATGGTGAACACATATGGATTATTGAACGTTGCAGTGCCAATCAATGCGCAGGTACTGATCATCATCCAATTCATAAACTCGACAAAGAAGGCAACACGGTAAAGAGCATCGGTGCAGGTATTTTTGCCTGGCCCCATGGGTTTGACATGGATGCCGATGGCAATTTCTGGGTTACTGAAGGAGCCCCTGATGGTGATGCTCGCGCAGCACCTGGCGCGGAACGAGGTATGGGACATCAGGTCATTAAGATTAGTCAGGACGGTGAAGTATTAATGCGCTTGGGTGAAGCCGGCGTTCCGGGCGATGATGAAACTCATTTTAACGGACCTGCAGCTGTCCTCGTGCAACCCGATGGTGATTTCTGGATTGCTGATGGTCATCGTGGTGGTAACAACCGCATTATTAAGTTCAATAGCGATGGAGAGTTTCTATTTCAACTTGGTGGTGGTGTTGATGATACAAGCCGTGAAAGTGGAGGCTTTAATGATCCCCATGATTTGAAAATGGATTCTCAGGGTCGATTGTTTGTTGCTGACCGGGGCAATAATCGAATTCAAATTTTTAATCAGAACGGTGAACTATTAGATATATGGACTCAGTTCGGTCGACCCAGTGGAATTTGGATTGATGACAATGACAAAATTTTTGTGGCTGATGGTATGTCTGGTGAACAATGGAATCGAGGTTGGGAGAGGGGCATTCGCATCGGTGATGCTTCCACCGGATACGTCACCGAGTTTATTCCCGATTACGAAATTGAAAATGGCAGCGGCATTGAGTTTTTAGCATCTGACAACGAAGGCAATATCTATGCGGGGCAAGTTGGTCGACAGCGCTTTGAAAAATATGTTCGAGTAAGACCATAAGTAAGGTAGTGGAGAATAAGGTAGTGGAGAAGAAGTTATGAGTTTTGCAGAGGGAATATTAAACGGTAAAAGCGCAATCGTAACTGGCGGTGCTACCGGTATAGGTAGTTCTATTGTACGCAAACTTGGCACCTTGGGAGCCAAGGTTGGAATCGTTTCTCGAAAAGAGGAAAACCTTATAGCTGCAGTTAGGGCATTTAAAGAAGACGATGGAATTGATGTCGCATGGCGCACTGGCGATGTACGCGATCCTGATGGTATCAAGAATTCTTTCGATGAGCTTGCAGATGAAATTGGCGGCATCGATATTCTTGTCTGCAATGCAGCGGGAAATTTTATTTGTCCTACCGAAGAACTTTCTTGGAATGGTTGGCGCACCGTTATAGAGATTGATTTAAATGGCACATTTAATAGCTGCCAAGCAGCGCTCATTCATTTGAAAGCTGCAAAGGATGGCGGCCGAATAATTTCAATTAGTACCGGGCAAGCTGAGTTCGGTTGGCCTGGAGCAGCGCATGCTGGAGCAGCCAAGTCCGGCATACAAAATTTAATGAAGACTATTTCGGTTGAGTGGGGGAAATATGGAATTCGCGCAAACTGGGTTAATCCAGGGCCAATAAAGGGGACGGAAGGAGTGGACCGGCTAATTATCCAGCAAGGTCTTGAAAAACAAGTTACTAAAAATATTCCACTTGGCACCTTTGGTGAGGGTGAAGATATAGCAAATGCGATTGTTTACTTATCATCAGACACAGGACGTTATGTATCCGGAGCGGGTATTGCTGTTGATGGAGGCAGCCAGTGGCAGCGATTTCTCTGAACTAGTTACAGTTCCAATTAGAGAAACTTTCTGGAGTTGAAATGTTACTTTCCAAATTAATTTGCGCATTTACAATTTCAGTTGGATTGCTCTTGCCGATTCTTTCCAGTGCACAAACAAATCCCTATCGATTAGCAGAAGCTCCAAATCCACCACCACATCTAAACGATGGTCGTTGGGGAGAAATGATTCAGGTTCGCGTTGGCCCTGAAGAAAATGTTTATGTTTATCATCGCTGTTTCAAAGTGGTGTTAGGAGACCCGTTAGTTGCGCCAGGGCATTCAGATGGATTGACAGCCAATTGCCTGGGGCGTTGGTCTGGTTATCCACCTATTCTAAAATTTTCTCCTGAAGGAATATTTCTCGCTGGATTTGGGACAGGACTCGTGGGAAGGCCACACGGTTTTAATGTCGACCATGAAGGAAACATGTGGATAACAGATGTTGCTTTGACTCCAGGTGAAATGGGAGCTGTGGTTCATAAAATCGATCCCGAAGGTGAGTTGTTGATGACCTTGGGCCGGCCCGGTATCACTGGTCAAGATCAATATACATTCAATCGCCCGTCAAGCGTTATTGTTGCTGAAAATGGAGACATATTTGTTGCCGATGGCGAAGGGCCGAACAATCGTATCGTGAAGTATGCGGCAAATGGCGATTACCTTTTGGAATGGGGAACGACTGGGTCAGGACTGGGAGAATTCAGCACACCCCATGATCTTGCAATGGATTCGCAAGGAAGATTGTTTGTCGGTGATCGCGGCAATAGTCGAATTCAGATCTTTGAGCAGGATGGTACTTTTGTTGACGCATGGTCAAACTTCGGCAGACCCAGTGGAATTTATATCAACAAAGCAACTGATACACTTTACTCTACCGACTCGACTTCGAATGCGAATACCAATCCTGGAACCAGACGAGGTATTTATATAGGCAGTGCTCGTACTGGCGATTTACAATACTTTATTCCAGACCCTGATTTGGGTCTAGCCGATCAGACACGCATATCAGGTGCGTCGGGCATAAGTTCGTCTCATGACGATACCGTAATTTACGCGGCAGATGTCGCGCCATGGCGGTTGCGAAAATACGAAAAGCAGTAATCAGTGTTTTTCTATATGAGCGAAGAAGTACCAGGGCGGTTTCTTATCTTTTTCAGTGGAACCAACGTGCTCGAAGCGCGCAAGTTTTAACTCGCTTTCACTCAGGTATTCTTCAAGTCCTTCAGAAAGAGTTTCTCCTGTTGGTATACCGAATTGGAGGTCCTCACTGTAGTATTTCATCCCCGTATGCATGCTCTTGCTGATTTTCTCCAAAGGCGGATTACCTTGAATAAGGTCTTGGGAAAAAAAGTCAGCGCCAACTACGCTGCCTGTGGGTAAAGATGCGATCAGATTAAGGGTGTCGCGAACGGCCTCTTCAACCAAATACATTGTGACACCTTCCCAAAGGACATAAGTAGTTAGGTTCGGGTTGAACCCAGAGTTCAGCAGTGATTCCATCCAGGTTTCCTGGTTGAAGTCAGTCTCAACAAAGGTTACATGGTTATGAGGAACTTCAGCTAACTGGAGTGCTCGTTTTTTTTCCTTAAGTGTTGGAGACATATCAACTTCGAAGCATTTGAAGTCCTTGCCTTCTGGCAAGTTATAACAGCGGGTGTCAAAACCTGCACCCAATACGACCAATTGGGTTGCGGGATTATCCTCTCTGGTTAGGACGTCTTGAATGGATTGATTAAAAAAATAGGCGCGGTGTGACATCATGGTCATTAGGGTCGAAGGCCGAGGGCCTGGATAAGCAAAAAAACTGCCTTTAAAACCGCTGAGTTTGGCGCAGAACCCTAATGTATCCCAAAATAGGAAGCGAACGATTCCACCATAACCGGGAGTATGGTGGGCTATTTTATAGGCAACCTCGTCTTTATAGGTTCCCGCCACATGCATTGCTAGTCGGCCTCCAAAAGGCTCATGGGCTGTGCCGGATATATTCTGTGGTATGACAATTCGGCGGACGCGCCAGGTGTAAATAACCAATCCACAAATAAGTAGTGGCAGTGCCAACACAGTTAATAATACGAAAATTAATGCACGCATACTGATTCCTTTTTCTTAGTAGACGCTTTAGGGCAGAGTGAGTGTTACAACAGTGTTTGTAGAAACTACCGTAACATATTGCTTGTCCTCAACAGCGTAAGTTAACGGGCTCGACCTGATACTCCTAGATGTTTGGTAAACAAAAAGCGTCTCGCCGTTCTCTGCATCCAAGGCATGGAAAGCGCCGCTTTCTAGTCCCTGAAAAATCAAATCACCCGCAGTAACTAGGTTTCCGCTTGCGCCGATTGCTGATTGTGCAGGCAGTTCTGCTTGCCATACCTGCTCACCGTCTACTGGGCTGTAAGCAGAAACGGTTGTAGATGCGGGGTAGGCTTCTGATACCCGATCCAGGCTTGCGTAGTTTTCAGTATGACCGCGACTATCAGGCCCCGGAGTTAAGGAGTCACCGACAGGCCGAACGGTTAAACTTATCGCACCATTTTTACCAGTGATGTACACAAGTTGAGTCCTTGGGCTGAATGAAGCTGAACCAAAACTCGAACCTCCATGAGCAACGATATAGGGTTCTGTCAGAGAATAAGGGGTATAGATTTGCTTACTGCGCGCTGCTAATTCTGGATCATTGAATGGAATGTAAGTTGCGCATAAGGGGTCCATTGGAATACCGCGAGCGTTATGGGGAATCGGTTGAGTTGGATAAACAACCTCACCTGGTACATCAGTTTCTGTTGGCATTGCAGTTTCTGGCATTGGAAAAAGCGGCTCACCGGTTTCTCGATGCCACATGTAAAATAAACAGTTCTTACCGCCAGCCGCTACACCCTTAACTATTTCACCTTCTTCATTAGTGACATCAAACAACAAAGGTCCGGTCACATGATCCCAATCCCAAAGATCATGATGTACCGCTTGGAAATACCATGCCAGTTCACCTGTGTTTATGTCCAAGGCAACAGTGGCATTGGTAAATAGGTTAGCACCAACCCGCGCAGAGCCATCATAGTCAGGTGAAGGGTTACCTGCATTTACATAGACCAACCCAAACTCTGTATCGATTGCGGGTGGAGTCCACACACCGCCACCTGCTCGCTGACCAGTTCCCCAGGTATCACGTGCTATTTCCCAACCTGAATCACTGGGAACTTGTGGCACTGTATTAAAAACCCATTCTACGGTCCCAGTAATGGCATCGATGCGGATAACTAAGCCTCCAGGAATGTGTCCTTCCGATAAAGCAGCGGCCACATACATCTTGCCTTCGTGTACTGTCGGTGGAGTAGTTAAGCGATATCCCAGATTAATAGGATCAGTATTACTTGGATAAACATCAGGGTACTTATGGCGAAGAGCATCGGTCACAACTTGCACGAAACCAGTCTCTCCGAAAGACCGAATCTCTGCGCCGGTTTCGGCATCGAAGGCGTAAAGATCGGCTCCGCGATAGGCATATATTCGTCCTTCGGCATATGTGGATCCTCTTACCGGTCCGCCTGCAGGCCCGCGATCAAGCGGTCGCCGCCATAGTTCTTCTCCGCTGGCTGCATTAAGTGCAAACATTGTGTTAGCGGAATGAAGATACATGACTCCATTGGCCACTAAAGGTGTGACCTGCAGAATGGAGTCCTGTGGTCCAGGTGAATATGTCCAAGATTCAGCTAGGTTAGTTACATTTGATTTGTTGATCTGATCAAGTTCGGCGTAACGACTGTTTTGAATGTTCAAATTCTGACTGGTCCAGTCATAATTTCCAGATTGGCCAAAAGCAGTAGCACTGACTAATAAACAAAATAGAAATTGAAAAGAGAGTCGGACTTGCGGGCGCCGATGTTTCATCGATACCTCCTAGGGATTGGTATTTTTATTTTCCCAAGAGGACAGTGATCTGATCCTCTATTGGTAATGTGTTCTAAGCATACAAAATAGATTGTTTAATGAGTATCTGAATCGATGCTAAATTGACTTAACAAAACGTAATCATTAAGTAGGCGGGAAAGATGGAAATCGTTGAATTGCAGGAATTATTACCCCATTCCGTGAAATCTGTTTGGGAAATCATTAGTGATGTAACGCGCTCTGACTGGGTTCCGGCGGTGGATGAAATCAGTGAAACTGATGGAATCAGGTCTTTTTCCATGGAAGGCATTGGAGAGATACAGGAGAAGATTCTAGTCAACGATGGGGGTAATCATCGTCTGCAATATTCTGCGATAAAAACTCCGAACCCACTGGAGCACCATTTAGCGACCATCCAATTGACGCAGGAGGAGGACAAATGTCTGTTCACCTGGACAACGGAAATTGCTCCAGAACGCGCTGCAGCGAAGGTTGAACAAGGCATGAAGATATCGCTGGATGGCTTGAAACACGTGCTTTCCAGGGCAGATTGAGCTATTGTATCGACACTGAATTTTTAGAATCACGGTGCATTTCATGAAAACAATAAGCTCATTGATTTCACTCATCGTAACTGCGATTTTATCGATCGCGGCAGCGGCTCAGGACTATGAAGTTCCTCGCACGCAATGGGGCCAGCCAGACTTACAAGGGGTCTGGAACTGGTCCTCAAATGTTCCCATGCAGCGCCCAACTCGTTTTGGCGACAGGCAGTTTCTAACAGCTGAAGAGGTTGAAGAGGCTGCAAGACGCCGTGCCGCTGCGGATGCCAATTCCGATGCTGCATTACCAATAGAAGGAGTTGATGGCTCTTACAACGATTTCTGGGTCGAGAACGCAGGAATTGGTGAAAACGTCCGAACTTCCCACATCGTTTATCCCACAGATGGCCGAATGCCTAAGTTGCAGGAAGGCGTGGTCGCGCGACAGGGTGTCTATGGTGGTGTCACTACTAATGATACTCGTCCGGTGAGAATTTCGGCCGGAGGAATTGGCGCTGATGGTCCTGAAGATCGCGGCTTATCCGAGCGTTGCATAATCGGTTTTAACGCCGGCCCACCGATGGTTCCGAGTCTTTATAATAATAATCTGCAAATCTTCCAGAATAAGGATACAGCTGTACTCATGACTGAAATGATTCATGACGCACGGATTGTTCCTTTGTATGACTCTGCAGAAGAAATGGATTCTTTGCATGATGACATTAGATTCTATACTGGCGATTCTCGCGGTTATTGGGATGGCGATACATTGGTTGTTGTAACTCAAAACTTTAACGGTCTGTCATCAAGCTTTGGTCAAGCTGGCACTTCTTACGACAAGGTATTAACAGAAAAATTTACTCGGGTTGGACCATTTACCGTGGACTATGAGTTCACACTTGATGATCCATCTACTTATACTGACAAGTTCACCGCCATAGTTTCTATGACTAAAGTTGCTGGCCTTCTTTATGAGTATGGATGTCATGAAGGAAATTACGGCATGGAAAATATCTTGCGCGGTGCTAGGGTCGAAGAGCGCTTAGCGGCAGAAGGACTATTGTAGTACGACTAGTTTTTTAAATGCCAATTCTAACGATGACGGTGTTCTTGATTTAACTTTTATAGACGATCAATGTTATGGGTCTCGCTCTGTTCGAATGTGGAACTATGATCGGTTAACCAAGACCAATTCATGACGGATTCGTTAAGTTCGGACAAGCGCTAAATTTCGCAATAATTTACTTTAATAATAAAAACAGAAGGAGTAAGAAATGAAACTTCGTTTCCTAAAAATATTCCCGCTAGTTTTCTCAATTATTTATCCTGTTTCAATTTCTGCTCAGACAGCAGAAGATGAAGTACGAAAGAATCAGGAACTTTCTCTGCGCCCTACCAGTACCATGGATAATCCCTATGAGTTGGTAGAAAGCTGGCCAACTCTATTGCCTGGACAAGAATGGGGCGCTGCAATTGGGTTAATACCTGACGACACGGGTGGTTTGTGGATGATGTTTAGATCCGAACCGCCAATTAATTACATTAATGCGGATGGACAGATTACCAAGAGTTTTGGTGATGGCATGATTGTCCAGGCCCACGGGTTTTGCATGGATAATGATGGCAATCTCTGGGCTGGTGATAGCGGTCCTTTTGGAGACGATCCTTCCACTGCCGGTAGAGGTTTTCAAATCCATAAGTTCTCGCAAGAGGGTGAGCATTTATTGAGTCTTGGTGAAGCCGGTGTTTCTCGCGCCAGCGAAACGACGTTTATCGGACCGACCGCGTGTTCGGTCATGCCTGACGGTAATATATTAATCGCTGATGGGCACTGGCCTCGTCCTTCCAACGCACAACAAGATGGTGATCGATTAGTAGTAGTTACTCCTAATGGGGAGTTTGTTCGTTCTGTTGGGAGCATGGGAGCAGGGCCCGGAGAATTCATGGGGCCGCACACTCTGGCAATTGATGCTGATGGCCGTGTGTTTGTTGGCGATCGATCAAACAATCGCGTGCAGATACTCGATCAGGAGTTAAATTTTCTTGATGATTGGCGGCACTTTGGTCGACCCAGCGGTATAACAGTTTTAGAAGATGGAACTTTAGTTGTTGCGGATTCAGAATCGGGAGTGCCGATCCCTGGACCGGCGATTTCTCCTGAAGGCGGTGGAAGAATGGCACGCAATCCTGGCTTCCAGGTTGGTATTCGAATTGGTCGAGTGAATGGTTCTCTGCAATTTTTTGTTCCTGGCACTCGCCCTGAAGGGATGGCCGCAGACAACCTCGGTAATATATTTGCCGGCTTAACCAGTGGGTGTGACTTAAGTCCTTCTGGCGGTTGCTTACAGAAGTGGGTACTTAAATAAACTTGGGTTCGATTCTCAGGATTTAACACATGTCCGGACGTTTAAACTTTCCACGGGTTTTTTATGCATTCCTTGGTGTCGTTGCAGCTCCGCTATTGCTTGGTGGTTTGCAATTAATCTTGCTCGGCGGATCGTTTTATTATTCATTCGCGGGGCTAGCTCTTGCGTATTCTGCGTGGAGACTTTTGGAAAGAGATCCCCTAGGCTCACATGTATACGGTTTTCTGTTGTTTTTCACCATTGCCTGGTCCTTTATGGAGGCGGGCACAAATCTTTGGGCCTTAGCGCCAAGAATTCTTCCTTGGGCTGTATTGGGGATTCCATTTCTAACTCCCTGGATTCGTAATGACCTTCATCATGGTAATCCGCCACAATTATTCAGTTCGTCTATTGCGAAAGCTTCAATTCCTCTAACGATTGTCGTAACTGCGTATGTGTTCGCAGAAGGAACTGGATTTGAAGTACAGGACATGAGTCCCCGTAGTGGTGTTAATTCGGTAAACACTAATACAGATTGGCCTAGCTATGGTAACTCTGCAAAAGGCACACGCTACTCCCCTTTGGATCAAATCAATTCTTCCAATGTTGGGAATCTGGAAATTGCTTGGACTTACCGAACCGGAGCAGGTGGCGCTTTTAAGGCAACACCACTTATGGTTGGAGAACTGCTCTATACTTGTACTGGCGGCAATCGTGTAGTTGCTCTTAATGCTGAAAGTGGAGAACTAGCCTGGCAATTCGATCCACTCATTGACCCAGAGCACTTGGCGCAGGCCCGTTATTTCACAACTGGTTGTCGTGGAGTTTCTTACTATGAAGCTCCGCCAGAATATGATGGCGAATGTCAGGCTCGCATACTAACTAATACTACCGATGCTAGATTAATCGCAGTCGATGCTTTAACCGGTGAACGTTGTTCCTTTTTTGGTGATCAGGGCGAGATCAATCTGACTATTGGCATGGGTAATGATCCGCGCATTGCTAATTTCCAAACTTCGCCGCCGGGAATTGTAAGTGGCAATGCTGTGGTTGGTGGATGGGTTATCGACAATCGATCCGTAGGTCCCCCTTCAGGTGTGGTGCGTGCTTTCAACGCAATTTCTGGTGAATTTGCTTGGGCCTGGGATATGGGTCGCCCAACAATTACTACAGAACCACTAAGAGGTGAAGTGTATACCCGTGGCACGCCTAATGTTTGGTCACTGTTCAGTGTCGATGAAGAGCTTGGATTGATTTATGCGCCGACTGGCAATGAGACTCCTGATTATTTCGGCGGTTATCGAATGGAAGTCAGTGATGAATACGCCAGTTCAGTTGTAGCTATTGAAGGTGCCACAGGTAATGTACGTTGGTCTTATCAAACCGTACACCATGACATCTGGGATTACGATGTTCCTTCGCAACCAACACTTATTGATTTACCTGGAGACAACGGTGAGAAAGTTAGAGCAGTCATCCAGCCTACTAAACGCGGTGAAGTATTTATTCTAAATCGCGAAACTGGCGAACCAATTTTCGATATTCAGGAACTTCCAGTCCCTCAGACCGGCGGTGTACCAGAAGATTACGTTGCTGCTACGCAACCATTCAGTATGGATTTGCCAATTTGGCGCATGCAATTAGATGAAACTAAAATGTGGGGCATGACCCCTTTGGATCAGCTTTGGTGTCGCATAGAGTATCGCAAGATGCGTTATGAAGGTCATTTTACTGTTCCAGGTGTTGGGACGATTTTGCAAAATCCTGGCGCTACCGGCGGATTTAACTGGGGATCAATAAGTGTTGATGAAACGAACAATCTGATGATCGTTAATCCACTTTACATGGCAAACCAATTAACACTTACGCCGAGAGATCAATTGCCGGAGGGTGTAGTTGGAAGTCAACTCGGAACTCCTTATAGCCATAATACGCAGCGCTTTATGTCTCCTTTGCATATTCCTTGTATGCAACCACCCTATGGAACACTTGGCGTTGTAGATTTAGAAACTAAGGAATTGCTCTGGCAAAAACCAATCGGTACTGCAAAAGAAACCGGACCTTTAAATATTCCAACAGGGTTACCATTAACAGTTGGAACGCCCCAGACAGGTGGTACTGTCACAACTGCGGGAGGGCTTATTTTTAGCGCAGGAGCTTTTGATAATACTGTTCGAGCTACTGATTTAATGAATGGCGAGGAACTGTGGAACTATTCGATTCCTTATACCGCACAGGGAACACCGATGACTTACCTATCACCTAAAGGTAAACAAACTCTTATCGTAGTAGTACCAGTGTTTAATTCCACTCGTGGTTCGGGATACATACCATTGCAGGCTGAGGAAGAAGACCCTTTAGGCGGTTATGTTTTTGCTTTTCGCCTTCCTGATTAACTAAGTCTCTCGATCCACAATCTCGAATAGCCACATAAATTCTTGGGTTACTGCTAGATCGGAAGTGGGTTCCGAGCCGCGCCCATACTTGCGCCAGGATTCACGTAATACTGGCAGAATGATTTCACCTTCAGTAATTGGTATGAGACGTTGCTCATAGAGCGTATCGTCAACCCGAAGAATTATTCTGTCATCGTCAACTACCCGTTGGGGCCATTGCTTCCATAATTGACCATACCAGGTCTGACGGCGACCACTTGCCACAAATAACCTTCCGTCAACTACAGTCGTCCAGATAGTTTTACTGGTTCCGAGGTTGAGAGTTTCCATCTCTATCTCTTCTCGTTCTTTAAGAAAGGTCCAATCATCGGGAGGAGGAGCATACTCACCACTACGAAAAGGCCCACCGGTGCTTATGGTAAATCCAGGCCAGAACTCGATGGGGCCATCATGTATTCGCATGTAAACGAAAAACAATCCCGCGCTTAGCCCCACGGTCGCTAGTGAAATTCCAAGCCACTTTATTGTTACTTTCATTCAGCTTCTCCGAGTTCGAAGAGCATAATAATTTCGAATATGAGATTTAATCGAATAAAATCTTTTTGTCCACGTAATTCGTGACGTGTTCGGGAACTGTAATGCCAGACTTTAGTTTCGGACAATCTTCAACTTCAGTAATTCGAGTCTCCAAATTCACCACACCGGCCCAAATATCGGTTTCATAGTCTGGCTCTTTATCCAGGGGTGGGCCTGTTCTAATCTTGGCAGCCGCCTCATCGATTGGAATCTTAACAACTAGAGTTGCATTGAGCTCTTGCGGCGTTGTTTTACGTAATTCACTTGCTCTACCTGGAATCATGTAATCGATAAACTTATCTAGAACCTCTTCTTTTACTTCGTCTGCAACGGTTTCTGCTTTGCCAAATAAGGTTACTGAACGGTAGTTTACAGAATGTTTGAACCCGGAACGGGCTAGAACAAGCCCGTCTACCAAAGTTACGCAAATACTTGCAGTCTGCCCATTTAGCAGAGCGTTCATCATCTGGTTCTTCAGATGGCCGTGCAAATAAATTGCATCGTCAATGCGTAAATAAGCGGTGGGAATGATGCGCGCCTCACCATCAACGGTAAACCCAACATGACAAAGGAAACTACTATCGAGCACTTTCTTGATAGCTTCTTCTTCGTATGCGGCGCGGTTGTCACCACGCACAATACGAGTCTTAGACTCAGGTGCGATGGGTACCATAGCTTTTCCTATTACATTCTAGAGAGATTGATTAAATTTAACGATACCGCAACATCGTTCGATTAATTTGGGAGACATTTGTAACGCCCAGCAACTTCATGTCCCTTTCGATTTCTGTACGTAAATTACCGAGTGCTTTTTCTACGCCTGGTTGACCTGCCGCGGCGAGAGAATAAAGATACATGCGACCACCGGAACACGCTTTTGCTCCTGCGGCGATTGCTTTTAGAACGTGAGTCCCACGGCGCACTCCGCCATCGAGAATAACATCAATCTTATCGCCAACAGCATCGCTGATTTCACTGATCTGATCGAATGGAGACCGGGACCCGTCTAGCTGTCTTCCGCCATGATTGGAAACCATGATTGCATCGGCACCAATATCCACAGCTTTCTTTGCATCCGCCACGCTCATAACACCTTTTAAGCAAAAAGGTCCGCCCCACTTCGCTCGCAGTTGTTCTGCATCTGCCCAATTCATTGACTGATCCAACATTTCGGCGAAGTAGTCGCCGATTGAAATCGCAATATTTGATCCTTTTTGTATAAAGTCTTTTAGTTCAGCGAGTTCAAACTTTTCACGAAAAAAGTAATTCAGTGCCCAGCTAGGATGTACAGCAAAGCTCATTAAACTATTCAGAGTTAGTTTGGGAGGAGAAGTAAATCCGGTATAGAGATCTCTTTCTCGATTGCCACCAGTAATAGTATCTACTGTTAATGCCAGTGCATTAAATCCTGCTTCTTGCGCTCTTTCTACCATAGCATCGTTAAGGCCACGGTCTTTATGAAAATAAAATTGAAAGAGTTTCGGTGTTGAAATGGTTTCACCGATTTCTTTTAAAGAGACTGTGCCTAAAGCAGAAACACCAAACATAGTGCCATATTTTTCTGCTGCTTTTGCTACTGCTCTTTCACCGTCGTGATGAAACAATCTTTGGAGAGCAGTTGGCGAACAAAAAATTGGCATATCTAACTTTTGTCCCAAGACTGTAACTGACATATCGATATTTTCGACACCCGCTAATATATTTGGCACCAGATCACAGTCGTCAAATGCACTGGTATTACGCTGGTATGTGACCTCATCATCTGCTGCACCATCAAT
>DFQD01000052.1:0-3416 GCA_002377605.1 Gammaproteobacteria bacterium UBA3498 | reverse complement strand
CACCATCAATATAATGAAAAATAGGACCGGGTAGCCGCTGCTTGGCGAGGAGTCTCAAGTCATCAACGTTGTGACAATTTTTCAGGCGTCTGAACATTTCTTTCTCGTTTTAAAATCAGGGGCCGATTCTATCCTTTATTCCCTATCCCTCAAAGGAGCGAGTGTAAATTGTTGGAAATTGTGACATGGGGTACTCTGTTTCATTATTTAATATGGCGGAGAACAAGGACCAAGGAATGATTTACAACAACGTATTGCTTACGGTTAAGAATCCTGAAGATGTTGCCACAGTAAGAGAACTGCTTACTGAACAAGCACGATTGTCTATTGAAGAACCTGGCTGTGAGCGTTTCGAGGTCTATCACTCTCAGACAGATCGACAACAATTTATGTTGGTTGAGCAATGGCAAACGGCTGCTGATCTTACTCAGCACAAAGAAGCAAAGGCCTTCACCGAGCTTTATATCCCCCAAGTGATTCCCCTGGTAGAGCGGGTTCCACATCTTTCAGACTTGGTCTGGCCTTAATTGACGCTCTTACTGCTTTTCTATCAGATTTTCCTATACACTCAGTACTCCCTAAGGCGAGGTGTTTTCGCGCTCGCTTTTAGATCGAATTGAGCTTTATAAGCAGGAGTACCACATGAAAATTCTAAAAAGATTGTTTTTGACGGGTGCCGGTCTTAGTTTTCTACTAGCAGGCGCAGTGGCACAAGCTGCCAGTTCGGCTGAAATAGTGCATAACGCTTTGAATGATAGCGCCAGAATGAGTGAAGATGCCGCAGATGATGCACGCCGTATGCCTTTGGAAGTTCTGGCTTTTGCAGGTATTGAAGAGGGCATGACCATTCTGGAAATGGAAGCCGGCGGTGGTTATTACACTGAAATCATGTCTCGTGCAGTAGGATCAAATGGCCGTGTAATAAGACAAAATCCGCCGGCTATTAATAGCTTTTTCAGCGAAGAAGCAGATGCTCGCCTGGCAAATAACCGTCTCACTAACGTGGACTCTAGCTTAGTAAATTTCGATGACTTGGAGGCCGAAGATAACTCTATCGATATGGTTACCTGGATTTTGGGTCCTCATGAGCTATGGTTCAGTCCCGGTGGTGAAAACCTTGGTGATCCAGAAGATACATTTATTGAAATTGCTCGAGTCCTGAAACCAGGTGGTGTATTTCTGACAATTGATCATAACGCGGCTTCTGATTCTGATACTGATATAGGTGGTAGTCTCCATAGAATTTATGAAGGTCATATTGTTGACTTGGCAGAAGGTGCTGGGCTAACCCTATTACGTAGTTCCAATCTTCACAGCAACGAAAATGATCCGTTAGATATCGGCGTATTTGATCCTGCTATCCAAGGTAGAACAGACAAATTCGTATTGCTCTATCAAAAATAGAGATGCCAAAAAAGAGATTTCAAATTAGATTAAAAACTTTCACGGAGAAAAAAATGAAAAGAATTGCAATTACATTACTCCTAAGTGTTGGGTTAGTAAGCTTCGCCAATGCCGGCGAAGCTCCCCAACCATGTGGACCTGCAGGAGATCTTTCGGATGAGCTCTCCAATAATGTAGACCCTAGTGCGCGTTGCTTTGAGTTACGCATGTATACGGCGGAGCCAGCCGCGTCCGATGGTTCCGGAGGTATCGACAATCTTCATCAGCGTTTTCGTGAAGAAGAAGTGGCGATCTTTGAGAAACATGGTGCTGAGGTTGTTGCAGTATGGCAGCGATTAGATGACCCAAACACTCTAGTCTGGATGCTAGCCTATCGTGATCGGGCTCACCGCCAGGAAGTGTGGGCAGCATTTGCCGCTGATCCAGCCTGGGAGGCATTGTTAGCAAAGTATCCAGTTCCTCTCTCGATTGAAGCTTATATGATGAGTTCGACTGATTACTCAAATCTGAAATAATAAGTAGTTATGCTTTGCCGGATTAACCACCCGGCAAAGCTAATCCACAAATTCAGGTCATTCTTAAAACCAACACTGGTTTCTTAAAGGTAGTGGCTCATGAGAACATTGTTAGAAATAGTTCTCGCATTAACTACAAACATTATAGATAAGCGCCTAACGCCTTTCCGTTATTTCTTAATAGTACTCTTTTTCACTATCACCTTTTCAGTGAGAGCAGCAGAAGAAACTGACTCATCCGTTGGTCAAAGCATTCAACAAACCGAACAGATCGAGCTTTATCTGCAACAGATAGCAGAATTGGAAACCGAATTCGGCCCTTTCGATCATTCATTGATTGAGCCATTGAATATCCTTTCTGATCTTTATACTGAGATTGGAAATCTAGTTGAAGCTAATACGATTCTCAATCGCCAGATACAGCTTCTGCGTATTGCTGAAGGACCTGACACTTTCAGTCAGGTTCCAGTTGTAGAAAGTCAGATTGTTAACAATGTACGCATGAATGATCTTGAGGCTGCTACTAACAATTTTGAAAACATTCAGTTCGTCTATTTGCAGAATCCTGAATCAACAACTATACAAAAGTTGCAAGCGATGGATCAGCTGCGCCATTGGCATTTCACTGCCTTGAACCTAGGGGAAAAGATAGATCGTATTAACCACTTTCGCATCTCCCGGGCAATTCTGGATGACATGTTACAAATAGCTGAAGATGAGTTAGGTGAAGAAAGTCACAAGATAATTCCTTATCTCTATAAGGCCGCAATTGAGAAGTATCATCTACTTACTTATTTATTTTCCCATGACGAACTCGGTGCTAATGCATACGAAGACATCTTTGAAATGGAAGCGATTCAACCTACGGACTATCTAAGACAAGGTTATGAAATAGTAAAAGACATTCGTGAAATTATTCAACAATCCAGTGATATTGAAGCTGACGCCATGGCAGCAGTCTATGAAGGCGATTTTCGAATGTTGCTGGGAATTGGGTTAGCACAGAGATCATACAGGGAAGCGATGGAGCTGTTTGGTGAAGCCGGAAAAAGCGAACAGGAAATTGCTGATTTCTTTTCCCGCCCCATTGTTCTTCCGGAAACTGAGTATTATTACACTATGGAAGATGCGATTGCTGCCCAAAACGCCTCAGGTTATCGCTATATACGCGGCGAAGAGGGTAATGATCCTGTTGTGCACCTAGGAAATTTTGTAGCATGGAATGAATCTCTCTTAAATGCCGCCAAACCCACGCCTCCAGAAGTTTTGTTGGATCTAGAGATGGAGTTACACCGAGCTGATTTGCGCTTCACCATCCGGTCTCGCGGTGATACCAGAATACCTGATGCGGAATCATCGGAACCAGATACGGTTCAAGCCAAGGTAGATGCGCAAGACGCCCTAAAAATGATGATCTTTCGACCTCGCTTTCGCGGAAATCGGTGGCGTCGCATCGAGGATGTGACGATTACTTATTGGTATCCCCCAGAGAAGTGA